>NZ_JBYBLQ010000018.1:0-68984 GCF_059337855.1 Stenotrophomonas maltophilia complex sp. Om-AH-Sm3 | reverse complement strand
GGCGGATCAAGGGAGAATCCGGTGTGGGCGCCAAGCTACATGGCGATCGTCGAGATCCAGGCTCGTACGGCGGCCCACGCCGGCTCTCGACACCTACGCTGACAGATTTCCATCAGATAAGGCTCGGTCGCCGCATCCATGCGGCTCACGCCCCCGCAACCGGACCCACCCCGCCTTCGACAGGTTCCCGCTGCTGTTGGTGGGTGTCGACCATGGTCGACACGAACGGAAACAAGAAAGGGTCAGATCCCTTTCCCGGCGGGAAAGGGCTCTGACCCCATCTGTGTGTTGCCTGAGCCTGTTACCAGTTCGGGTCTTCGGCCGGGGCCGCGGCAGGCTTGGGCTTCGGCTTGGCCACCGGGCGCGCGGCGGTAGCCGGTGCTGCCGAGGCCGTTGCGCCAGCAGCGGCGGCAGCCGGCTTGCTGCCCAGCTTCTGGCGCAGTTCGATCTGGCCCGGACGGAAGCCGCCGCGCATCGCGTCAACGCCATCTTCGATGGTGCCGTACGAGGTCTGCGCAGCCACGCGGTCGATGCGGATGGTGCAGCACGGGTGTTCGCTGCGGCCCAGCGAACGGCCGGTCTGCGGGTCCTTCAGTTCCTCGCCCAGGCGCACAGCCTGCCAGCGCTGGCCGGCCTGCACGGTGTCACCGCCCTGGCTCAGCACCACCTGGTCACCGTCCACCGACACCACCGATACCGGGAACAGCGTGGTGACGATGCTGGTGCCGATCTGGCCGGACAGCGATTCCATCATCGCCGCAGCCATGTTGCGGCCGTTGACCACACGCGGCAGGGTGCTCGGGCCGGTCGAGGCCAACTGGTGATCGAAGCTGTCGGACATCACCACCTGGCCAGTGGTGGCGTTGACCAGGCGCAGGGTGATGCGGCCGCCACCGGAATACGAGGTCACCTGGCGGTCGGACATGCGCAGGTTACGCACGCTGCGCGGGTACTCGAAGCGTTCGATGGTCGGGATCAGGATCAGGTCGGTCGCCAGCTGCTGGCCGACGCGGGCAGTGTCCTGCAAACGCACGTTGCCGCTGTTGATGTGGTCGATCTCGGCCTGCAGTTCGTCGCCGAACTCGCGATCCAGCACGATGAAGCGCTGGGTCTGGGTCAGCGTGTCGGACAGGCGTGCGCGGATCGCGTCGGCCACTTCATCGGCGCTCACGCGGCCATCGCCCACGGCATAGCTGCCGGCTTTGGTACGCGGCAGCGCGACCACGATCTTCGGCTTGCCCTGCTCGTCCGGTGCGCGGTACTGGGCGATCTGGGCACGCACGCGTACCTTCCAGTAGCTGCGCATGCTGCGGTGGGTCACGTCGGAATCGAACGAGCTTGCGCCACGCTTGGCATCGACGCTGACCTTCTCGTCGTAGCTTTCCCTGACGCTGGCCGAGGCACCGCCGCCCTTGGCCGTGGCTTCGCCAGAGGCGCTGGCAGAGGCCGAGCCCTTGAAGCTCCAGCCTTCATCGCTGGCGCGCACGCGGGCGATGGTTTCCTCGTCCAGCTGCCGCACTTCGTCCTGCGACAGGATTTCATAGCCCAGCACCGCGCCCTGCGAGCCGGCGATCATCTGCTGGGTGAACGCGTCGGCGCGGATATCGCCGACGTGTTCATCATCCACGTCCACATGCAGGCCTGCGCGCAGGCCCTGCATCTGGCTGGCCACGCGTACGCCGTTGACCTGCGCCACCGCCGACTGCAGCGCCGCCAGCACCGCCAGTTCCGGGGTGCTGCCGATGCCGTCGGCCTCGCGCGCGACCTGGGTGGTGCCGCCGAAATCCGGCGTGCCACGCAGGGGCGCTGCTTCCACTGGCGCATTGCTGGCCAGTGCACTGGTTGCCTTGTCCTTGGCGGGTGTGGGCGCATCGGCGGCCGGGGTGTCCTGCTTGCCGCAGGCTGCAAGCAGCACGGCAGCCAGGCCCAGGCCGATCAAACGGGAGGTCGTACGCATGGGGTTGATCCTCGGATCAGATCGAGTCGAGCATCGAATCGGCGTTCGACGGCACCTTCACCTTGCTCTTCTTGGCGAAGGTCACGGCCGACTTGGTCGAGCCGTACAGGCCCTGGATGAAGCCCGGCGATTCCTTGGCCACCCATGCACCGGCAGCCAGCTTGCGGCCGACGGTGGCCATCTGGGTGGCGCCCAGGTTCTTCATGCCGGCGGTGAAGTTGCTGGCTTCGCCGCCCAGCTTCTGCGCTTCGGCAGCCGACGCCAGCAGCGAGACCAGGCCTTCGGCATAGTGCTGCTTGGATTCAGCGTTCAGCTCCGGCTGCGCGGCCTGGCGCTCGTCGATCGCGGCCTGAGCGGCTTCGCTGACCGACACCGACTTCTTCATCGCATCGACGCTGACCGAACCCGACGACAGCGCCTGGCGCTCGGCTTCCAGCAGCTGCACCTGCTCGGCCAGGCCGAAGGCACGGGCGAATGAGGTCTGGGCCTGCAGCGAGTGCGACTGCGAGCTGACGAAACGACGCACCAGTGCTTCCTGCGCGGCTTCATCCGGTGCGGCGGCGCTGGAGGCGCTGCTGCTGGAGGTACCGGTGGCGGCGCCGGCCAGGTCCTTCAGCTTGCCCAGGCCAGCGTGCGCCGGCATCGACAGGGTGGCGGCCGCGATGGCCAGGACAAGAGCGGTATTGCGGATCATGTGAGAGTCCTTTGGGAGAGACGGCCGCGGTGCGGCACGTGGGGAATCGGTGAGCCCCGGGGCGATGCCGAGCGCGCTCGGCACCCACCGGGGTGGCGGATCAGCGGACCGCCTTGACGTTCAGTTCGTTGATCATCTGCTGGGCGGCCTTTTCGGCAGCCAGCTGCAGGGCATTGGTACGGGCCACGGTTTCATTCGGGCCGGTGCCGGAGAACTGCACCGGACCGACCGACGACACGGTGCGCGGGAAACGACCGGTCACGTCCAGCACCTTGCCGGTGACAGTGACGAACACGCGGGTGTTGCCACTGGCCGGGTCGCGGTCGCGCATGCCGACGTCGAGGGTGCCGACGGCGATGTACGGAATGTTGGCTGCACGGATGCCGTTGGCGGTGTCACGCAGGGTGGCCGGGGCCAGGTCGTTGCCGGTGCTGAAGTCCTTGCGGATGCGCTCGATGCTGAGCAGGCCACGCGACTCGCCTTCCACGTATTCGGCTTCAACCACTTCGTAGCCGGCGGCGCTGAAGGCACCGGTCATCGCGGTGTTGACCTCGGCGGCGTTGGCCACCTTCCAGGTGATGTTGTCGGCGCGTGCGGTGGTGCTGCCGCCGCTGGTGACCGACACCGATCCGTTCTGGTTGATGCTGCCGTTGGTGCTGACCGAGTTGCCGCGGAAGCTGTCGCCCTCACGGGTGTTCTCGCTGTAGCTGCTGCTGGCGTCGACGCGGCGGTATTCCTTGTCCTGGAACGACTGCACGGTGTCCTGCGAGCGCGCCATGAACAGGAAGGTCAGCAGCGAGCGCTGCGCGGCGGTGGCACCGGCCACGGCCGAACCCGCATCCAGCTTGGTCTGCAGCAGGGTGGTGTTGATCTCGGCACGGACGGTGACGGTGTAGGTCTTGGCCTTCTTGTCTTCGGTGTCCGACAGCTGCACCGCGCTGAGCACGTAGCGGTCGATCTCGCCGATGAACTCGGCGCGGCGCGCTTCGAACAGGCGCAGCTTGGCCGCACCGGTTTCGGCGATGTACGCCTCCAGGGCGTTGACCTTGGCCTTGTTCAGGGCCTGGGCACGGGTATCGGCACTCAGGCGCAGGCCGTAGCTGGCCGAGCCGGTGCCGCGCGAACTCGCGGTCTGCGCAGCGACCGGCGAGGCCACCACCAGCGCGATGAGGATGAGCAGGATGGTACGCATCAACGACATGACTTGATCAACTCCTGGAGGGCTTGGGTCTGCTGCTGCAACGGGCGGCCGCCCGGCTTCTGTTCGTCCAGCCAGGCGCGCGAATCGGCACGCTTGGCGGCGGCGCCGGCGAAGGCATCGAGCCCGGCCAGCAGGGTTTCGTAGCTGGCCGACCACTGGTCGACCTGCCACTGCGTGGCCGGAACCACCTTGGTGGCCCCCTTGCGCAGCGGCTGTTCGAAATAGACCTTCCCCGAGAACGGTTCGGTCACCCTGGCGGTGAAGAAGGCGCCGAACAGCATCGTCTTCATCGCCGGGGTTTCCTCGATCACGCCGTTCTTCAATGCATCGACCTGCAGGTTGATGACGTAGTCGGGTTCGGGAATCTTCAGCTGGTAGACCTTGCCGTCGGCAAAGCGGGCAGCCATCGCGCCACCGATCGCCTGGCCCGAGGCCGGCGGCAGCAGCCCGACGCCGGTGTTGGACGACAGCGTCTTGGACAGTTCATGGGCCAGCGTGGCGCGCAGCGGCGCTTCCCACTTCGGGTCGGGCAGCTTGGCGCGGACCGCGTCGGACAGGGTTACACCACCGACCTGCAGACGGCGCACCGCCGCGTCGGGCAACCTGGCCTGGGCAAGGCTGGCCGCCAGCACCTGCGACAGGCTGGTATCGGCGCCGCCATACAGCAGATCGGCGACGATCGCGTCGATATCGTCGTTGTCCGGTCGGTAATCCTGCACGTCGATGCGCTGCAGCGTGAGCGGATAGGACGCGATCACCTGGCGCTCGCGGAAGTCGAAGAACAACGCCTGCAGCGCCACTTCCACCAGCACCTTGTACTGGTCACCGATCGGCTCGACCGAGACCAGTTCGCGGTCCAGCGCGGCGGCCAGCACGGTGGCGCTGGTGGTGCCGTCGAGCATCGCCACCGGCTGGTCGATCAGCTCCAGGTGGGCCGGTGCGCGGCGCTTGAGCGACTGCGCCAGCGTCTGGTTCAGCGGGACCAGGCCACGCCGTTCCAGCACCGCATGCGCATGTGGGGTGGTCGCCTGCACGGCGGCGGCGTCAGCGGTATAGGCAAAACCGGCCCAATAGGCCTGCTGCGATTTGTCCGCGGCCTGCACGGCCGTCGGCCATACGGCCAGGCACAGGGCACAGGCAAGCAGGCGCGCAAAAGCGCGCGATGCGCTCTTCGTCCTTGAATACATCCAACCGCTCCTCGGTCAATACGCACGGAATGCGGGCGCTGATGCGTCCGCTGGGCGCGAAACATAGCCGCTCAGGCGCGCGGCGACAAGTGCTGTCCTTGTCGGCTCAGTCCGTGGGGGGCAGGCCGGCCCGTTGCCGCAGCAGTCTGCGCTCGGCCTGGTTGTGGCTGAGCCGAGCCGCCTCGCCAAAAGCGTCACGCGCATCCTGCTCGCGCCCCAGTGCCTGCAACAGCTCGCCACGCACCACCTGCAGTGGCGCGTAGTCACGCAGGCGCGCGTCGACCAGCAAGGGCTGCAGTTGCGCCCACGCGGCGAAGGGACCGTCGCTGCGCAGGATCGCCACCACCCGGTTCAATGCCACCACTGGCGAAGGCTGCACCTGCAGAAGCTGTGCATAGAGCGCAGCAATGCGCGGCCAATCGGTATCCTCGGGGCGGCGCGCCGCTGCATGGCAGGCCGCAATGCGCGCCTGCAGCACGTAGGGATCGTCGCCACCACCCGCGGCCAGCGCACGCGCCAGCACCTGCTGACCACGTTCGATCTGCAGCCAATCCCAGCGCGCGCGGTTCTGCTGGTCCAGCAGCACCGGCGCGCCCTGCGCGTCCACCCGCGCCGCTGCACGCGAGGCCTGCAGCTCCATCAGCGCCAGCAGGCCAAGTACCGGCGGCACCGGCAACCGATGGGCCAGGATGCGGGCCAGCCGCAGCGCTTCCTCGCACAGCGCCGGGCGCATCCAGTCGTCGCCGGCGCTGGCCGCATAGCCTTCGTTGAACACCAGGTAGATCGCCTCCAGCACCGAGGCCAGGCGCTCCGGCATCGCCTCCGCGCGCGGCACTTCATAGGGCACCTGCTTCTGCGCCAGGGTGCGCTTGGCGCGCACGATGCGCTGGGCGATGGTCGGTTCCGGCTGCAGGAACGCGCGCGCGATCTCCACGGTGGTCAGGCCACCGAGCAGGCGCAGGGTGAGCGCCACGCGCGCATCGGCCGGCAGCACGGGATGGCAGGCCACGAACATCAGCCGCAGCAGGTCATCGCCCAGGTCGTCCTCCAGCGCCTGGCTGTCATCGGGTGCCGGCAGCGCCGCCGGATGCAGTTCCTCGCCCCATTGCGCGTGCTGCTGAGCCACGCGTTGGTGCTGGCGCAGCACATCGATGGCACGGTTGCGCGCGGTGGTCATCAGCCAGGCTCCGGGGTTGTCCGGGATGCCCTGCTCCGGCCAACGCTCCAGCGCGGCCAGCCAGGTGTCCTGGGCCAGTTCCTCGGCACGGCCGACATCGCCACCGAGCAGCCGCGCCAGGCGCGCGATCAGCACTGGCGACTCCATCCGCCAGAGGGTTTCCAGACGCTGCGTCAGTGCGGGCTCGAGCATGCGCCGATCACAGCACGCACGCCCGGCCCGCACAAGCGCCGCAGCTCACGCTTCAACAATCGGCTTGAAGCCACCCCAGAACATGCGCTTCGTATCGAACGGCATGTCCTTCGGGCCCAGCGACGCCAGCCGCGGGTCGGCCATCACCTTTGCGTTGATGCGGTCGCGTGCCGCACGCGAGCGGAACACCACGAAGGCGACGATCACCGTCTCGCCCGGTTTCGCCTTGACCGCGCGCGGGAACGAGGTGCTCTTGCCCGGTTCCACATCGTCGGCCACGCATTCCATGTACTGCAGCGCGCCATGGTCCTTCCACACCGCGCCGGCCTTGCGGGCAAGGCGGCGGTAGGCCGCCACCTTGTCCTGCGGGCACGGCAGCACGTAAGCGTCCACGTAAGCCATGCGGGTTCTCCCTTGCGGCGGCCGTCAGCCCGGCTCGCCGTCCATGTGTGCGATTTCCCAGAGATGGCCATCCAGGTCCTGGAAGCCGCGCTGGTACATGAAGCCCAGGTCGCGCGCCGGCTGCGGCTCGCTGGCGCCGGCGGCCAGTGCCTTGTCCACCAGCTCGTCAACGGCCTTGCGACTGGGTGCCGAGAGCGCATTGATCACTTCCGTGTGGGTGTGCGCGTCGGCAATCGGCTTGTTGGTGAACTGCTGGAAAAAGGGCTGGGTCAGCAGCATCACGTAGATGCTTTCGCTGATGACCATGCCAGCCGCATCGTCATTGGTATAGGTTGGATTGAAGCTGTAGCCCAGCGCGGTGAAGAATGCCTTGGACTTCTCCAGGTCCTGCACGGGCAGGTTGACGAAGATCATCTGCGGTTGTGGTGCACTCATCGTTGAAGCTCCTTGTGGATGACAGAGGCGGGATCAGGGCTGCTTCATGCAGTTGACCATCCACGGCTTGCCGTAACGGTCGATCAGCATGCCCCAGCGATGTGCCCAGAACGTTTCGCCGATCGGCATCTGTACCTGGCCACCTTCGGCCAGCGCGGCGAACACGCGTTCGGCTTCTTCGATGCTGTCGACATCGACATTGATGGTGGTCGAGCCGCCCTCGCCTCCGCCGGGGCCGTCGGCCGCCATCACGATGGCGCTGCCGATCTCGAGCTGGCTGTGCGCGACGTGGTCGAGGGTTTCCGGCGGCATTTCGTTGCAGCCCGGCGAGCCATCGGAGGGCGGCATGTCGCGGTACTTCATTTCCGAGGTGACCTGGCCACCGAGTGCCTTGGCATAGAACGCCATTGCCTCGTGGGCCTGGCCGCTGAAGCCGAGGAAGGGAATCAGTCTCATGGCAATACTCCGTTGTGCGGTTCAGGGTGGTAGTGCCGGGGCGTGCCCGGTTGGGAGAGGAATCGGGTCAGCCTTCCAGCTGTGCACGCAGACGCTGTTCCTGCTGCTGTAATTCGGGGGTGAAGGCTTCACCAAAGTCTTCTGCGGAGATCAGGGGACGCAGTTCCAGCGTGCCGCCCTCGCCGAACGGCGCACGGCTGGCCCATTCAACGGCCTCGTCCAGCGACCGCACCTCCCACAGCCAGAAGCCGGCGATCTGTTCGCTGGCAGGACCGAACGGACCGGCCTCGACCTTGGGTGCCCCGGCGCCGAAATGAATGCGACGGCCGCGCTGGGTGGCGTGCAGGCCTTCACCGGCCAGCATGATGCCGGCCGCCACCAGTTGTTCGTTGAAGGCGCCCATTTCGGACAGTTCCTGTTCGCTGGGCATGCGGCCGGCTTCGGAGTCGGCGTTGGCCTTCACGATCACCATCACTTTCATTTCGGTCTCCCGTGGGACGCGTGGTGCGTGCCCTTCACTGGGTACAACGAACCAGGGGGCTGGGAATCGACACGTCCTCTGAAAATTATTTCTTCCGTGGAAAGCGCGCCTTCGGCGAAGGTCGGCGAACGGCGGAGCCCCTCCGTGGTGGGTTTGGGTGGTCGCTGAAAGCGCGGGTTCATGGCTTTGGCCGGGTGGGTAGGCGGGTCGGGGGACGCCGTAAACCCATCCATGGGGGCTTGGCCGCGGCTTGCTCGTGTGCGCTGTCCTGCGCACACGGCAAGACCGGGGTTGGGCATCGTGCCCAACCCGCCCGAGGCATGCCTCGGGCCCATGCCGCGGACACCCCCGCCCCGCCTACCCACCCGGCCCTGGACAGTTTCCTGCCTCCGGTACCCACCACGGGAAGATCAAGAGAAAAGGCAACAGCAACAGCAAAAGCAAAGGCGGTTGGCTGGCGGGCTCGGCTTTGCGAGCGAAGCGAGCCGCTTTTGCTCTTGTTGTTGATTTCCCGTGGTGGATCGGCCGCCGGAATCTGTCTGGGGCCGGGCGGGTGGGGTTGGCGGGGTATCCGCGCCATGGATGGCGCGGCTAAGCCTCCAGGGACGGATTCACGGCGTCCCCGCCAATCCCACCCGCACGGCCCACCCTCAGGAAACCCGCTTTCAGCGACCAACCCCACCCCACCACGGAGGGGCTCCGCCGTTCGCCGATCCCCGCCGAAGGCGCGCTTCTGCGCTGCAACATGCCCGTGCGCAATGCTGCGCGATCATGGACCCCCGCCCCCGCCAGGACCATGCCATGCAGCAGTACCTGCTTCTGATCTACATCGAGCCTGCCCTGCTGCAGGCCCTGCCCACCGAAGAATTCAACGCGCTGATGCGCGACTGCCTGGCCCACGCCGACAAACTGCAGGCCGAAGGCACGCTGCTGGCCGCACAGAAGCTGCAGCCGGTCGACACCGCACAGACCCTGCGCGTGCGTGATGGCCACAGCCGCGTGCTGGACGGCCCCTTCGCCGAGACCCGCGAACTGCTGGCCGGCTTCAACCTGATCGTCGCCCGCGACCGCGACGACGCCATGCGCATCGCCCGCGACTTCCCGTGGGCACGCTTCGGCAGCATCGAAGTGCGGCCGCTGGAAGACATGGACGCCGAGCGCGAACGCTGCGGCGCCCCGGCTGCGGCTATGGCAGCAGCCGTACCCTGATCTCGCGCGGGCCGACGCCCTCGTTGCCGCTGTAGTCGCGCACGCTGGCGCGCACGATGTACTCGCCCGGCGGCAGCGCCGCCGGCTGCCAGCGTCCGGTTTCCATCAGGCCGTCGCGCACGGTGTTGGTGGCCAGGTAGCGGAACCGGGTGACCGCGCTGCCATGTACGGTGATGCCGCTGTCCGGTGCGTAGGCCACGCGCACCGCTTCCCGCTGCGGCGGCATGCGGTTGAACACGATGTTCCAGCGCGGCTGCTCGTAGCCCTGCAGCGGTTGTCCCGTAGCATCGAGGATCTGGTAACCCACCTGGTACATGCCCAGGCGGCGCCGCGGCAGGTTGTTGTCGACCTGGTCCCAGGCCTCCACCACGATCTGCACGCCACGCCCCTGCCGCGCGACCATCACCACGCCATCGCTGCCTGCGGCCATCGGCCGGTCGTTGTCGTCCAGCAGTGCGACATCAGTGATGCGCGGTGCGAAGTGATCGGCGTAGTTATGGAAGCCAAGCGCCACCGCATTGGTCTCGAAACCACCGGTACCCACCGCCAGGTGCACGTGCGCCTGGTTGTTGATGCTGCCCAGGCGGTCACCCACATGGATGCGCATGCCACGGCGCACGCGCATCCGCTGCAGCTTGCCCTGCTCGTCGTACAACGCCTGCCAGCGCGCGTCGAACGGTACATCGCGCGGGGTGCGGCCGACGCGCATGTGGATGTACTTGAGGCGGTCCACCGCCAGGCCCTCGGCCTGCTCGCCCAGGTTCCAGGCTGCCACCGGACTGCTGATCTTGCCTTCGGCAATCGCCAGCACGGTCTGGCCCACATCACCGCGCACGTCGAAGCCGCCATGCAGGTGGTGGCGGCTCTCGCCGCTGAAGTTGCCGCGCACTTCGCCGAGGGTGCCGACCACTTCATGCCAACCGTCCTGCGGTGCCAGCGGCCAGCGGCCGTCCGTCTTCGGCAGCGCCGCATCGGCCGCCGGGCCAACCAGTGCCGGTGCCGGCAGGTCGCCTACCGGCAGCGGGCGCAGGCGATGCAGACGGTAGCTGGCGGCGTCGGCCACCAGCACGCTGCCATCTGCATCCATCGCCAGTCCGCTGGGGCGGGCCAGCCGCGGCAGGCGACCATTGCCAACCAGCGCGATCTGGTGGCCCTGCGGCGTCACCTGCACGATGCGGCCATCCATATCCCCCACGTACAGCACGCCGTCGTGGGTGGTGGCCAGCGACAGCGGCCCATTGATCACGCCGCCGGCGGCGACCACGGTGCTGACCGTGCCATCGGCCCCCACCCGGCGCACCGCGTTGTTGAACAGGTCGGCCACCAGCAGCGCGCCCTGCGCATCAAAGGCCAACGCCACCGGCGTATCGAAGCGCGCAGCGGCGCCGGTGCCATCGGCCAGGCCCGGCCGATCACCGCCTGCCAGGGTGCGCACCATGCCGTCGGTGCCGATCACCCGGATGCGGTCATTGAAGGTATCGGCCACGTAGACCTGGCCCTGCGCGTCCACCGCAACGCCCATCGGTGCATCGAAGCGGGCCTGCGTGGCCGGGCCATCGGCGTGGCCCTGTTCACCACCGGCCAGCGTGGTCACCTGGCCATCGGTGCCGATGCGGCGGATCGCATGATTGCCGGTGTCGGCCACGTACAGGTTGCCCTGCGCATCGCCGGCAATGCCCGAGGGCGTATTGAAGCTGGCCTGCAGCGCAGGGCCATCGACACGGCCCTCGCCCTGCCCGGCCACGGTTTCAACGCGGCCATCGGGCAAGCGGCGGCGGATCCGGTTGTTGTCACCGGCATCGGTGAAATAGACGCTGCCATCGGCACTGCGCAGCAATGCATACGGATCGGCGAAGCGCGCCTGCGCGGACGCACCGTCGCGGTCGCCGGGGTGGCCATCACCCGCCAGCGGCTCGATCTGCGCGGTCCAGGCCAGCGGCGTGGGCACCGGGCCTGCAGGGCCGGCCAGCGTTTTCAGCGGGGTGTCCCACCAAGTTGCAGCCAAGCCCACCGCCGTTGCCAACGCCACCCCTGCCGCCATCCATTGCCACCGTGCCATCGTGTTGCGCTGCCTCTGCCTGCCGCTTGAAGAGGCACCGACAATAGACGCTGCGCGTGCGATCCGCCACGGCCGATCATGCGGCAGAAGGCCAGGATTCGCTTCGTCGTGCTTGTCCTCGCTGGCCGTAGCAGGTTCAATGCGGTTCCCACGGATGGAGATTCTCCATGCCCCACGTTCTCCCTCTCACCGCCCTGCTGCTGGCCGCATTGGTCAGCGCGCCCGCCTCCGCCTCGATCACGGTGGCCCCGCAGAAGCCATCGGCCACCGCCGATGCAGTACACGCGGCGTACGCCACGCGCTGGGATGAAGCCATCCAGCAGGCACGCGGCGGCAACACGCTGGGTGCGCTGATCAGCATGGAGCGGCTGATGGAGGATCCGTTGCTGGACGACTTCGATGCCGAGCGTCGCGGCCGCGCCTCGCAGGTCGCCGGCTGGACCGCGCTGATGCAGAAGAAGCCCGACCAGGCCCGCCGCTACCTGCAACGGGCGCAGGAGGCCCTGCCGGAGGATGCACAGATCCTGCTCACCCAGGTGTCGGTGGAACTGTCGGACAACCAGCCGGCCGCAGCCACCACTTTCCTGGTGAAGGCACTGCAGCACGCCGACGCACCGCTGCAGATCGATCACCACGCCATCAACTACCTGCAGTACCGCCTGCGTGACCAGCCGCAGAAGCGCATGGACCTGCTGCAGGCGCTGTTTGACAACGGCTGGAAGAGTGGCGGCCTGGAACCCACCGGGCTGTGGCTGGCGCTGGCCACGCTGCAGGCCGACAACGGCCGTGGCGACAGCATTCCGGCCACGCTGGCGCGCATCGACAGCCCGGCCGAGATCATCCGCCTGCGCAGCGACAAGCGCTTCGATCGCTATGTCGATCGCGGTGACGCGCGTTTCGATCCGGTGCAGGCGGCACAGCGCCACCTCGATGAACTGCGTGTTTCCGGCCTGCTCGACCGCGCACTGGACGCGCGCATGGCCGAGTTCAGCACCACCTTGCTGATGCTGGACCGCAACGAGGAAGTGCTGTCGTTGACCGAGGGCATGGCCGGTGCCGCAAGCAACGGCGAATCGCCTGCCGCCGCGGAAGCGGAATGGGTGGCCTGGCTGCTCAACAGCCGGCTCACCGCACTGCGCCGGCTGGGCCGCACCGATGAGGCACTGGCCACGGCGAAACAGGCCGCCCGCATCGGCGCGCTCGGCCCGGATGGTGTCGAGCACCAGATGAATGTCGGCTTCGTGTTCAGTTCGCTGGGGCGCATGCAGGACGCTGCGCAGGCAGTGAATGACATGCCGGGCCTCGCCGGGTACGGCAAGGCCGCACAGGCGCTGCTGCAGTTCGCCGCCGCCGGCGAGCGCGGTGATGCCAAGGCGCGCGATGCAGCACGCGCGGTGATCCTGGCCCAGCGCGACGATGCCCGCCTGTTCCATCGCGAAATGCTGCTGGAGGAAGGCGACCTGGACGGTGCCGCCGCCGTGCTGATCGAACAGCTGCGCTCGCCGGTTGAACGCGGTGAAACCCTGGCCAGCCTGCAGGACATGCGCACCTATCCGTCATTGCCGGGCGATGTGCGCATCGATGCCGCGTGGCGTGCACTCAAGCAGCGTGCCGACGTGCAGGCCGAGGTGGCACGCGTCGGCCGCATCGAGCGCTACGACCTGGTCAGCAGCTCTACCTCGCGCTGAGCGGCTCGGCTCTACAACGCCACGTGCAGGCAGCACCGTCCGCTAGCGGGCTGGCACTTCAGTGCGGATGCCCATCGCTTCGCGGTAGCGCGCGTACAGCGCCATCACCTTGTCCACATAGGCCAGGGTTTCGGCGTAGGGCGGCACGCCCTTGTAGCGGGTGACCGCACCGATGCCCGCGTTGTACGCAGCCGCCGCCAACGGACGATCGCCGTTGTAACGGCGCAGCAGCGCGCGCATGTAGCGCGCGCCGCCCTCGATCGACTGCTGCGGCGAGAACGGATCGCGCACGCCATACTCCTGTGCGGTCTCCGGCATCAACTGCATCACGCCCTGTGCGCCCTTGGTCGAGACCGCCAGCGGATTGAAATTGCTTTCGGCATGGGCGATCGCGCGCAGCCAGGCATCGTCGACGCCGGTGGCTTTGGCCGCGGCCTTGAACTGCCTGGCGTGCTGCGCGAGCTGCGGCTTGCCGACCTTGCCCAGGCCCTCGTGCGCCGGCTCGCCCGGCGGCGTGGCCACGGTGAACTTCAGGAATACCCGCGAGCCGGGCAGGTTGCGGGTGGAATAGACCAGCACGCCGTCCTGCTCGCGCTCGTACAGCACACCACTGAACACGCCCATGTTGCCCCACAGGTTCGGGGCCTGGATGGCATTGTCGTCGATCTCCTTCGGCGTGCACCGCGATCCCGGCTCTGGTGCGGTGGCCAGGCTGACGGTGTTGCCCTGCACGCAGCGATAGACCGTGCGCGCGGCAGCCATCCCGGGCCACAGGATGGGCAGCAGCACCAGTGCAAGCAGGAGAGGTCGATGGGACATGGCGGCCGGATGATCCGGCCGCGCCCGCGAATGTTGGGTGAATGGGGGCCGGCAGGGCTGCGTCCTGCACCCGTGGTAGTGCCGGCCGCTGGCCGGCCACCTCAACGGCAACAGCCGTTTTCACGCGAGGAGGCGGGGTGGGTCCCGCGACCTGCCGGGGTCAGGTCCCGTTGCTGAGCAACGGGACCTGACCCCACTTCGGATCACTTCGCGGCCCTCCGGCGCACCCAGTACCCCGCGCCCAGCAGCACGAACCACACCGGGCTGGCGATCAGCGCCTGGCGGGTGTCGCCCTGCAGGCTCAGCAGCACCAGCACGGCGGCGAAGAACATCAGGCAGGCCCAGCACATGGCGACGCCCCCAGGCATCTTGAAGATCGATGCAGCGTGGCGCTCCGGGTAGCGACGGCGATAGGCCATGTAGGCCACCAGGATCAGCGACCAGACGAAGATGAACAGCACCGTCGCCAGCGTCGTCACCAGGGTGAAGGCGGTTACCAGGTTGGGAATCAGGTAGATCAGCAGCGTGCCGCCCAGCAGGCACAGGCACGAGAACAGCAGGCCACGGGCCGGCACCGCAGCGCGCGACAACTTCGACAGCCCGCGCGGAGCGTGGCCCTCTTCGGCCAGGCCGTACAGCATGCGGCTGGTGGAGAAGATGCCACTGTTGGCCGAGGACGTGGCCGAGGTCAGCACCACGAAATTGATCAGGCTGGCCGCGGCGGGAATGCCGGCCAGCACGAACAGCTGCACGAACGGGCTCTTGTCCGGCACCACCTGCCGCCACGGGGTGACGGCCATGATCGCGATCAGCGCCAGCACGTAGAAGATGATGATGCGCACCGGAATCGAGTTGATCGCCTTGGGCAGGTTGCGCTCGGGGTCGGCGGTTTCGGCGGCGGTGGTGCCGACCAGCTCGATGCCGACGAAGGCGAACACCGCAATCTGGAATCCAGCGAAGAAACCGACCAGGCCCATCGGGAACATGCCGCCGTCATTCCACAGGTTCGACAACGACGCGGTGTGGCCGCTCGGCGAGGTGAAGCCCCACGCCACCAGACCGGCGCCGGTGATGATCAGCGCACAGATCGCCACGATCTTGATCAGCGCGAACCAGAATTCCATTTCACCGAACAGCTTCACCGTCACCAGGTTCAACGCCAGCAGCAGCATCACGCAGGCCAGCGCCGGTTTCCAGGCTTCAAGCCCCGGGAACCAGAACTGCGCATAGGCGGCGATCGCGATCACGTCGGCAATGGCGGTGACGATCCAGCAGAACCAGTAGGTCCATCCACAGAAGAACCCGGCCCACGGGCCGAGCAGGTCGGTGGAGAAATCGATGAAGGACTTGTACTGCAGGTTGGACAGCAGCAGCTCGCCCATCGCGCGCATCACGAAGAACAGCATCGCGCCGATGATCAGGTAGACGAAGACGATGGACGGGCCGGCCAGGCTGATGGTCTTGCCCGAGCCCATGAACAGGCCGGTGCCGATGGCACCGCCGATGGCGATCAGTTGCAGGTGGCGGTTGGACAGGCTGCGGCGCAGGTGCTCGGGGGGCGTGGCGGGCTCGGTCATGGGCGCGGGAAGGGGCGGGCGAAGCGTTCGACGGTAGTCCTCCGCGGCGCCGAGCGCCAGCGCCAGACGGCCCCATTGCGTCAAAGCAGGCCGCTTTCACCACAATGTGACCGAATACCGTATTGATCCCATTCCGCCCGGCCCGGCGCCATGCTCAGATAGCCGCACCTGCCCAAGGACCGGCCCGACCATGCGCCCTGCCCCGCCCGCCCTGCTGGAGCCCCGGCCATGAGCCGCCTGCGCGTCATCATCGGCGGTACCGCACTGGCCCTGCTGGCCGCTGCGGTGCCGATCGCGGTCATGGCCTACGCCACCTGGGACCGCGCGGTCAGCGTCGAACAGCAGCGCCTGCGCGACATCGCCGATCGCACCCTGCGCCGCTCCGACCTGTCCTACCAGGAGGCGCTGGCGGCGCTGAAATCCGCCGAAGCCGGTGCCTACGTGTCCTGCAGCCCCGAGCACATCCGGCGCATGCAGACCCTGGTGATGACCACCCCATCGATTGACCAGATGGGCTACTTCGAAGGAGGCAAGCTGCGCTGCACCTCCTGGGGGCCGTTCCTGTCGGATGTGGATCAGCCCAGGCCGGACCACGTCACCAGCGACGGCGCCGGCATCGCGGTGGACGTGCGCCCGGAAATCAGCGGGCGACGCCAGGTGCTGGCGATCCTGTATGGGTCCTACGACGCACTGGTGGACCCACGCCGCTTCGTCGATGTCATCGCCGACCCGAATGTGCGGCTGGCACTGGCCAGCCCCGATGGACGCCTGCTGGCCAAACAGCCCGGCCTGGATCCGGACCTGCTGCAGGCGCTGCTGCGCGACCCGGGCGAAGGCCTGGACCAGACCACGCTGTTCGCTACCGCGCGCAACGAGGAATGGCTGGCCGTCGCCACTACACCGCGCACCGCGCTCGCTGCGGCCTTCCGCCAACAGGCCTGGCTGTACGTGCCGGTGGGCCTGCTGCTGGCCGCCGCCGGCGCCGGGCTGGTGATCTGGCTGTCGCGGCGCCGCCTTTCCCTGCGCGGCGAACTGGCCACCGCCATCCGCCGCCGCGAGCTGTACCTGCATTACCAGCCGATCATCGAGCTGGACACCGGCATCTGCGTCGGCGCCGAGGCGCTGGTACGCTGGCAACGCCCGGATGGCACCCAGGTGCGCCCTGACCTGTTCATTCCGCTGGCCGAAGAGGCTGGCATGATCGCCGACGTCACCGACCTGGTGATCGAGAACGTGGTGCGCGACATGCGCGAGCTGCTGGTCGCCGACCGCAGCGCGCACATCGCGATCAACCTCGCCGCCGAAGACATCAGCAGCGGTCGCGCCCTGAAGATGATCTCCCGGCACATGGCCGGCAGCGGCATCCTGCCGCAGCAGATCTGGATGGAGGCCACCGAACGTGGCTTCCTCGATCTGGACCGCGCGCGCACCATGCTCGCCGCCGCCCGCCGCGCCGGCCACAGCGTGGCCATCGATGATTTCGGGGTCGGCTTCTCCAGCCTGCAATACCTGCAGCAGCTGCCACTGGATGCGCTGAAGATCGACAAATCATTCATCGATGCGATCGGTACCGAAAGCGCCACCAGCCCGGTCACGCCGCACATCATCGACATGGCCAAGGAGCTGGGCCTGTGGGTGGTGGCCGAGGGCGTGGAAACCGAAGCGCAGCTGGCCTACCTGCACAGCCGGCATGTGGAATTCGGACAGGGCTGGCTGTTCTCGCGGCCGTTGCCGCGCGATGAGTTCGTCGCCTTCCATCAGAAGCGGCAACAGCAGTACGGCGCCGCACGCGAACACATGCAGAACCCGCGCAGCGTGCCGATCGAGCAGGTACCGCTGGATTAGCAAGGCAAAAGCAAGGCCCACGGTAGTGCCGGCCGCTCGCCGGCACCGCGTCATCACTGATCAATGGCTACGCCCACGCCTTCGGCCGTGCCAGCAACCACGCGGCGGTCACCGCCAGCAACAGCAACGGCAGCCATCCCAGCTGGCGTGGGCCGCTGGCCTGCAGCAGCACGCCGCCTGCCACGCCGCCGGCCGCAATGGCCAGGTTCCAGCCGGTCACCAGCATCGATTGCGCCAGGTCCGCAGCGGCCCCGGCGCGCCGTGCCAAGGCGGTCTGGAACAGGGTCGGCACGGCGCCGAACGCCACGCCCCACAGGATCGTCGCCAGCAGCAGTGCGCTCGCCACGCCAGGCCACACCAGCAAAGCCAGCACCGGCACGATGAAACCGATCACCGCCGCCCACACCAGCGCATGCAGGTAGCGATCCACGCCCCAGCCGGCAATCGCGATGCCGGCAATGGCCGCCATGCCGAATGCAAGCAGCAGCCGGTCCAGCCAAGCACCGGCACCCGCGTCGACCGCCAGCGGCTCGATATAGGTGTACAGCACGTTGTGCGCCAGCACGTACAGCGCCATCACCAGCAGCGCACTGCGTACACCGGGCAGGCGCCACACGGTCGCCAGCGAAGTGCGTTGCCCGGCCCCAGCGGCCGGCAGCGCAGGCAACGCCCAGCGCGCGTAGGCCAGCAGCAGCAGACCCAGCACGCTCATCAGCGCGAACGCCCAGCGCCAGCCGATCTGCTGCCCCAGCAGCGTCCCTGCCGGCACCCCCAGCGACAGCGCCAGAGGCGAACCGACCATTGCCACTGCGATGGCCCGTCCCTGCAGCGACGGCACCACCATGCGCGCGGCATAACCGGCCACCAGCGACCACAGCAGTCCACCGCTCACACCGGCCAGGAAGCGCGCAGCCAGGATCAGCGCGTAGCTGCTGCTCAACGCCGTCAGCGTATTGACCACCACGAAGCCGGCGATGGCCGCCAGCAGCAGCGGACGCCGTGGCAGGCGCTGGGTCAGCGCGGTCATCGGCAGTGCGGCCATCACCGAACCCAGCGCATACACGCTCACCAGCTGGCCGACCGCCGCATCACTCACGCCCAGGCTTTCGCCCATCGGCCGCAGCACACCCGCCGGCAGGGTCTCGGTCAACAGGGTGATGAAGCCGCCACCGGCCAAGGCAAGCAGGCCCGCCCACGGCAGGCGCGTGGCCTCGCCGGCCGGACTGGCGGCATCGATGGCATGGCCGCTCATCGCGTTGCCCCCAGGTCGGCATAAATCGCATCGCGCAGTTCATCGACAAAGGCGCCATCCATGCCTTCGTACAGGGTGTTGGTCAGCGCCACCACGCTCAGCCCGCGCGCCGGATCGACGAACCAGCTGTGCCCGTACGCGCCGCCCCAGCGCCAGCTGCCCACGCCCTGCGGGGTACCGCTGGCGGCGGCATCACGCAGCACCGCAAAGCCCAGCCCGAAGCCCCAGCCGGCCGGTTCCGGCGGCCCCTGTTCGCCCACCTGCCCGGTGGCCATCTCCTCCGCCAGCGCGGGTGGCAACAGACCAGAGCGCTGTACGTCGCGCAAGGCCTCGAGCACCGCCATCACCTCGTCGGCGGTGCCGACCAGGCCCGCACCGGCCGAGGCGAAGCGGCTGGCATCGGTGGCGCGCGCAAGGCTGTACTCGATGCCGACCGTGCCCTCGAACGGCGCGACCATCTCGCCTTCCTGCAGGCGATGCGGCTGCGGCGTGTCGCTCACATAGGGCGTTGCCAGGCGCTCGGCAGCGCGGGTGGCGAACGCCGTATCGCGCAGGCCCAACGGGGCAGCCAGCAGACGCTCGAACAGCGCCTGCAGTGGTTCACCGGTCGCGGCTTCGGCCACCGCACCGGCCACGTCCACGCCCAGCGAGTACAGCCACTGGCTGCCCGGCTCGAACAGCAGTGGCGCCTGCGCGATCCGGCGTACGTTCTCGGCCAGGGACACCGGGCTGGCGTCCATGCCATCGCTGACGCCGGCCCGGGCGTACGGTCCGTGCGCATCGGCTTCCAGGAAGCGGTAGCCCAGCCCGCTGCTGTGGCTGAGCAGCCGGCGCAGGCTGATCGGCGGCCTGCGGCCATCGGCCAGTGCCGGCCGGAAGTCCGGCAGCCAGCGCTGCACCGGCGCATCGAGGTCGAGCACGCCCTCGGCCACCAGGCGCAGGATCACCGTGGCCAGCAACGGCTTGCTGACCGATGCCAGCCGGAACAGCTGATCGCGCTGCATCGGCCTGGCCGACTCGCGATCGGCCAGCCCGGTCGCGCTGGCATGGCGCAGCACGCCGTGCTCGCGCACCAGCACCACCGCACCGACCAGGCGCAGCGGGTGGACCTGCTGCAGCAGCCGCTGCACCGAAGGCAGCGTCGGTGCAGGTTCAAGGGAAAGAGCGGCATTCATCGCGGTGATCCGTGGGGAGAGGCCCGCCACGTTAGGCAGCACGGCGCGGCGCAAAAAGCCGGTTGCCGCTCCGGGCATCATGGACCGTGCAGTCCGCAATCGGCATCATGCCCGGAGCTGTAACGCCGCAAGGGCTGCGCGAGGCCCCGCACCACAGTGTTGCGATGGCCGCGCCGCGTGCCGCGATCACCCGCCCCTACCCTGCCGTTTTCATTGCCGGTACGCCCATGTCAGTCCTGGACAACCTCGCCAACCTGCAGACCTTCGTGCACGCCGCCGACACCCGCAGCTTCGTCGAGACCGGTCGCCTGCAGGGCATCTCGGCATCGGCCGCCGGCAAATGCGTTGCGCGGCTGGAGCACGCACTGGGCGTGCGCCTGTTCCACCGCAGCACGCGCAGCATCACGCTCACCGCCGAGGGCCAGCTGTTCCTGGCACGCTGCCGGCGCATCCTCGACGAGCGCGATGCCGCGCGCACCGAACTGGCGCAACCGCACGCTGCACCGAGCGGCACGCTGCGCATCGGCCTACCGTTGGTGGGCGACCTCACCCTGCCGTTGATGGCCGAGTTCATGGCCGCGTATCCGGACATCCGCCTCGACCTGGATTTCAGCGACCGGCTGGTCGATGTCATCGAGGAAGGCTTCGATGCGGTGCTGCGCGTTGGCGAACCCAGCGACTCGCGGATGAACGCACGCCGGCTGGGCGTGTTCCCGCGGCGTGTCGTCGCCTCGCCGGGCTACCTGCAGCGTCGCGGCGTTCCGCGCACGCCGGCGGGACTGATGCAGCACACGCTGCTGCACTATCGCTTCCCCACCACCGGCAAGCTGGAGCCGTGGCCGATCCACTGGCCCGATGACGAAGCACCGCAGGAACTTCCGGTGCACATGGTGGCCAACACCATCGAGGCGCGGGTGGCGCTGGCACTGCGTGATGTCGGCCTGGCCTTCGTGCCGGTGCACTCGGTACGCGAAGCGCTGGCCGACGGCCGCCTGGTCACCGTGCTGGAGGATCATGTGCACTCCTGCGGCACCTTCCACCTGCTGTGGCCGTCGGGCCGACACGTACTGCCGAAGCTGCGGGTGTTCATCGACTTCGTCGGCGCCCGCCTGGACACCGTGCCGTAGATCCACGCCACGCATGGATGCTTCTTGTGGAGTCGAGCCATGCTCGACTCACCGGCACCCCAAGCGAAGATCAGCCGAGCGTGGCTCCGCGCTACAGCTGCACGCAGCCATTCAGCCAACCCCGCTATACTGCCCGCTCATTCCTCCCAGAGGCTCGCGACCAATGCGCCATTGATGCCGCCGTCTTCCCAGCAGACGGCCTGACTCTTCCCGCCCCTGCGCGCAGGGGAGAACCCGGCATCCATGGAGGTCGCATGACCACACATTCCCTCACGCTCGATCGCGTGTCGTATCGGCTGGCCGACGGCCGCCCGCTGTTTTCCGATCTGTCGTTTTCCTTCGATCCGGTCGCCACCGGCCTGGTGGGTGCCAATGGCACCGGCAAGAGCGTGCTCGCACGCCTGCTGGCCGGCCGGGTGCGGCCAGAGAACGGGCAGGTGCGCAGCAGCGGCCGCGTATTCCTGTTGCCGACGCCTGGCTATCCACCCGCCGGCACGGTCGCTGAACTGGCCGGCGTCGGCGCGGAACTGGCCGCGCTGCAACGCATCGAAGCCGGCAGCGTGGATGAGGCCGACTTCGCCTGCGTCGGCGACCATTGGGATCTGCGCGAGCGCCTGCAGCAGCAATGGCAGGCGCTCCGCCTGCCCGACGATCTCGATCCCGCCCAACCCGCCGCGCGTCTCAGTGGCGGCCAGGCCATGCAGGTGGCGCTGTCCGGCGCCTGGGCCAGCGGCGCCGATTGGCTGATCCTGGACGAACCCAGCAACCACCTCGATGCCCGCCATCGCCAGCGGCTATACGAACGGTTGCGGCAGTGGCGCGGCGGCCTGCTGGTGATCAGCCATGATCGCGAGCTGCTGGCGCAGATGCAGCAGATCGTCGAGCTCGATGCGCGCGGACTGCGTCGCTATGGCGGGCCGTGGCAGCACTACGCCGACGCGCGGGCCGCCGAACGCGCAGCGGCCGCCGCACAGCTCGACCACGCACGGGCCCAGCACCGGCAGCAACAGCGCAGCGCGCGCGAGCAGCACGAACGCCAGCAGCAGCGCCAGGCACGTGGCAATCGCGATGCGAAGCAGGCCAACCAGGCACCGATCCTGCTTGGCCGGCAGAAACAGCGTGCAGAGGCCAGCCACGGGCGCGCGCAACAGGTCCAGGCCGATCGTCTGCAGGCCAGCAGCGACCAACTGCGCGCAGCGGCTTCGGCAGTTCACGCCGCGCCAGAGCTGGCGCTGTTCGCCGGTGACGGTGAACGCGGCAGCGCACGTCTGCTGCAGGCGGAGTCGCTGGTGCTGCCGCATGGTTGCAGTGCACCGTTGCAACTGGAGGTCCGCCGCGGCCAGCGCATCGCCGTGGTCGGTGACAACGGCAGTGGCAAGTCCACGCTCCTGCGCGTGCTGGCCGGCCAGCTGCCTGCACGCAGTGGCATCGTGCAGCGTCATGCACCACTGGCGCTGCTCGACCAGCAGCTGCTGGGGCTCTCCGGCGAACGCAGCATTCTCGACACCGTGCAGGCTGCCAACCCGGCGGCCGATACCGGTGAACTGCGCACACGGCTGGCCCTGCTCGGGCTGGACGCGCAGCGCATCCAGCGTGCAGCCCATCGCCTCAGCGATGGCGAACGGGTAAAAGGCGCGCTGGCCAGCGTGCTGTATGCCGATCCCGCACCGCAGCTGTTGCTGCTGGACGAGCCTGGCAATGCACTGGATCTTGATGCCCTGCAGGCGCTGGAAGAACTGCTGGCGGCATGGCCGGGCGCGCTGCTGATGGTCAGCCACGACCGGCACCTGCTGCAGGCGTTGCGGCCGACCCACGTGCTGCAGGTGGGCACCGGGGGTTGGCAGTGGCGTGACGCCTTGTAGATCCACGCCATGCGTGGGTCCACTGCAGCAGCCGAGCATGGGCTCGGCTCTACAGGATTGGCCGCGACGGATCACATTGTAGAGTCGAGCCATGCTCGACTCCGCCATGCATCCATCCACGCATGGCGTATCGACCAGGGGTAGTGCCGCCCGCTGGCCGGCAACCCATGGATCCTCAGTGCACCGTCACCGCTTCCACACCGGGAACGCCTGCGGCAGCTGTTGCCACAGCAGCGGCCCCGCACGCAGTTCCTGATCGTTGAGCAGGCACGCGTCCAGCTCCGCACGCACCGCACGCTCATCCATGTGCACGCCGATCACCACCAGCTCCTGGCGGCGGTCGCCCCACAACGGGTGCCACACGCGCTGCATCGCCGAATGCGCGGCTGCATCCGGGAAGTCTTCCGGTCCCGGCAACGGTGCGCTCCAGCAGTCGGCCTGCTGCCGCGCCCAGCCCAGATCGCTGTACGGCAGCGGCGTGGGCGGCAGCAACGGCGGCGTGTCCTCCAGCCCGGCACGCACGCGATCGCGTGCGGCGTACCAGAACCCCGCCGCCTGCGTCCGCGTCGCGGCGCCCACGGTGTTCAGCTCGCCCACCCAGTCCATGCGGTTGGCCAGCCAGAACCAGCCCTTGCTGCGGATCACGCCGGGCATGCCCGACTGCAGCGCACGGGCGAAGCGCGCGGGATGGAACGGTCGCCGCGAGCGGTAGACGAAACTGGCGATGCCATATTCTTCGGTCTCCGGCGTATGCTCGCCACGCAGTTCCTTTACCCAGCCCGGCGCACGTTGCGCACGCTCGTAGTCGAAGCGGCCGGTGTCCAGCAGCTCGGCCAGTGGCACGTCACCGAAGCGTGACAGCAGCAGCTTCGCGTCGCGGTTCAGGCCACGCAGCACGGCCAGCGTGTCCTGCAGCACTTCGTCATCTGTCTGGTCGACCTTGCTGACCACGATCACGTCGGCGAACTCGACCTGCTCGCACAGCAGGTCGACTACGCCGCGATCGTCATCCGGCCCGGCCTGCTGGCCGCGCTCGGCAAGGCGCAACGTCGAGCCGAAGTCGGCGAGGAAAGCGCTGCCATCCACCACCGTCACCATCGTGTCCAGGCGCGCGATGTCACTCAGGCTGAAGCCCTGCTCGTCGCGTACCGCGAAGGTGGCCGCCACCGGCATCGGCTCACCGATGCCCGTCGACTCGATCAGCAGATAGTCATAGCGCCCCGCATCGGCCAGGCGCCGCACTTCCTGCAGCAGGTCATCGCGCAGCGTGCAGCAGATGCAGCCATTGCTGAACTCCACCAGCGTCTCTTCGGTGCGGTGCAGTTCGGCGCCGCCCTCGCGTAGCAGCTGCGCATCGATGTTGACCTCGCTCATGTCGTTGACGATGACCGCCACGCGCAGGCCCTCGCGATTGCGCAGGATCTGGTTGAGCAGGGTGGTCTTGCCGGCTCCGAGGAAGCCGGACAGCACGGTGACCGGAAGGCGACGGTCGGCGCGGGAAACAGTGTTCATGTCGGAGCGGGTTGGCTGCGGAACGGAAATGTTACTGTATAACAATTGCTGCGCAAGGAACCTCCCCCGATGAAGTCGCCTTCTGCCGCCCTGCTTGATGCCGGCGCGGTCGCCCTGTCCAGCCTGTGCCTGCTGCACTGCCTGGCGCTGCCCCTGCTGGCCGCCGCGCTGCCGCTGTTCGGCACGTGGGCCGAAGCGGAATGGGTGCATCTGCTGTTCGTGGCCATCGCCCTGCCGCTGACCGGGTATGCACTATGGCGGGCCGAGCGCCGCCATCCGTTGCCGGTGCTGGCCTGGGCCACCGCCGGCGCCGGGCTCGGCCTGCTGCTGGCCGGCGCGCTGGCGTTGCCCTCGCACGACTGGGAAACACCGATGACCGTCACCGGCAGCCTGTTGCTGGCCGCCACGCACATCTGGAACGCGCGGCACCGGCACGGGTAATGCCGGTCGCTGGCCGGCAACTTCACGAACGGGGAAGGCAACCTGCGGTTGCCGGCCAGCGGCCGGCACTACCCGGTCATTTGCCGTAGCGGCGCAGCAGTTCGACCAGCACTTCGGCCTCGGCCGCCCGCTGCTGCGGGTCTTCGGCGCCGACCACATGTTCCTGCAGATGCTCGTGCAGCAGCTCCATCAGCAGGCTGTGGGCGGCGCCGCGCACCGCAGCAACCTGCACCAGCACGTCCGCACAGTCGCCGGCCTCACCCTCCGGCCTGTCCAGCGCCTGCTCCAACGCCGCCACCTGGCCGCCGATCCGGCGCACCCGGGTCAGCAGCTGCTTTCGATTCCTGTGTACATGGGCCATGGGCGCATCGTATACCCTATGAGGGTATCCTTCCACCCTCTGGTCTTCCCATGCACCTGGACGCCCTCGCCGCCGCCCGTCGCCACGAACACCGCTTCGACGACGGCAACCCGCTGGCCGAACGCAATACCCGCCGCGCCCTGTGGCTCACCGTCAGCATGATGCTGGTGGAAATTGTCGGCGGCTGGTGGTTCAACTCCATGGCCGTGCTCGCCGACGGCTGGCACATGAGTTCGCACGCACTCGCGTTGGGCCTGGCAGTGTTCGCCTACCGCTGCGCGCGCCGCTACGCGCACGACCCGCGCTTCGCTTTCGGCACCTGGAAGATCGAGATCCTGGCCGGCTATACCAGCGCCATCGCCCTGCTTGGCGTCGCCGCGCTGATGGCGGTGCAATCGCTGGAGCGGCTGTGGGTACCAGCGCCGATCCACTACAACGAAGCCATCGCCATCGCCGCGGTCGGGCTGGGCGTGAACCTGCTGTGTGCCTGGTGGCTGCACGACAGCCCGGGCCACGCGCATCATCACCATGGCCATGACCACGGGCATGGCCACGACCACCACGACCACGGGCATGCGCACGGTCACGACCTCAACCTGCGCTCGGCCTACGTCCACGTGCTGGCCGACGCCGCCACCTCGGTGCTGGCCATCGTCGCCCTGCTCGGCGGCAAGCTGCTTGGCCTGACCTGGCTGGACCCGGTGATGGGCCTGGTCGGCGCCGTGCTGGTCACGGTGTGGGCGATCGGCCTGCTGCGCGACAGCGGCCGCATCCTGCTCGACGCGCAGATGGACGCGCCAGTGGTGGCCGAAGTACGCGAGGTGATCGAACAGGGCCCGTGGCCGGCACGCCTGGCCGACCTGCACGTCTGGCAGGTGGGTCGCGGCAAGTACGCGGTCAGCGCCAGCGTGGTCACCAGCGACGCCACGCTGGATGCCGATACCGTGCGCAGCGCGCTGGCGATCCATGAAGAGCTGGTGCACGTAACGGTGGAGATCCACCGCAGCGCGTGAGACATCCGGTAGTGCCGGCCGCTGGCCGGCAACCCCATGAACACCGCACGCGATCTGCAGTTGCCGGCCAGCGGCCGGCACTACCGCTAGAGCTTCAGCATCATCCGCAACAGGTACATCAGCAGCGGCAGCGCACTCAGCACTGCACCGCCGATGCCGATCCACGGCCAGCGCTCACCGCGCACGCGCGAGGCCACGGCCAGGCCGCCCCCCACCAGCGCCGCACCCAGCACGCCCACGCCCAGCCCTGCGGCCATGCCATTGCCACCCGCGGCGACCGCCGCCTGTGCCGCCACGGTGCCTGCCCCCCACCCCACTGCAATACCCAGCCAACTGGCCACGCCACACCACGGTGCCTTGCCCTGCGCCATCCGAAAACCCCTGTGTCCTTGCCGAATTTCTGTACGGGCCACGCCCGCGTGCTGCCTACACTAGCCGCACCTGCCCTGTAGGGACATCCCATGCGCGCGCTCCGCCTGCTGCTGCCCGGTGCCCTCCTGCTGCTCACTGCCTGCGGCGACGATGCACGGCTTCCCTTCTCCGCCGACCCATTACAGGGCTGCTTCGCCACAGGCGCGCGCAAGCCCGCCGACTTCCGCATCGACAAGGAAGGCGGCCAGTACTTCGTTTCCTTCAGCCGTGGCGCGCAGTGGCAGCGCGAACCCAATGCCCTGCACAAGGCCACCCGCAGCGAGATCGGCCGTTACTTCCGCGACGGCGCCGAGCAGATCGACAGTGCCCTGATCCGCATGTCCGGCGGCTTCGGCATCTTCCACTTCAACAAGGGCGCGACGCTGAAGGGCAAGGCCGGCGACAGCGACTACATGGCGCTGATGCTGATCGGGGCTGGGCCGGTGTATGCGGTGAAGTGCGATTAGGCAATGGATCAACATTCAAACTAGTGAGAAAAGTTTGAAATGTGGTCAAGCACAGCGCAGGTCACAATCTGAAACATGAATATGTTTGAGCCTGATGTCTCCGCAACCGTAGAACGGAGACTCGCAGATGAGCAATCGCACGCTGATCCTGTGTCTGGCAATCGCCACGGCCTCGCCTGCATTCGCAGAAACACCATTGAGTGTCGACAAAACGGAGCTCGGCACCAAGGGGGAGATCATCATTGTTCGCCGTACAACTTGGCCGGACTTCGACGGCGGGCAGATTCCAGTTGATCAGCATCTCAAGCCGGATGGATTTGGACGCCTGATCTATCGATACAGCGACCAGCCGGAGGCGACCAAGCTCTATCATCAAGCCTTCTGCGCTTCCATGGATATGGAACCATCTCAAGGCGAAGGGACGATTGAAGGGCCTGCAGCAGGCTGGGCATGCACTCGTGAAAACACACCTGGTAATCCAACCTCAAAATTGAATTCGAAGAGTATTGACTGGGTTACGGCAACTGCGCCGAATGGACGTGTGCCTGTGGGTGTTTCCTATTACTCAACAGGCCAGATGAACGCAGAGAGCTCCGTCGCCGGAGCCCGAACAGCTAAGATTGGTGTTGACAACGGCAGATGCTACCTTAGCGATACACGTCATTACTCATCCCCCTTCTATCTCAGCGAGGGAATTGGCGTCGTCTGCACCGTAATGGAGTCACGGTTCGTGAGCACCTCCCTGGACGTGTGCATACCAAAGCAATGCGCATCCAATCGCGGAACTCAGTTCGCCCAGTAGGCAACTGATCTTAGGCGGCCTTCAGCCTTTCACTGAAGGCCGTGCCGCGGCATCCCGTCATACTGATTGATTGCACACGCCTCACAGACCGTTGTTCTCAACGACCATGGTCAGAAACCACTCTTTCAACCCATCATGGGGGCTGCGGTAACATGCCCTCCCCCGAACCGCCCCGGTACCCGCCGTGCCCCATTACACCGGCCCCCTGCTGACCCGCGACAGCGCCGACACCCTGCGCCGTGCCCATGACAAGGGCGCCGCCGACTGGCAGGGCTCGCTCGACCTCGGGCGCAGCCAGGACAGCGTGGCGCTGGACGCGGACGGCTTCCACTTCCGGGGCCAGCCCTACCCCTGGCCGGGCAAGCTGAAGGACCGCACGCTGTACTACTGGGATGGCGAGGACTTCGCGCCGATCTCGCGCTACAGCGGCTCGCTGATCAAGCTGGTGCCCACCGAATGGGGCGCACCGACCTTCGAGATCGACGGCATCAAGATGCTGCCCACCTCGAAGCTGTCGCCGTTCGAGGATGCGCGCCGCAAGGTCGAGCTGGTCGCGCCGGCCGGCAAGGTCATCCTCGATACCTGCGGTGGCCTCGGCTACTTCGCCGCCTGTGCGCTGGAAGCCGGTGTCAGCCAGATCCGTTCGTTCGAGAAGAACGCCGATGTGATGTGGCTGCGCACGCTCAACCCGTGGTCGCCGGATCCAGACTCGGCTGCCGCCGGCGGCCGCCTGCAGTTCAGCCACGGCGACGTCTCGCAGCAGATCGAACAGGTGGCCAGCAACAGCGTCGACGCGATCCTGCACGACCCGCCGCGCTTCGGCATCGCCGGCGAGCTGTACTCGCAGGTGTTCTACGACCACCTCGCCCGCGTGATCCGCAAGGGCGGCCGCCTGTTCCACTACACCGGCGCGCCGAACAAGCTGACCAGCGGCCGCGACGTGCCGCGTGAAGTGGCCAAGCGCCTGGAAAAGGCCGGTTTCAAGGCCGAACTGGCGCTGGACGGCGTGCTGGCCGTCAAGCGCTGAGCCTTACTCCGAATCGACCTTGGCCAGCTTCATCACCCACGCCGGCACCTCGGGTTCGCCGGCGTAGAAGTCCTTCGGCTTGTTCTCCGCCATCGCCCAGCGGTGCAGCCAGCTCGGGCCATAGCGGCCGTTGTAGCCCTCGGCACCCCGCGCGTAGGCCGGGTCACGCATCGCCTCGTCCAGCGAAATGAAGCGATAGCCGCGGCGCTTCGTGGCCGCGACCAGTTCGGCGAAGGTGGCCGCGTTGAGCTCATTGGCGTGCATCAGCCACACCTGCGGCAGCGCGTACCCCAGCAGCGCCTGCGACTGCTTCTCGTAGTAATCCAGCTTGTTCAGCATGTACGGCACGTAGCCCTTGCGCAGCTGCGCCAACGTCGCCGCGCGCGCGGGCGAGTCCGCCTGCTCGTTCATCACGTTGGCATAGGCGAACGCCCACACCCACTCGCCGTTGTCCACCGTCACCGGCGCCACGCGGTAGCCATGCTGCTTGAAGAACGCATCCATCTGCGCGCGCTCATCCGCGGTGCGCCCGGCGCGCAGGTAGGGGTGGCGCATCCACTGCGGCGCCTGCCCCTGCTCAGCCAGCAGCGGCCGCAGCACCGTCTCGCCGCGCAGGAAATCCTGCTGGAACGCCGCCACGCCCTTCGCATTCAGATCCATGTGCGAGTAGGTGTGGTTGCCCAGCACATAGCCCGCATCGCGCCAGTCGCGCAGCATCTGCACCCGCGCCGGCTGCACCTGTCCATCCACCTCAAGCTTGTTCTCGTTGACGAAGCCGACCACCGGCACGCCTGCCTGGTGCAGCTGGGCCATCAACGCCTCATGCCGCGCCTGCAGGTCCGGCGGCGCAATCTGGTCAAGTCGTGCCCATGGCAGGTCATCGATGGTCACCGCGATACGGCGGTCCACCTCGGCGGCATGTACCGCCAGCGAACACAGCAACAACGGCAACGCACGCAGCAACAAGCGCATCGGGTCTTCCCTGGAGTGGCGAGGCATCGACTGTAGCGCGATTGCCGCGCGCCGCCGAGCGTGCTCAGCCCGCCCGGGCCCGCGCGATCGCACGCCACAGGGCAACGCCGCCGGCCATTGCGGCCAACAACAGCACCGTCAACACCAGCGCCAGATCATCCGGATTGCGCAGCAGTGGCGCGTTCACCCGCGTCAGGATGTGGAACACCACGCGCTGCGCCTGCTCCAGCGGTACATCACCCTCCGACACCAGCTCCACCAGGCACGCCGTGGGTGACAGCAGCGCCACATTGCTCCACGCATTCTCGTACAGGTGCAGCACCCATCCGGCCAAAGCCAGTGCGCCACCGTGCAGCACCATAAGCGCCACGTTCGCAGTGCGCAGCCGATCGCGCAGCCACAGGGCACGGCTTGCGCATACCGCCATGGCCCCCAGCAACGCCAGCACCACGCCTACCCATGGAATCCAGCCCAGGGGCTGCCAGTCATCCAGTGCGCCCGCACGCGCCATCACTTGTTCGGCAACCTGCAATCGCGCTTGGGCGTCCGGGCCCCCACAGGCCGCCGTCACCGGCTCCAGCAACAGCTCCACGCGGTAATGGAAGAAGCCGGCAGCCAGTACCACAGACAGCAGCGCGACCCACTGGAGCATCAACAGGATCGGCCCCTGCCCACAGATGCGGCGGATTCGGGAAGTGGCGGCGCTCATCGGTTCATCCATGACAGCAAAGAGCCATCCTAACCAAGCGCTTCGCACGTGTCGGCTGGCGGATGCGACACGCACCACGCAGCGCCGTTACGATGACGAGGTTGATTGAATCCGTGTGTGCCAAGCAGGATGTTCCCGATGGTGATGCTGTACCTGATCGTACGAACGCTGCTGCCACTGCTGGCGTTCGTGCTCGCATGGTGGCTGCTGGCGCGCCTGATCAATGCGCGCGTCGCCCGGATGCCACGCGTCCCGTTGAACCTGCCGGAGCACAGCAGCAGCCCCCGCAAGAACGATCGACGCATCTACGCGCGCAAGCTGCGGCGGAAGCCGGGCCTGCGTATGGCAACCCGCGCCGCCACCGCACCCCGCAGCTGGCACGTCGCCGCGGCCATCCTCTTGCTGATGGCGCTGATCGCCACCGTGCTGGCCATCCCCGATGGCGCACGCTTCCAGGTGATGGTGGGCAATCTCATCGGTTATCCGGGAATCGTCATCGAGGCGCAGGTTCCCGTGGCCGCACAGCCCGTCGTGCTGCAGGCATGGCAACCCGCGCTCGCACAGCTGGGGCGGCCCACGGCGATGCGCTACCCGATCGGTCGCACCGGTGGTGAGCATGAAGCCCATGCGGTCGTACCCGTGCAGGTACGGCTGCAGGGTGATCGCCTGCAGGTGGCCGTCGCGCGACCGGTAGACGCTGAAATGCTGCGTGTAGAACTGGCACGGCTGGCCGGGTTGCCAATCGAGGCCATTGACGTACAGCAACGCGACGTTGCGCCGTGGAGGGAGTCGGGCTGGCAGCCACTGCCCGGCCCTTAGAGCAGAGCCCATGCTCCGCTGCCCTTTACCCCTTCCCCGGACGGCACGCGCTGCGCGCGCCAGCCGAGCATCGGCTCGGCTCTACATCAAGCCCACACCCAGCCTTTGAATCACGACCCTCGCGGCAGCTTCGCCGCCCACATGTTGTCGACCAGGTTGGGATAGCGCCGCCCGTTCTCCTCGGCACGTTGCCGTGCCGCCGCCTTCTGCGCATCCGACAGCGGTTGCGACGTCTGGCCCTTGGGGTTGGGCTTCTTCCACGGGGGGGTTCTGGTCTGGCGCATGGCCGCAGCTTAGCGCTTCAGGAAGTTCAGCAGGGCCAGATTGAAGCGGTCGGCGTGGCTGGTGTTGCAGCCATGTGGCGCGCCTTCCAGGATCACCACTTCGCTGCCCTTGATGGCCTTGTGGGTACGCTGGCCGGAGCCCTCGAACGGCACGATGGCGTCACTGTCGCCGTGCAGGATCAAGGTCGGCACCGTGATCTTTTTCAAGTCATCCCGGAAATCGGTCGTGGCGAACGCCTTCATGCAGCCCAGTGCCGCCGTCTGGTCGGATTGATGGCACAGCGCGATGGCCGCCTGGCGCGTTTCTTCGGTCACCATCAGCTGGCCGTTGGCGCTGAAGAAGTCGCGGGTGAAGCCGTCGAAGAACGCCTCGCGGTCCTTCTCCAATCCGCTGCGCATTTCATCGGCCTTGGCCTGGGGCAGCGGCCCCTCCGGGTTGTCGTCACTGCGCAGCAGGAACGGCGGCACCGCCGCAGCGAACACCACACTGTGCAGGCGATCCTGGCCGTGGTTGGCCACGTAGCGCGCTACCTCGCCACCGCCCATCGAGAAACCGACCAGGGTGACATCGCGCAGGTCACGTTCCTCGATCAACCCCGCCAGGTCCGCCGCCAGGGTGTCGTAGTCATAGCCGTCGGCCGGTTTGTCGGAGCGGCCGAAACCGCGCCGGTCGTAGCTGATCACGCGGTGCTGTGCATCGCGCAGGATCGCCACCTGGGTCTTCCAGGCGTCGGCAGACAGCGGCCAGCCGTGGATCAGGATGACCGGGCGGCCGTCGCCACCAGTGTCTTCAACGTGCAGGCGGATGCGGGAAGCAGGCATGGGCGCTCCTGTGGAAGGGGAGGATTTCAGGCTAGTGGCCGTCACCTGTGGCGGCTGTGAGGGAATCCCGGCCGCTCATGACATCCCCTGCACAGGCAACGGCCTCAAGGCTGGAACAGGGCCGCCAATATGGGCATTCATTCCGTGGCGAGGCCGTTTCGTCGGAAGCCGGCTGCAGCGGCCCAAACGCCATGCCAGCCTGCGTGAACCCTCCCTGGAGCCTCACCATGCTGCTGCTCACCCTGCCCTTGCTGGCCGCCGGCCTCGTTGCCGCGCCAGCGCCCGCCGACACCCTGCGCGCGCAGGTCCGCCAGGCCGACACCCAGCTGTTCGCCGCCGCCTTCGAGGCCTGCGATGCCGACAAGGCCGCCGCGATGACCACCGAAGACATGGAATTCTTCCATGACAAGGATGGCAAATCGGCCAGCAACCGCGAGGACTTCCGCCGCAGCGTGGCCAGCCTGTGCAGCAGCGCGCGCAAGGGTGGCTGGCAGCTGCGCCGCGAGCTCGTGGAATCTTCGCTGCAGGTGTTTCCGCTGCACGATGAGCGGGCGCTCGAAATCGGCGACCACCGCTTTTACGAGCGCGGCAAGGACGGCGTGGAACGCTGGACCGGCCAGGCCCGCTTCATCCAGGTCTGGCGCCGCGTGGGCGGGCACTGGCTGGCCGAACGGGTGATCAGCTATGACCATCGGCCGGCGGACTGACGTTTCCGGCGCCCTTCACCGGCCGGATCTATACTGGCAGAGTTAACCCCGACCCACCGCTACCGTTCGATCGCCATGGCAGAGATCACCCCCAACCACCCCGACTACGGCCTCAACCAGCAGATCCGTCAGGGCGTGGCCGCACTGGACGCCCAGCATGGCCGTGCGTTCGACCAGACCAGCGAACGCCTGACCGCCAGCCTGACCGTGCTCGCCCGCGAGCAGGGCCTGCAACAGGTCGACCACGTGCTGGTCAGCAACGCCACGGCCCAGCACCCGGCCGGACACAACATCTTCGTGGTGCAGGGCGACCCGGCCAATCCAGCGCACCTGCGCGCGATGATGCCGACCGCGGTGGCGGCGCAGACGCCGGTGGAGCAGTCGATGCAGAAGTTGGGGTTGGGTGTGCAGCAGCAGGTTGAGGCGCAGGCGCAGGAAATGCAGAATCCCGCGCCTCGGATGGGGTGATGCTTCTCTGAAGCTATCTTCACGATTTACGGCATTTTCCAGTAATGGACCTCAATAGAGATAGCGCCGCCCGGCTGACGTCTCGCCACAGAGTAAACACCGTTGGCGTGCATCAGCGTGCGATCGTCGGCGGGCAAGCCCGGATACTTGTCGGCTGCTTGATAATCGCCATAGTACGCAATCCAAAGCCCTACCCACTCAAGCTCTGGTTGAAAATCCCTCAACTGTTGACTTGAGACAAGAAGCCCGCCGAACAACCCAACTACGCCCAGAAGCCGTGCCAATGCGATGTTCTTCTTCCCTTCCAATCTATTCTTTACACGCCGGCCGACAGAAGGGATCAGCATCGCCAGAAGTGGCACTCCGAGCGCCACCAATCCCAACGTGATTTGCCAGACAACGGTCGCCAAGCCTACAAGCAACATTGCCAGCGTCAGCCAAACAAATATGTAAAGCGGAAGCGCTAGTGCTCCGGTAGCCATGACGAAATCCTGCCCCGGAAGACCGGTTGCGCTGGTCATGATGTTTCGCGCGATCATGGCCGCCCCAAGAATAACCCCCAAGTGCAGCATCAGCATTAGCCTGCGCACATAGCCATACCTCCATGCCCCCTGAAAAATTGGGATAAGCCAGGTCATCAACCCCAGCGCCATCAATGTATAGCCAAGGACAAGAGCAGCCTGGCAGCTGTACTGATTCCCGGTTCTTACCACCTCAAAAATCCACACCGCCAGCAGTGATACTCCGAGCAGGTAGAATTTTTTCTCCAAATCCAGCGCTCTGAGGCGATCAACAGTGCGCGCAAGAATTTCCATGTTTTCCGAACTCAGTAGGAGCGGCCAGCATTCTGCAGGTTCATCAATTTGTTGACCACTGTGGATCAAGTCCACAGTGGTCACTCGTTCGACTCCTTACAACTGGATGCGCGCCACGCTCTCGTCAGCGCCCTTGTCATCCTTCTCGCCGTTCTTGATGCTCACGAACAACACGTTGTTCTTCGCATCCAGCGCCAGGCTGTTCGGGTGGGTCGGCACCGTGTAGGTGGCCACCTTCTGGTAGCTGTCACTGTTGTATGCGGTCACCGTACCGGCTTCGCGGTTGGTCACGTACAGGCGCTTGCGCGGTGCATCCAGCAGGATGCCCAGCGGGCCGGCATCGGTCGGGATGCTGGCCAGTTCCTTGCCGGTGCTGCGGTCGAGCACCAGTACGCGCTGGCCCGGATGCTTGCTGACCAGGCCGCTGCTCTTGGCCTGGTAGCCACGCAGGAATTCCGAGCCCTGGTCGGTCACGAACAGGCGCTTGCCCGCCGGGTCCAGCGCGATGTTCATCGGCTGCTCGGCGGCGATCCTGTGCTGCGCCACCACCTTGTTCGAATCGGTACCCACCACCACCAGGTCGGCCAGCAGGTTGCTGGTGTAGACGCGCTTGTTGGCCGCATCCAGTGCCAGGCCCGGCGCCTTGGCATTGCCCAGGCCGTCGATGGTGTTGATCACCTTCAGCGTGTTCGTATCGATCACGAACAGCACGCTGCTCACGTCCGGCTGGCTGCTGTGGCCGGTCACGTACAGGCGGTTGGCCGCGCTGTCGACCACCAGCTCGCGCAGGTCATGGGTGTAGGCGGCCTTGCCGTCCTTGCCGGTCTTCTTCTCCATCAGCTGGATGGTGCCGACGGCCTTGTTCTGCGCGGTGTCGACCACGGTCACCGACAGGTCCACGGTGTTGCCCACGTACAGGCGGTTGTGGGCGTCATCCAGCACCACGCCGAAGGCTTTGCGCTCCAGCGGGATGCGGGTTTCCACCGCCAGCGTGGCCGGGTTCAGGCGCAGCACCTGGGCCGGGCCGGCGTCATCGCCGAAACCGCCAGAGGAGGCCACGAACACGGCGTTCTGCTTCGGGCTGTAGGCCAGCTCGTACAGGCCCTTGGCCACGGCCTGGCGCTGTACAGCGGCGGTGGCACTGGCGGCGGGCGCGTTGTCGGCGAACGCGGAGGGCACGCCGAGGCTGAGCGAAACGGCAACGGCCAGCGCGGCCGAGCGGAAGAGAGGAGTACGGAACATGCGAGCGTCCTTGAATGGGCACGGGAAGGTGTCCTGGCTCGCTGGGCCGTACTTCGACGGCCCGCCCCGCATCTGTCTGCGCGGGGTGGGCTGGCTGGGGTTGCGGGGGGAATGGTAGCAGGTGGGGGGCGTGGCGTGCGCCGGCGCGGGCATGGCCGACGCTCGACCTCGATGCTGCGCCCGCCGCTATGCCATCCGTGGACCGTGGCTCTGCTGAAGCTGCTGCTCCTCCTGCAGGCGCTGCGCGTCTCGCTGCGGCTCATTCTGCTGCAACTGCGCGACCCGATCGAACGAGGCCTCCACCGGTGCCTGCGCAGCCACCTCCGCCGGCATGCTGGCGCGCTGGTGTGCCGGGTCACTGCGGTCCCCCTGCACGATGAACAGCTTCGGTGCGGTATCACCGCGCTGCTCGCCCAGCACCACTTCGTCCACGCGCGAGAACTGCTGCTCCTTCGACAGCGCGAGCAGGCTGGCACTGACATTGCCGTTGCGCGCCCCGAAAGCGCCGAGGTCGGCCACCTGCTGGTGGATCTGGTTGAGGCGGGCATGATCGTCGTGCGCCGGGTCTGCGGGCGTGCCGCTTGCCGCGAGGGTGCTGTTGCCGCGCCACTGCTCGCCGTTCTCGGTGAACATCCACTCGCGGAAGGTCTGCTTCGGCATCGGGTTCCACTGCACCTTGTCCAGCTCGCTGCCCTTCACCTGCTGCGGAATGGCGTTGACCGCGCGGATGTTGTCCAGGACCCTGGTAGCGCCCTCGTAGTTGCTGATCTCCCCGGCCAGCCCGACCGGGCGCAGCCCAGCGTGGTTCAGGGCACCCCATGCGAAATCGGTGCACGCGTTGGAGAAGAAGTCGTACTCCATGTCGAAGCCGTGCTTCTTCGGGTTCGCCGAGAACTCGAGGATGCGGTCGTACTGCTCCTTGCTGATCTCGATCGTGCGCTCGAAGCGGGGCTTGTCGTAGACCAACACATCCATGTCATCGACTTTGCCCCGGTTCGGCTCGTCCTTGGTGCCTGCGTGGGTGAAACCCACGCTCTCCGGCAAGGGTTCACCCGAACGGCGCAGCGACAGGAACATGTGCCCCGCGAACGATGGCTCCAGCAGAAACCTGTTTCCCTCAGCATCACGGCCGTAGCGCGGCGTGCCGGGGGCCGCCAGATGAATGGTTACGCTGTAGCGTTCGGCATCGTCCTTGTGCATGTCTACTTTCCTAGTGATTGGTAGCCAACGATCAGTTCTGCTTTCAGGCCTTCCAGCCGGGGCCGATCCTCCACAAGGTCGACCCGCAGAACGTAGCGCCCGGGTGCAATGCCTCCGACCTGCGCCAACTGCAACGTGCGATAGAGCACATCTTCAGAGTACAACCCGGCCTCGGCCAAGCTGTTGATGTCCACGCTCCCCGTCGTCAGGTCTGTTACCACGCCATCGTCCCCGATTTTCTGAGAATCGCGTCCATCGCGAGTACGCTGCCAGAGCTGCACAGGACCAGGTGCACTACCATCAATACGCTCCAGGCGCAGCCGTGTTGGCAGCCGTCCGTGAGTGATCTTCTCCGAAGCATCCAGCAGCCGTCGCGCATCGGTATCCTGCAGCCGCAACCCGATGTTCAGGATCGGAATGGCCGGCTTCTGGGGCGCCGGCAAATCAAACGTGACCTCGGCAATCCGTCCGGCCTTCTGCAACTGCACGGCCCGCGTGAGCGGCACAACCGTGCGGGCCTCGGCCTGTGCGCGCGTCAGCAGGGACGGCGCAACCTCAGGCGCTGGTGACGCACGGCATGCCGCCAGCGCGCCCAGCACCGCCAGTACCACCAGCCCCCGCCGCAGTGACCGCGTCATTGCTCCTTCAACCGCAGCGAATCGGCCACATCGGTCTTGGCCGCCACCTCGGTGGCGATGCTGGCGCGGCGGTGCCCCGGGTCGTTGCGGTCCCCCTGCACGATGAAGATGCTCTCCGCCGCATGGCTGCTTTGGGTCGGCCTGCTGAGCAGCACGTGGTCCACGCGCGAGAGATTGTTCTGCTTGGCCAGCACCAGCAAGCTGGCGCTGATGCGCTGGCTGGCGGCATCGAACGGGCGCCCGTGCGCGGCATCGAGTTCGGCCACTTTCTGGATCAGCTGCGAGAACAGGCGATGGTCCGGATGTGAGGGGTCCAGCAGCGTGCCGGCCACTTCAATCGGCGTCGGTGGCGGTTCATCGATCGCGCGGTCGCCCTGGCGATGATGTTCGGCCTCGCGCTCGGGCATCGCGTGGTGGGTTTCGGCATTCAGATCGCTGCCCGGGAACGGCGCGGCAATGCACTGGATTTCCGGCAGGTTGAACAGCACCGCGAACTCGCCCAGGTTGCTGCTTCCGTCCAGCGGGGCCGGTAGCGGATGCAGGCCGGCGTAGTGCAGCGCCGCCCAGACGAAATCGCTGCAGCGGTTGATGGTGGCCGGGCGATCCACATCGAACTCGAACTCGGCCGGTTCCTCGGCGAAGTCGCGCAGGCAGCCGTAATGCTCTTCGGTGATTTCCAGGGTGCGGCTGTAGTACGGGTCCAGATGCTCGTCGGCATCATCGTGGCGCACCTGTGCGTACTGCACGCCGGTGCGGGTTTCACCCGGCGCGTGGCGCGGTGGCGCGAAGCCGTAGCTGTGGGCCTCGTCGCCCGCAGCGACCTGCAGGTACATGTGGCCGCGCGGCGAGATGCCCCCACTTTTCAGCGGGGTGCCGGGCGCGGCCAAGTACAGCGTTGCGGTGTAGCGTGTTGCCTGCTCCATGCCTGTTCAGCCTTGATGGGTACTGCGGTCCTGGGCGGATGATGGCATAGGTGGGATGGGGGGTAGGTGGAGGGATAGAAGGCGTTGATCACGACTTGCTGAATATGTGAGCCAGCGTGCAGTACTGGACCCGGGCGTGAGCAAGGTCCCGGCAACGACTGGAGCTTGCCATTCCACCGATCTATAGTCGTTCCGGTCATGCAAGGGAATCGCCCATGAGCAGAGCACCGGCTTGCCGGCTTGCCTCCTTCGCCCTGGTGGCCGTGCTCAGTACCACCGCCTGCGCGAAGGCCCCATCCAAGGAAAAGGACCCGAACGGAACCCCCATGCGCGAAAGCGCAACCAGCCCACGCACGGTGGGCGGACAGACCTACACGACGCAGCCGGTAGAGGCTCGGCTTGGCCCGCACCGCTTCGTGTTCCCGGCCAACCTCTACTACAACCAGACGGGTCCCCTGGGCGATGGCGGCGTCATGCTCACGGTGTTCTGGCCGGATTTCGATGCAGCGCCCCCCGGTGATCGCCCGGTGCGCAGCACGCAGGACAGCCGGCGGCAGGTGCTGGTCGAGCTTAGGTACATCGATCGCATTCCCATCCAGGACTATCTGGCGCGTCGGTCCAGTAGCGAAGCCACCAGCGCGCCGGGATCACTGGAGCGAAGGGACCCGGTAGAGAACCTCGCGCTGCGCGTTGCACAACCCGAGCGCTGGGGTCTGACGCCGTATGCGATTGACCCATCGTTGATGGAAGCCTATGCAAAGGAGTCAGAGGCTGCGCTGGACAGGCCTTACGTGCACAACCCAGGAATGGAACCAGACTGGTATGTGACCCGCTCGACGGAGGGCCAACTGACAACGTTCATCAGCTGCGACCCGGCAGACCGCATTCCTGACGGACTTGTCGTTCAGGGAAAGACACTTGAACGCGCCGGCGAAGGCCAGATCGCAATGTGCCGCCATTCCATCGTGGATGTGGGCGATAGCATCGCCATCGAGATGAACTATGCACGCGTCATGCTGAGCGACTGGCAGCGCATGGAAACCAGCGTGCGTGATCTTCTGAGCCGCTATCGCTTTCAATCGCAATGAATGGAGATCCCGGCGCTCTTCATCCGGGTCGTACAGTGGCTTCAACCCAGACAGGGACCCACCGAGGGTCATCACAGCCAAAGACGCTTCGGCCCTGCTCTCCTCCATCATGAGCCCGCGTCTACGCGGCCCAGTTCGGAGGAGGAGACAGATGAATACGATCCCCCTCTATCGGCAGATAGTCGCGCTGACTTACCTGTAACACTCAGCGTACTTGTGGTGGCGAGGCTGCCTTATTTAGGCCTGCGCAAGTAAGCAACCAGCAGTTCCGGCTGGTACGGCTCAAGCTGTGGCAGAGGGGAGTGCAGTTGCACTTCAACCCGGTATCGGCCCGGCGATGGATTGCGTGCCCATGCGAAGGCCAGCTGTGCATAGTTATCATCGGGTCGTTCCAGCCCAGCATTCTGCAGCGCCAGCACGTCAACATCGTCCAGCCACGCATTTGTCACTCGACCATCGGCGGGGATGGGAATTGTTCTGGCAGGTTCCCCAATGACCCATTCCAGCCGGTGCAAGGGCACGTCCTTCCATCCACTCGATTCCAGGCGCTGCATGGAAACCTTCGCCTGGAACCCGGACGCCCGAACATCGGCCAGTGCCCCAAACGCCGCGGTGTTATCCGTGCGGTCAACGCGAATGCCGATCATGAGCGTTGGAGAGGAATTTTTGCTGGGAGCAGCCACATCGAACTCGACCGTCAATGGTGCATCCATTGACGAGGTGGGCATGGCTCGCACAAGCGGCACCAGATCCGGACGATGGGCCTCTGCTATCGAGCCTTCGTCGCGAGCCGCATCGGGCCGGCACGCGGTAGCCAGAAGAACGAGTAGTGCTGCGAGCATGCATATCCGGCGCATTCCATGTGGCGTCATCTTCAGTCCTCCGTCCAGGTCGCCAGTGCAGTGCATGCCCTACTCATCCCCCGCTCGCCGCACGAATCTGTATGTCGTGCTGCACCCGCTGGTCTTCCAGCTGCTGGTCCATTTGATTGGCAAGCGCACGCTGGTGCGCTTCACGGCTGACTGCATCGAACTGCTGCAGTGATTCCTCCACCGATGTCTGCGCCGCCAGCTCGGTCGGCATCGCAGCACGCTGATGCGCCGGATTGCTTGGCTCGCCCTGCACTACGAACAGCGTGTGCCCTGCAGGGTGTTCGTGCGTGGCGTTGCTCACCAGCACATGGTCCACCCGTTCCAAGTCGTTGTCCTTGGCCAGCACCAGAAGGCTGACGGTCATGCGTTCGCTGACTTCATCGAAGCTGCGACCGTGCTTGGCGTCCAGCGCTTCCACGCCCTCGCGGATCTGCTGATACAGCGCGTGATCGGGATGGCCAGGCTGCGTGGGGTCCTGCAGCGTCCGGTTCGGGCCCGATGCCTCATCCGGTGCGGGCGCGGTCGGTTCAGGGCTTGGCGCTATCGTGGGCGCGGCAGGAACAGTGACAGTCGCAGTGACGGGCTGGTGGTCACCCAACGGAGCCGGTTCGGGCTCTGGCACGTGTTGTGCCGCTTCCTGCTCCAAAGGCCATGGATCGCGCGCAGGCTCAGCAGGCAGCGGCTCCTTGAAGGGCACCGGTTCACTCTCCTGCACTGCCATGTCCTGCTTTGGAGTGGGAGCAACCGCAGGCACCGGGGCCATCCGCTCCGGCTCCGATGCCTGCTCTGTGCGCTGCGTGGGCATCGCCTGCGTTGCCGCATCCAGAGGCGCGGCGGCATGTGGCGTCGCGCGCTCAGGTGCGGCCGGGTGCGGCTGCATCGGCCCAGCGGGCTCCGGCGTCTGTGAGGCGGTACGGTTTTCGGTGGGCGCCTCGCTGTTTGGATGGGGCTGAGATTGGGGCTCCGCCGCACGCCGCGGCGGATCGCGCTGCTCGGAGTGCCATTGAGGCGCGGGCTTGTCCTGTGGCGCGGGCGTAGGTGGTGGTGCGACCGCTACCGCTGGCGTGACCGCTACCGCCGCAGGCGCAATGGGCTGCGCAGTCGCAGGCTCTTCAGGCCGCACTTCCACATTCCCGCCCTGCTCAGATGGCTTGTCGCCATGTGCCACCTGCGCGGCCGCTCGTGCAGCCTGACCTGCATCTACCTGCGCAGCACCCAGCCGATTCGCTTCCTGCAGTGCCTGCCGGTACGCCTCCTGCTCACTCGCCGACAGCGCTGCAATGCGTAGCTCGGGCGAGTCGGGCAACGGTGCCTGCTCATTGGCACGCGCGCGCATCTCATTCCATGCGGCCTGCAGCTCCTGCGTGCTGGTAGTCGCGACGGCGCGCGCCACGCCATCCTGGCCTACCTGGTAATGGGTGATGGGCCGGGACGCGCCCGCGTTGCCTTCGGCTACAGGCCCCAGTTCCTGCAGCGTGGGACCCGCAATGCCGTGCTGCTCGCGCGTGCGTGCCGTGGCCAGGGCAATGGCCTGCTCCCACTCCGGGGTCAGCGCGATGCCCGCAGCGTAGTAGCTGTGGCGCAGCTCGTTCTGGTTCACTTCCGCCGCAGATGGCAACGGTCGCGCGTCCAATGCGGCAACGGTCTGGTTGAACTGATCGAGCGACGGCTGCTGGATGGTGCGGGTCAGCTCCAACTCCAGCGCCATGTTGCCCTGCGCGATCTGGCCAGCGTGGTGCCATTGTCCTGCGTCATCGCGCTGGTAAAGCTGGTTGTCCGAGCCCTGGATGGCGTCGGGCCTGGCACGGGCCTGCTCCACCGCTTCCGGCACCAGCGGCACGAAGTCGCTGGCGCGGGTAGCGACGTAAGTCTCCAGGTAGCTGGCGGCAATCGCGGCCTTGCCGTTGGCGATGTTGCTCTCGATGCGTTGCACCGCCTCACGATTCAACTCGTTGGCGCGTTCGGGGCTGGCGGTCTGCGTCTCATACACCCCCCGGTCGTTGGCACCGGACACGCTGATCTTGACCTGCCGCGTCCACTGTTCGGTCTGCGCATCGCGGTGCCAGTTGGGATTGTCCAGACGCGCCTCGCCGTCCCGCGCCGGGATGCTGAAAGGATCCTGCGGCGGCGGCGCCTTGCCCAACGCCAGCTCTACCGCTTTTACGTGAGCGTATGCACCCAGCTCGCGGGCCTTCTCGTAACTGGCACCCACGTTGCGCTCAACCGGGTTACCCAGGCCGTCGCCCGCGCTGTCCATGACCGCGTGGCGCTGCCAGTTCAGGCCATTGAACTGCCATGTGACATCGGCCTTGTCGGTCTGCCGGTAGACGGCGCGGTTGTCGAGCAGATCGGCACCCTTGTCGAACGCCTTGCTCATCAGCAGCGCATCGCCCGCGACGATGGCCGCAGGGACGAAGCTGGACGTGCCGATCACCGACGCAGTGGCCATGCCACCGATCCAGCCACCGCCGTTGCGTGCCAGAGCGTGGGTGAGCTCGGACTGGGCGGCGGTGCCGTTGCCTTCCTCCAGCAGCTGCGAAGTACGGCGGGCGGTAATGACAGCGTCGGCGCCGGAGGCGAGCAGGCCGCCGGAGCGGATCAGTTGGCTGGTGGAGGCTTCGCCGAGGAGGAGGTCCATAGTGATGCCGCCTTGCTGCAAGCGAGGCGCACGAATGCGATAGGCAGCCTCCTCACCTAGCACTCGCTCCACTTTCAGGATGCCCGGCTCCGACATGACAATCCGACCAGATTGTTGCGCATCGGAGATTGCCGCCGACAAGCTGTTCCTCTGAAGCTCAAGATCACTTCCTTTAGTCAGCTTGGTGCCGAACTGATCATGGACATCCAGCAAGGCCACAATGCGCGATTCAGTTCTGGTCACTAGAAGATGCATTCGCTCGTCTGGACGCATGCCAGTCAACGCGCCGTACTGCGAAGAGTGGACCTGCGCGTAGCGATCGACATTTCCGAAGAATGCCTGCGTCCGCGGCCTGATGGCATCTGAATCCATGCCAAGAGGAGCGTTCGTGTAAAGATCACCGTTGACTAGACCAATCGTCATCGTGTCGCGAAGGCCGTTGACCTGAGCTGCCACGCGCTGCATCGCAGCCACGTCACCGCGAAGCGCAGCTTGGCCGTCTGGTGATGCCTCGATCATCTCCAGAGAAAAGGTGATTCCGTTTTGATAGTCCTTGATCGGCCCCCCGCCATGAGGGGAAACACCCATGGCAGCAGCGAGCCTCTTGTCTGCCGGCATGTAGAGCAGGTTCTCGAACACATCCTTCTCAACGAGCTCTGCATCCACCAATGCCTGCAGAAAATCGTTGTTATTGAAGGTTTGTTGCTCAAGCACATGGTGCTTCTGAAGAATCGGACTGCTACGCGGCATAGAGCGACCTCTTCCTTGAGTTCAACCAGCGGACTCAGATATCAGCTGCGTCCGTAAACGATAGTCCTCGCGACTCGCCCCTATCACCGATGCCGGCGGCCAGAACCGCATCGCGCAAAGCGCTGTCACAGAAAACCAGGTTCCCTGAGTACGGCGTTCGGAATATGTGCGCCTGGTTGATGACATCCTTTCGGAACGCCAGGGAACTTCCACCCCTGAGATCGTAAAACTTGCCTCCGGGATAGCCCTCGTCGCGAACAACGCGGAGCTTTGACGCAGCTTCATCGACCGCATCGATCACTCGGGTCACATCGCAGAGGAAGTAGCGCGGCCCTTCAGATCCATTGGCGAGGCGGTATTCGCTCTCCGCAAACTCGAATCCGTTGGGATCGACAGAGACGAACGCGTTGCGCAAGCGCTCCGAGACGAGCCAGTAACCGCTCATCCCTCCTTCAAGATCTTCAGGAAGCCCCCCCTTCTTGGGTGAGTGAACCAACAGTGGCTTCTCTGCCAAAGGTGGAAATCCCCCCCCTTCAGGACGTAGGATCAGCCGTGGAGGCGTGCGAAGTTTCTTCACATTCTCGAACACTACCCCGTGACCCTTTCCCCCGCGAGTGGTGTCCGGCATTAAGAGGAAGAATTCTCCGCGTCTGGGCTGAGTTGACTCCATTTGCTCCATGATATTCATCCCTTACAAAATCCTAATTGCTAGCCTAGAGCCAACCTGAAGGAGAGGAAAGTGACCTCCTTTCATTTACGTGAAAGCTGGCGCTACGCCTGCCGCACGTTGCCCCTGCGTGACATAGCTGTCGTACGTTCCCAACGCACCGAAGCTCCAAGAGCTGGCACTCCCCAGCTTCAGCTCCGCTAGGCCAACACCAGATCCCCATTGATCAGCGCCACCTTCACCGTGTCCTGCAGCATCCTCACGGCCTCCACTGCCCGAACGGTAGAACCTAGGTCGCCTTCAAGCGCCCCCTGCCCGTCTGGCGATGCCTCGATGGCAGCCAACTGCTGCAACATGCCCTGTGTGTAGGCATCAATCGGCTCCTGCACATAGCGCGCGCATCCCAGCTCATCTGCGAACGCCTGCTCAATGGGCAGGTACAGCCAATTGGGTGCAGAGTTGATGTCGAACTCGCCCGCCGCCTGCAGATGGCGAAGTAGGTTGCTTCCCGCAACGATCGTGGGACCGATGATCAACTGAGAATCGAACAGCGCGTCATTGTCTTCGATAGCAGCCATGGGTCTCCTTTCCTATGGATGTTGCGATGGGTAACTACGGTACTCTTTTACTCTGGCATGCATTGGTACGCAATCGGACCACAATGAAATTTTGCCGACGGCCGACGGCGCGTCGCGCCGTGTGAAACGCATCGCAGCCACGCTCCTCTTCTCACTGGAGGATGCCCATGATCAGAATCGACCCCACCTGGCTGGAAGCCTTCGACAAGGAGCTCCTCCACCTGTTCGCCATCGACCACCGCGATGCCGGCATGGATGAGTACCTGCTGGGCTGCTACGCAGACCTTCCGCCTCGCGAAGCAGCACTGGCGTTCGGCAGCGACTACGACCTGGAGCGCGACGATGCGCTGTGGCCTCGGCCGGGCTTGGCGCTGCAAAGTTAAGTTGTGTCGCAATCGGCACGCTGCGCGAATGGGCCCTGTGGGCTACGTGTCGCTTTTGGGATCCCGAACAGCTGCAAACCGTGCTTTTCAATGCGCATTCGGGCGGTAACTTAACACCGGCCGAAACCACTGCACCGCAAGGGTTCTGCCACGCGCGCCCCATGCAACAATGCTGTAAGCGTCAGCATTTGCGGCCTCTGCGGCCTACGGTTTCTTGGCATCTCGCAGTCATGCGAGTACACCTTGGCGTGCCACCTCGCACTAGGTGGCGCGGGACTCGAAAACCCGTCTGAATACCCAGTGCTTTGCGCTTGCCAGTCGGCGTCATCCTCGGATGGCGCCGGCTGGCAATCCGTTCGCGATCCATGGCGGGCGGTGCGTGGGGGTCCTCGGACCCGCCGGATTGGGTATTCACCGGTTTTCGAGACACGCACCGTCCGCCGCCTTTGTCGGTGGCGTTGCTATCTGTCCTGTACGGAGCATTGCCATGAACACATCGGACTTCCGTTCCCTGCACGCGCAGTACGATCCGGACAACGCCGAACCCGAGCGCGAACGGTCCGTCGATCCCAACGCCTTCGTCGCCACGCTGCACCGCATCGGAACCGGTGCGGCTGCGGATGGCCAGCCTTGGCCGGAGCGGCATCAACTGCCTGGACGCTGCCTTCAGCTGGCGGATGCGGATTGCGCGCTGGCGGGTCTGCGTGTGGTGGCGGAGCTGATGCTGGCTGCGGAGCGGACTCGGCAGAATGGCGCGCCCGAGGAATACCTCGGGGATCGAGTTATGGAAGGGTTGAAGATGGCGTGTGTGGCGTTGACTGCGCAGGCTATTGAGCGGCTGCAGGTTCGGGAGTAGAGCACGCCTCGCTGCCCACATCGAATGCAATGCATGGATCGTATGCACGGTCCGAAGCATTCGCCGCTATCTGAGCCTTTAGCCTCCAACACTGGCCTCACTATGCCGAGCCGAACTTTGCTTGCCCTGTCGACGGCAGCGCTATCGGGATTGATAATTGGAGGGACGTACGCGCCTGCCACCGCAATGAGTCTTGAGAACTACCCAAGACTTACCGACTCGGAGTTTGCCCTGTTTCAGGCCGACGCCGAGAACTTTGCCGAAGCGTTGGCTTGCCAAGGCGTCACCATCGAAACGCGTGATTCCAGTAGACGCTTCTTTGATATCAGCGTACGCGGCGATGCCGTTCTGCTCGTGGACAACTCTGGGCCGAGTCTTCTGATAGTCACTATGCCCACGGTCGCAAGCGATGCAATGAAGCTACAGCACTGGAAAGATGGATGGGGCTCACCAGAGAGACGCAGGAGGAACTTGAGCCCACCTGAGAACAGCTGCCCTCCACTCTCGTCCAAGTAGCCCCCATCTGCACCCTGCCCCGACAGCCGAATGCGTCACCCAATGACACAAGCAACCTGGTTCTGGCTAGAATCCTGGGCAGTTAGCTTTCGGGACAGGGATCTAGGATGGAACTCCCATTCGAGGTGGGCGCGCTCTACAACCGTCAAAAGCAGATCCATGGTGTATTTGGCGGGCAACAGCAAGGCGGCATTTCGACACCCAAGGAGCATCCGCTAGTCATCGCGTTCACTGGCGAGGTCGGCGTATCTCATGGCTACCATGATTTCTGGGACGACGACGAAGTCTTTCATTACTTCGGCGAGGGCCAAGTTGGAGACATGAAGTATGTGGCGGGCAACCGAGCGATTGGCGAGCACGCCAAGGATGGCAAGACACTCGTGGTGTTTCAGATGATGGGCAAGGGGCGGCCCTACCGGTACCTTGGTAGGTTTATGTGCCAGTCCTCCTACGTTCGGCCTGGCACGCCAGATGGAAAAGGGCAGCCTAGATCTGCGATCGTTTTCCGCTTGAAATCACTGGAAGCCTCGCTGGGCATCACGGCGGGTGAGTCGGATCAAGCAGAAATCGATGCTGCGTTCGATGACGTTGACGCGACGAGCGCAAGACGCGAGACCGAAGTGCGGACGAAGCAACGCCTATTCCGCGAACGCCTGATCGGCGTTGAAAAAGGTTGCCGTCTGACCGGGATTGAGGATCTGAGATTTCTTCGCGCGAGCCATATCAAGCCATGGGCAGATAGCACTCATAGCGAGCGCGTCGATGGCGAGAACGGGCTTCTGCTGGCTCCACACGCGGATCTGCTGTTTGATCGGGGGTGGATTAGCTTTTCGGCGAGCGGTCGCCTGCTAATTTCGAGCGGCCTACCATCTGACGTACAAGTTCGTCTTGGTCTGAAACTGGATGCTTCGCATCGTTGTGGAGTCTTCTCCGCAAAGCAACTTAGCTTCTTGGAATTTCACCGAGACGTTGTTTTTGATAGCTACCGTCTCCCATCAGGTTGCCCAGAGCACTAACTCGAAAATTTTCTGTAATGATCCACCGATTTTTGCTCTCGGAAGGTCGCCGATGCGGTGCTCGCCATACCGATTTGCGACAAGTGCCATCCCAGCAAATGTCGCGTGCCGCAGTCGATCACTAACACCATGCTGAGCCGGTCGTCCTTGCCACCCCAGAGCCGGCACAGATCCGTAGCCCATCACTGATCCTGCCCCTGGGCGCGAGAAGTCTTCGCTTCGATTCGCGGACGCTGACCAAGCGGGTGCTTCTTGCACCAACCCTTGAGCTGGAAGATCCGCTGCACGATTCACGCCCAGCAATGCAACCACAGTGCGGTAGCCGAACGATGGCTCCGCCTCGATCATATCTATGATTGGCTCGGCCAGCTTGGAATTGGCCTTGGCCAAACCCTTAGTCGGCTTGGAGTATGTCGACCGACGCGCGGCACCCGTGTCTTTCAGCCCCTGCTGGACCGAGAACATCAGCTCACATCCTTTCCCCTCAGGGCGGCCCGCTTCTTTCGGGCGCTGATCACCAGCATTGCCTCGCCGGAGGCCTCCTGAAGACCCTTCAGCCGCCGCTCGTACTACCTACGCATATCCTCAGGGTTGGCACGCCGGGCATTCTCTACGCCGCGCTTGCCGTCCTCGACCCGAATTTCGATCTCAGCCGGGGTCAGATCGAACCGCCGGCTGGCTGCGGCCGCAGCCGTCTCGCTCTGGGTGAACTCAAGGACCAGCGCCGACTGATGCCGGGCCTGCCATCGCCTGATTGTTTTCTACCAGCATTTCTCTCATCGACGTCTCCTTCGGGGAAAGTAACACCTGAGCAGAAAATCCGTGGTTCATTACAGTACGTCGCCAAAGTACGGCGAGTGAAGCATAGGTACGGTGCAATGCGCGAACTAGAAGATAAGCGTCCCCTGCCTATCCAGACGGGTCAAACCATGGATTCGAGACATGCCCTCGCGGAAATCGGAGGTTCCGCCGTAGCTTGGGTGTCGCACCTGGTCAACCTCAACGCCCAGCTTGGATGCATAGATAGCCGCGTCCTGCCCAATGGCGACAATTCGCTCAATCCTCAAAATCCTAATCAATTGAATATTGAGCTCGCTCGCAACCGCAAACTCATGAGCGGTGAATTTTCTGTTTGTAAGCTCATCGCCATCCACATACGGATGAAATGGGAATACATTCCAAAGCATGGGCGGAGCGCTTATTTGACGCAAAACTGACCAGATCTCTGTAGCAGTCCGCTCCGTCACAACTGGTCCCACCGTTGATCGCTGCGGCTGTGCAAATCCATAAAGCGTACCCAGTTCGGACAAGTGCGCTTCATCAGTCAGGGCGACGCCGGTCCGTCGCCCTCCACGGTAGCCGAGGTCCCGCCCCATCCACATGACCCTAGAATCAATTTCCCTGACCGCATTTAGATAGTTGAGGAGGAGTGCCCTTCGAATCAGCGGACTCTCAACAGACTTATCATGTGTTACGCACACGTCTGCGTATGGGTTGAACACCCTTGGCAGGCTTACGCCCGCCAGTCGCTCTACGAACTTCTTTGTGCTCAGTAAGCTCATCTACTTCTTGAAGCCCTTTGTACGTGATTCTGCGCGCGTTGAGATCGGCGAAGACATAACCGCCTCTCTTTTCCTTCAGAGTTCTGAAGACCTCGAACCCCATAAGGATAGCATTTGCCCACTCCCAGGGCTGGCACGCCTCGACCTCATACCCCTTAACAAGCGACTGAACCTGCTTCAGAACCGGGTAAGGAAATTTCTCTAAGCGCACTCCTGCAAAAAGATGCTCGCGCCCGATGTTAAACATCCATGTGGAAATAGCCTCCTCGATTATTATCGCTCGCGCGCCGTCCTCATTCTCATCAAGTGCTGGCGATGACTTTCTTTTTCGCTTAAGTAGGGCGCGAAGAACTGGCGACCAACCCAGGCAGGCAGCGTATGCCAGGTGAAACACGTCATGAAACCGGTAGTCGTCTGCTTCGTGGCTATTGTCGGTCAATCGATCTCCAACGTTAATGCCATTGACCGAGATGAACGCGTACGGAACTGTGCGGACCTTTCGCTCTTCAAACCGTACCCAAAGTGTACGCGGGAGCTGCTCGTTCTGATCTGAAGCTGAGTCGAAGAGCTCCGATGGCGAAGGACTTGCACCCGGCCACCGCGCACGAACCTTATCAACATTATCTCTGGCGACCTGCTCCAGGTCGAGGTTCAAGGAATGCGTCAGGAGCGCAAGATCCGCTAGCATTCCTGCCAGCGCAGGAAGTACTGCACCGGGTGACGAGACCAGAGCACCGGCTCGCCCAACAACACGCTGAAGGGCTTCGTTCTCTCCCATCTGAACCGAGCTCTTGCTAGCGTTAACAAAGCCCGTTAGACGCCGAAAACTTACATCGGCGCCCCTCCCCCCGAGCGGCTGCACGCGAAGAATGCCCGCAACTTCATTAATGGCCGCTTTTAGCAAAGCCGACATCCTAAACTTCTGATGCTTAGCTATTGCAAACAGATACCAGAGAATGTCACCAATTTCCTCAGACGCGACACTTGCCTCTGCGTCCGTCAGCGCATCCCTCTTTGCTTTTTTGATCCCCGAGCAAAGCTCACCAACCTCACCTATTAGGCCGAGCTTATGCTTGAAAAGCTCATCATCTGTCCCCTGAAATTGATTTGAGCTCATGGCAGAGCTCAGATATTGGTCAAAACCGAAGACGCTCTTAAGGCGAGTCATGTTCAGAAGGCTCCCTTCCATTGCGCCGGCTGACCGTGGACTCCGGCAGCATGGCTAGACGTTAGCCAGGCAAGGAAGGAATCTTTGAGTGATTCCGGAATATTAACGATGTGGCCCCGGCCTGGGCGACATAAGTCATGCCTCCCCTGCTTCCTCGCAGACATCGGAACAGCCACTCTACGATCGCCGAAATAATAGAACTCATCCGCAACTAAAACCCTATCTGCGCTAACGTCACGCTTCATGTTTTCGAGATTGGCTCTGCCGCCCGGGAAACTATGGTGGGAGTCCGACTGAATCCAAGCGCCCGCTTCCTTATGGTAGATATTGTCACCATAGGCGCGCTTTAAACTTCCATTGAGCACCGGCCGCTTTACTTCAAAACGTGGATCATTCCAATACTCATCGAAACTCAGCGCCTCGCCAACCTTCATAGCATAGATCAGGTCGCCTTGCCTTCCTGTTGAAACGGCACCAACTCCAATTATCCAGTCCCCTAGCGACGCATTCCCGCGTATCTTCGGCTTACAGGTAGCCAGAGTACATGATCCAGAGAATGGATTTGGCGCAAAACCGAAGTCCCTAACCACCACATAGCTATACAAGCGACTCATTGGCATTTGATCCTCTTGATCTCCCTATCCCCCATCTCAGATCCATCTGAGCACTCCCAACTATCTTTCCCCTCGATGGCTGAAATGATCCGCTCCGAATTCCACCCAACAACTGAATCGGCATACTTCACGAGGGATTCCGGGAGATCGCAACCGCCCTCCCCATGGACCCATATCCCTACAATCCGCTTCCCCAACGCGCTTGCACGCTCCACCTCCCAGTTCACCCAATCGCTGGTCCGGGTATCAGGAGTAATAAGCACGACAACCACCCCAGCCCACTCAATTTGAGGCGATATCACCTGGTACTTTATGTAATCCTCGCTCTGGGCATTATTTGGAGTCTGCGAGGTAATTGACGAGTCTTTGCACTGAAACCCCGATCGACTAAGCAGATCATAGAGCTTCTGAATCTGTGCCTCGTCCTCTTGTATATGGCTAACGAAAACATTCCTTGATTTCATACCCACCCCTGCTTGGTTAGATATCCTTTCTTGCCTCCCACTGAGTATGCTCCCTAGAGAAAGCATTCTCAGCATCTCCGACGAAGAGGGAGAATTCCCGCTCACCCTTCACCTGCGCCAGCTGCTCCTCCACGACTCCAATCTCATGAGCGGTTAACGCATAGGAGGCGGCTAGTTCAGAGTATCGCTTTGACTGCAGGTAGGCCAGTGCCCCGGACGCGATTGCGACCAGGACCTCTGTCGGCCAGTACTGAAAATCTGAAAACTTTATCTTCAGGAGCGCAGAAGCGACGGCGGCGGTATTCGCGGCCACAACTACGGCGAAACATGTCCTACTGCGCGAAGAACTCTCCTTCGCCTTCGACGCGTACCATGCCCTTTGATTCGAGATTCGGTGGAGCCGATAAGTCGCAACGCGCATAGCTAGGTCATTGCTCCTGAGAAAGCGCATCTGCTCAGTGATCTGACGCGCCTCCAAGTCACTCTGGAAACGACCTGCTAGCTCTCTGTTCTGATGAAGCGTCGCTGCTAGGCGAGATTGAAGTAACTTTTCCGCGTCCTCGTCAGCTTCGTCAAATGGCTCGGCGCGCGAAAGGAATCGCCATGTGAGCGTTTTCGTTGATTCTGCCAATGCGCGGGCGGCGTACCAAATACGCTCAGCTCTAATGGTATATAGCGCCACTGAGAACGCCAACGCAGCAAGAAGCGCCAATGCCTGTAGGAGCGCGATCAGCCAATGATCGACTGAGCCGAAAGAGAGTGCCGCTCCGAGAATCAAGAAGACCAGGTTGCATCGAAGCAATAGAAAGAACCGACGCTGCTCACGTGCTGCGAGATCGTCTGCAGATCGGTACAAAGCCGGGAAGTCTTCTATACGCATCCGTGCTCCCTCACCCCAAAAAAAAGGGACGGCGATTGCCGTCCCTTTATTCAATCAAACCCCAACAGGATTAGCCTTCTCCGGATCAATCTTGTACTGCTTGATCGCCCGGGCCACATCCTTCGCGGTCATCTTCCCTTCCTTCGCCAGCGCCGCAATCGCGGCATGCGCGATGTAGTAGCGGTCAACCTCAAAGAACCGACGCAGGTTCGCACGCGTATCCGAACGGCCGAAGCCATCCGTACCCAGCACCGTGTAGCTCATCGGCACGAACGCACGAATCTGGTCCGCATACGCACGCACGTAGTCGGTGGCGGCAATCGCCGGGCCCTGGCGGCCTTCCAGCAGCTCGGTCACGTAGGCCTTGCGCTGCTCACCTTCCGGATGCAGGCGGTTGGCACGTTCCACGTCGAAACCATCGCGACGCAGTTCGTTGAAGCTCGGGCAGCTCCAGATATCAGCGGTCACGCCGAAGTCCTTGTCCAGCAGTTCGGCGGCAGCAATGGCTTCGCGCAGGATGGTGCCCGAACCCAGCAGCTGCACGCGCAGCTCGCCCTTCTTCGGCTTGCCGGCGTCGGTCAGCAGGTACATGCCCTTGACGATGCCTTCGGCCGCGCCTTCCGGCATTTCCGGGTGGGTGTAGTTCTCGTTCATCAGGGTGACGTAGTAATACTCGTCCACCTGGTCTTCCATCATGCGCTTGGTGCCGTGCTGCAGGATCACCGTCACTTCGAAGCCGAAGGTCGGGTCGTAGCTGCGCACGTTCGGGATGCCACCGGCCACCAGATGGCTGAAGCCATCTTCGTGCTGCAGGCCTTCACCGTTCAGCGTGGTGCGGCCGGCGGTGCCACCCAGCAGGAAGCCGCGGGTACGCATGTCGGCGGCCTGCCAGGCGATGTCGCCCACGCGCTGGAAGCCGAACATGCTGTAGTAGATGTAGAACGGCAGCATCGGCACGTTGCTGACCGAGTAGCTGGTACCGGCGGCCATCCACGAGCTGATCGCACCCGGCTCGCTGATGCCCTGCTGCAGCACCTGGCCGCTCTGGTCTTCGCGGTAGAACATCAGCTGGTCGGCGTCGACCGGCTTGTACTTCTGGCCGAACGGCGCGTAGATGCCGATCTGGCGGAACAGGCCTTCCATACCGAAGGTACGGGCTTCGTCGGCCACGATCGGCACGATGTGCGGGCCCAGTTCCTTGTCACGCAGGGTGATGTTCAGGCTCTGCACGAACGCCATGGTGGTGGAGTAGCTGCGCTCGCCACTGCTCTTCAGCAAGCGCTCGTAGGCTTCAAGCTTCGGCGCCACGAAGGTCTTGTCGGCCTTGCGGCGGCGCTGCGGCAGGTAACCACCCAGCGCGGCACGGCGTTCCTGCAGGTACTGCACTTCCGGCGAATCCGGGCCCGGGTGGTAGAACGGCACCTGGCCATCGGCCAGCTGCGCGTCGGTCACCGGAATGTTGAAGCGGTCGCGGAAGTGGCGCACCGCTTCGTCGTCCAGCTTCTTGGTCTGGTGGGTCGGGTTCAGTGCTTCACCGGCGCTGCCCATGCCGTAACCCTTCACGGTCTTGGCCAGGATGACGGTCGGCATGCCCTTGGTGTTCACGGCCTGGTGGTAGGCGGCGTACACCTTGTGCGGGTCGTGGCCACCACGGTTCAGGCGCCAGATGTCGTCGTCGGAAAGGCCGGCCACCATCGCAGCAGTTTCCGGGTACTTACCGAAGAAATGCTCGCGGGTATACGCGCCGCCGAAGGCCTTGCAGTTCTGGTATTCGCCGTCGACGGTTTCCATCATCAACTTCTTCAGGACGCCATTGGTGTCCTTGGCCAGCAGGGCATCCCAGTAACCGCCCCACAGCAGCTTGATCACATTCCAGCCGCCACCACGGAACACGCCTTCCAGTTCCTGGATGATCTTGCCGTTGCCGCGCACCGGGCCGTCCAGGCGCTGCAGGTTGCAGTTCACCACGAAGATCAGGTTGTCCAGGCCTTCACGGCCGGCCAGGGCGATGGCACCCAGGGTTTCCGGCTCGTCGCTCTCGCCGTCGCCGATGAAGCACCACACCTTGCGGTCGGACTTCTCGATCAGGCCACGGTTTTCCAGGTAGCGCATGAACTGCGCCTGGTAGATGGCGGCCAGCGGGCCCAGGCCCATCGACACGGTCGGGGTCTGCCAGTAGTCCGGCATCAGCCACGGGTGCGGGTACGAGGACAGGCCACCGCCGTCCACTTCCATGCGGAACTTGTCCAGCTGCTCTTCGCTGATGCGGCCTTCCAGGAAGGAACGCGCGTAGATGCCCGGGGCGCTGTGGCCCTGGATGAACAGCAGGTCGCCCGGGTGATTCTCGCTCGGGGCGCGCCAGAAGTGGTTGAAGCCCACGTCGTACAGGGTAGCGCCGGAGGCGAACGAGGCGATGTGGCCGCCCAGGTCACCCGGCTTGCGGTTGGCGCGCACCACCGTGGCCATCGCGTTCCAGCGGATGATCGAACGGATGCGCCATTCCAGCTCGGCGTTGCCCGGGCTCTTGGCCTCGAACTGCGGTTCGATGGTATTGACGTATTCGGTGGTGGGAGAGAACGGCAGGTAGGCGCCCGAACGACGGGTCAGTTCCACCATGCCTTCCAGCAGCTGATGCGCGCGCTCGGAGCCCTCGACATCAATAACGGCCTTCAACGACTCGATCCACTCCTGGGTTTCCACAGGATTCGGGTCGTTGTTCAGCACCTCGTTCAACCAGTTCATTAGCGCTCCCATAACCGCACGCACGCGCGCGACTGTTGTATAGATTTCTAGACCGCAAAGTGTAGCGCACCAAGGGCTTTCGTCACTTGGCTACGCTGGCGTATGGATGCAACCGGCCAGTGTCCGCAAGGGGCTTGCCGGGCCCGCTGATGGCCCTGCGGCGGGCCTTGGCGGCGGCGCGGGCTGTCGCTTGCGGCCGCTGCGCCCATGTGCAGGACGCAGTGTTACCGCTGCCGATGACGGTTGTAGGGCAACTCCGGCACCGCCGTAGGTGGGTGCCGGGCAGCGGTTCTGAACCGGCGACAACATGTCGCACCTGCCTCTGGATCGCTGCCAGTCGCGGGCCCAGGGTGGGTCGCGAGTGATGGGCCCGATGGCCCTGCTCCCTTCCACAGCATCGCCGGGGCGCCTCGCAGGGGGCGCCCCTTTTGCTGTGCGCACGAAGGTCCGTGGCCCAAATTGCACCTGCTTGTGGCCGGATCGGATGTTGTCGCTTTCGACATATCGATATATCGTTTGCATACTCGTTTACCGATATATCGAAATGAGCCGTACCGCTTCTGCCAGAGCCCGTTCCACCGATCCGGATGTGCCGCGCCGCAACGGCCAGCCGCGCGTCCTCAGCCGCGGCGACCTGCGCCTGCTGGTGCTGGCCCTGATCGGCGAGCAGCCGCGCCATGGCTACGAGCTGATGCAGCTGATCAGCAACCAGTTCATGCAGGCCTACACGCCCAGCGCCGGCACCATGTACCCGCTGCTGGCCAGCTTCGAGCAGGCCGGCTGGATCGAGGCCGAGGAAGTGGATGGCAAGCGGATCTTCCGCATCACCGCCGCCGGCGAGTTCGAGCTGAAGGTGCAGCGCACCCAGGTGCGCCTGGCGCAGCGGCGTGCCTTCGACCGTGCCCGCGAGATCACCAAGGCCTCGCTGCCGCCGCCGCTGGCCGCGGCCCTGCGCGAGTTCAAGCGGGCGCTGGTGCACCACCACGGCCGCTGGGCCGAGGGTGAGGCGGATGAAGTGGCGGCACTGCTGACGCGGGCCTCGGCCCTGCTCAACGGTACGGCCGGTAGCGAGCAACCACCGATTTCAACGACCCAGCCAGACTGACGCCAGCCAGGTCCTCCCCTACGCCGCGCGCCCCCGCGCGACACCTTTACAGGTAACCCCTATGACCGAACACAACAACACGCGTCTGCGCCTGGATGTGCGCTTCCGTGAACTGACCGTGCTGCGCACCGAAGAGGTCACCCCGCACATGCGCCGCGTCGTGCTGGGTGGCGACGACCTGGCCGGCTTCGATTCGCCCGGCGCCGACGACCATATCAAGCTGTTCTTCCCCAACGCTGCGAGCGAGATGGTGCTGCCGGTGCTGACCGCCGAAGGCCGCAGCTACCCGGAAGGCAAGGAGCCCTCGCCGGCCCGTGACTACACCCCGCGCTGGTGGGACCACGAGCGCGGCGAGCTGGCCATCGACTTCGTGCTGCACGACCAGGGCGTGGCCGGGCCGTGGGCCGAACGCGCACAGCCGGGCGACATGCTGGTGATCGGCGGCCCGCGCGGCTCGTTCGTGGTGGCCGACACCTACGACGCCTACGTGCTGATCGGCGATGAAACCGCACTGCCGGCCATCGCCCGTTGGCTGGACGTGCTGCCGGACAGTGCCGAGGTGCAGGCCTTCATCGAAGTGCGCGACGAGGCCGAGCGCCAGGACCTGCCGCAGTACGAGAACGTGCGCATCCACTGGCTGGAGCGCAACGGCTTCCCGGCGGCCAGCAGTACGCTGCTGGAAGACATGCTGACCGACTTCGAGGCCCCGGACGGCGATGTCTTCTACTGGATCGCCACCGAATCGCGCCGCGCGCGGATGATGCGCAAGTTCATCGAAGGCCACCTGGGCGTGCCGCGCGACTGGATCCGCTCGACCGGCTACTGGAAGGCGCACCCGGACGAAACCGACGGCGATTGATCAAAAGGCAGTGGGTGCGGACCGTTGGTCCGCACGCCCTCCGACAGGTAGTGCCGGCCGCTGGCCGGCAACCTCATGAACCCTCGGCAGGAATCTGCAATTGCCGGCCAGCGGCCGGCACTACCGCGCTGGACGCCACCTGCAGCGCGATGATCAGCAGCGGCAGCAGCCCGAAACCCACACGCATCGCGCTGCGCGCGATGAGTCGAGCATGGCTCGACTCTACAGGGGCCATCGGCGGTCATGCACTTTTGCCTGGGGGTAGTGCCGGCCGCTGGCCGGCAACCTCATGAACCCTCGGCAGGAACCTGCAATTGCCGGCCAGCGGCCGGCACTACCACCTGCTGCATCCACCCGAACCGCTGCGCGGCCCAGATCTCCAGCGCTACCAGCAGGGCGATGATCAGCAACGGCAACAGCAGCCCGAAGTACACGCCCGGCATCATGCCGTTGATCTGCGCCTTCACCAGCCGCAACACGCCACGGGTGTGCAGCAGCTCATCGACGTGCATGGTCAGCGCCTCGCGCACCACCTTGGGTTCCAGGCCGAGGGTACCGGCCCTGTCCACCAGCGTGTCTTCCACCATGCCGCGCAGCAGGCCTTCGCGCACTTCCGTGGGTGATACAGCGGGCCATTGTGGAGCCGAGCCCATGCTCGGCTGCTCGTCGTTCCGCGATCGGCGAACCCTCGCGCTGCGCGCGATGAGCCGAGCGTGGGCTCGGCTCTACAGGTATTCCATCGCCCGGTTCAACGCATCCGCCGGCAAGCAATGCGACAATCGCGCTCCTTTCCTGCAGCAACGAGGCCCACATGGCCAAACTGACCCTGGCCAGCGTGGACGCGCTGCGTACCCGCTTCGCTGATGACGCTGCCTGCGACGCGGCCCTGGCCGCCTTCGCCGACGCCGCTGCACTGCGCGCGCCGCTGCGCGAGCTGGTGGAAGCACAGCACCGCTACCTGCAGGCCGAATTCGAAGTGGCGCAGGTGGCCGACGTGCTGCGCCGCGACCAGAAGTACGCGCCGGTGGGTCGGCCTTCGGTCAACATCGTGCAGCTGCGCAAGCAGCAGGCTGCCACCAAGCAGGCGGCGCTGATCGCCCGCCAGAGGGTGGCGCAGGCGGCGCAGACGTTCGTGCGGGTGAGCGGGATGACGGTGAAGGCCAAGCAGAGCCCGAGCGAAGCGTGCGTGGCATGGTTGGGCACGTTGCGCTGAGCGATCGTGCGGACCAACGGTCCGCACCCACCAGATGCCGGTTGGCACCTACCGGGTAGTGCCGGTCGCTGGCCGGCAACCCCATCGGCATCGGGCACCTCGCATGCAGAGCCCAAAAAGAAGGCCCGCTTTTCAGCGGGCCTTCTGCCTTCTCACGACGAGTGAGTCGGGTGCATCAAGCCGCCGGCTTTTCGCCGGTGGCTTCGGTGGTGATGCGGATCTTCACTTCATCGCTGACGTTCGGGGCGTAGGCGCCGACGCCGAAATCGCTGCGCTTCAGGGTGGTGGTGGCATCGAAGCCAGCCGCCGGAACCTTGGCCATCGGGTGCTCGCCGCCGCCGTTGACGGTGACGTCCAGGGTGACCGGCTTGGTGATGCCCTTGATGGTCAGGTCGCCGGTGACGGTCAGCTTGTTGGTGCCGGCCGCTTCCACCTTGGTGCTCTTGAAGGTGGCATCGGCGAACTTGGCGGCGTCGAAGAAGTCGGCGCTCTTCAGGTGCTCGTCGAACTTGGCGGTGAAGCTGTTCAGGCCGCTCAGCGGCAGCTTCACTTCCACGGTGGACTTGGTCACGTCTTCGGCGTTGTACACCAGGGTGCCTTCGACGTTGCCGAAGTGCGCGCTCGGGTTGGAGAAGCCGAAGTGGCTCCACTGCGCCAGCACGTCGGTGTGGCTCGGGTCCAGCTTGTAGGTGCCCGAGGCGATCTTGATCGCTTCGGCAGCCGGCGCAGCAGCGGCGGCATCAGCCGCCGGGGTGGCAGCCTGCTCGGTGGTGGCCGGGGCGGCGGCATCGGCAGCCGGGGCAGCGGTGTCGGCCGGCTTGGAGCAGGCGGCGATGGCCAGGGTCAGGGCCAGCGGCAGCAGCAGTTTACGGGTGGCGCTCATCTGAGGAACTCTCCGGATCGTAGGGTGGGTACACGGTGCAGCAAGAGCCCGCCGCGGAACAGCGGGCCCGAAACCGATACAGCGACTTACGCGATGCGCGCCGCTTCGTCGAACGACAGGCGCGGCAGGCGCGGGAACAGGTCCGCCGGATCACCGTAACCCAGGTTGACCAGGAAATTCGACTTGATGGAGGTGCCGGCGAAGAAGGCTTCGTCGACCTTGGCCGGGTCGAAGCCGGACATCGGGCCGGCATCCAGGCCCAGCGCGCGCGCAGCCAGGATCAGGTAGGCACCCTGCAGGCTGCCGTTGCGGATGGCGGCTTCGTGGCGGCCTTCCTGCGGGCCATCGAACCAGGCCTTGGCATCGGTGTGCGGGAACAGGTACGGCAGCTTCTCGTGGAAGTCCAGGTCGAAACCGATGATGACGGTGACCGGCGCAGCCATGGTCTTGGCCAGGTTGCCTTCGGACAGCGCCGGGGCCAGCTTGTCCTTGGCCTCCTTCGAGGTGACGAAGACGAAGCGCGCCGGCGTGGTGTTGGCCGCGGTGGGGCCCCACTTCACCAGGTCGTACAGTTCCTTCAGCAGGCTCTCGGGGACCGGCTTGTCGAGGAAGGCGTTCTGGGTGCGGGCCGTACGGAACAGCTGATCAAGGGCGGCGGCGTCGAGCGCGTGGGACATCGGTGGATCTCCAGGGCGGCGAAAGGAAGTCAGTGCCCGCGGGCGGCGCGGGGCGAAACGACGAGCCGCAGTGTAGAGTGTCGCGACTGTTGCAACACCCAGCAGGGCTGAAACGAATTAATGCCAATGGTGAAACGATCGAGCGCGCCATGGACGGTCACTGACGGCCGTGCGGGCAATGTCCGCCAGGCGGTCGCGCTGGCCTCGGCACTGCGCCAGGGCACCCACCGACCGCTGCTCCTGCAACCGCGCGCACCCTGGCGCTGGCTGTCGCCCCGGCGGCTGCCCGGCGATGTGAATGGCTACGGCGAGGCCTTGGCGACGCTGGCGGCTGAGGCGCCGGCACTGGCGGTCGGCTGTGGTCGCCAGGCCGCCGGTGCCCTGCGCGTGCTGCGTGCACGCGGCAGCCAGGTGGTGCAGATCCTCGACCCGCGCATCGGCGCCCGCCATTGGGACGTGGTGGTGGTGCCCGAACACGACGCCCTGCGCGGCAGCAATGTGCTGACCCTGCTCGGCAGCCTCAACCCGGTGGACGACGACTGGCTGGCCTGGGGCCGCGCCGCGTTTGCTGGCTTCAGCACCCTGCCCGGTCCGCGCACCGCACTGCTGGTGGGCGGGCCGACACCGCTGGCGCCGTGGGATGAGACGGCGATGGTCGGTGTGTTCCAGGCGCTGGCCGAGCAGATCCGCAGCGAAGGCGGCAGCCTGCTGGCCACCACCTCGCGACGCACGCCGCCAGCCCTGGCCGAGATCCTGCGCGCGAAGTTCGCCGACCTGCCGCACGTGATCTGGGGCGATGGTGGCGACGGTACCAATCCCTATGGTGGCCTGCTCGGCTGGGCCAACCGCGTGGTGGTCTCGCCCGATTCGGTGAACCTGCTCTCTGAAGCCTGCGCCACGCGCATGCCGGTGATGGTGGCGCTGGCCGATATCGCGCAGGGCCGGCTGGCCCGGTTCCAGCAGCAGCTGCGCGAACGCGGGCGCTTGCAGCCGCACTGGTTGGACTGGCAGTACGACCGCATCGAGCCATTGCGCGAAACCGCGCGCGTGGCGGCGGAAGTAAAGCAGCGCCTGGCCCTGGGGTAGTGCCGGCCGCTGGCCGGCAATGCTGCACGCATTACCGAACACCCTGCCGATGCCGGCCAGCGGCCGGCACTACCGGGGTGCGCAGCGATTTCTGAACATTTCAATCCACCCATATCGTTAGAGTCCGGTGTCTCCCATCGGACCGAATGCCTTCATGCGTACCCTGCTCCTGCTGCCCTTGGCCCTGCTCGCCGCGTGTTCGACCGCGCCGACCGAGCTGGACCCGATCTCCTATCAATGCCAGCAGCAGCTGGACGCGTACCGCGAACAGCCGGCGCTGCGCGATCCGAAGACGGGCGAGCGCCCGCCGCTGCCGATCGCCCCGATCAGCGATGCCTGCGACAGGGAACTCCAGCGCAAGGGCGTGGATCGCCCGCTGCGCTGAGCAGCGTATGATCGGCGCGCGGGCTTGCCCGCCGTTGAAGGTACCGACATGGATCGTTTTTCCCGCCTGCGCCGCGCCGCGCTGCTGATCGCCAGCCTGCTGGCGACCGCACCGGCCTGGGCCGACAGCACCGCCTGCCGCGAGCGCTACCCGAGCGTGGCGTCGCAGGCGGCGATGCTGGATGTCGCCTGGACCACCGCCGAACGCCTGGACGCGCTGCCCGAGGTGGACGTGGTGGTGGCCGCGCGCGGTGGCCAGGACCTGAGCCGCTACGGCCTGCGCCACAGCCACCTGGCGTTCCTGCTGCGCGAGGACGACGGCCGCTGGCGCGCGATGCACCTGCTCAACCGCTGCAAGACCGACCGCTCGCAGCTGTACCACGAGGGCCTCGGCAACTTCGTCGGCGAGAGCGGCGGCCATACCGACCTGCGCATCGGCGTGCCGTCGGCCCCCTTGCGTGCGGCGCTGCGCGCGATGCTGGTGCCGCCCTCGATCCAGCCCAAGGCGCTGCACGAAACAAGGTACAACGTGGTCGCCTACCCGTTCGCCACCGACTACCAGAACTCCAACCAGTGGGTGCTGGAAGTGCTGGCGGCGGCGATGGCGCAGACCGAAGGCGCGCCGGCCATCGTCAAGCGCGAACAGGCACAGCAGTGGCTGCGCCAGCAGAAGTACCAGCCCAGCGTGCTGCATATCGGCCTCGGCAAGCGCGTGGGTGCGCGCCTGTTCGTAGCCAACGCCACCACCACCGACCATCCAGCCGGCGAACGCATCTCCGGCAACTATTCGGTGGTGACGGTGGAATCGGTGTTCGACTTCCTGCACCAGCGCAGCCAGCTGCAGCAGGAACTGGTGATCCCCCATGTGCCGGTGGCCGGTGCCACCGCCGCCACGCCCTGAATCCCGCAAGGAGAACGACATGCGTCCGCTGCTTACCTCTGTGTTGTCGATGGTGATCGTCACCGGCCTGGCGTGGTCGACGGCCGCCCACGCCGAACGCCGCATCGTGATCATCCATGACCCGGGCCCGCAGGGACCGAGCCTGGAAATGTCCACGCAGATGGTGGCCTCGGCCCGCGCCGCAGCAGCGAAGGAAGCCCAGGATGCGGCCGATGCCGGCCAGCCGCTGGCCCGCCCGCAGCAGATCAAGCTGCCGCAGATGGAGGTAAGCGCAATCGCCACCACCGTCGATGGCCGCCGCGAAGTGCTGCTGCGTGATGCCAACGATCCGCAGAACACCGCATCGATGCAGTATCCGCGCGGCGTCGGCGACCCGGCCGTGCAGTTCACCGTGGGCCAGACCGTGAACTTCGAGCCGACCGGCGCCGACCAGGGCTGGCAGCTGAAGGACAACCAGGGCCGCCCGCTGGAATACCTGCCCGAGGCCACCGGCCCGCGCGATATCTTCGATACCCGGCGCTGAGCCGCCGTCCCCACGCTGACCAGGAGGTCTCCATGTTCCGTTGCCTGCGCGTTCCCGCTTCTGCCCTGCTGCTCTCCGCGCTGCTGGTGCCCACCGTCCATGCCGGCGCCGCGCCGCAGTTGAACAGCAGCGAAGCCAGCGTGCTGATCACCTCGCTGATCGTGGTCTCGGTGCCGCTCGCTGCGTCGGCGGGCCTGTCCGAACTGTCCAAGGCGCCGTTCAAGGCCAGCGAACGCAATGGCAGGGCTGCCCGCACCAAGGCGGTGCCGCTGCCACCGATGGACGTGAAGAAGGTGGAGACCACGGCGGCGGGCGAGCGCCAGGTGCAGCTGCAGGTACCCGGCAAGGCCGATCAGACCGCCACCCTGCGCTGGCCGGCGCGCGTGCATGAAGGCCAGACGGCGGCCTTCGTGGTCGGCCAGCAGGTGCATTTCGACCCCACCGAGGCCGGTGCCGGCTGGACCGTGAAGAGCGCACAGGGCCAAGCGCTGGCTTACGTCCCCACCGCCTACGCCGCGGGCGATGTGATGAGCGAAGCGCTGTAAAGCTGAACAAGCGGTTTTGGCTTTGCCGCGGGCCGGGCGGATAATGGGCGATCCCCTTGGTCCCCCTGGCTCGCGATGTCCGTGCGTCCTGCCCCTGTGTTTGCCCCGCTGACCGCCCGCGCCCTGGTGCTGGCGGTATTGGCGATGGGCGCGGTGGTGCTGCTGTCCAACGTGCTGGTGCAGTATCCGATCAACGACTGGCTGACCTGGGGTGCCTTCAGTTATCCGGTCGCGTTCCTGGTCAGCAACCTGATCAACCGCCGCTTCGGCCCGGGCCCGGCGCGCCGCGTAGCGTGGATCGGCTTCGCGGTGGCGGTGTTGTTGTCGATCTGGGTGGCCACGCCGCGCATCGCCGTTGCCTCGTGCTCGGCCTTCATCGTGGCACAGTTGCTGGACATCACCGTGTTCGATCGCCTGCGCCGTGGCAGCTGGTGGCGCGCACCGATGGTGGCCACGACCTGCAGCGCGACGGTGGATACCACCATTTTCTGGTCGATCGCATTTGCCGGTTCCACCCTGCCGTGGGTGAGCTGGGCCGCCGGCGACCTGGCAGTGAAGCTGGCGATCGGCGTCTGCCTGCTGGCCCCGTTCCGCGCGCTGCTGTGGAAGATGGCGCCGCTGCGCGCGACCAGCTGACCGCACATGCTCTGGTAGGTGCCGACCTTGGATGGCACATGAGCACGGTAGGTGCCGACCGTTGGTCGGCACGCTCCATCAGAGTTCATCACCGCTGACAGATTGTGCCGACCAACGGTCGGCACCTACCAACAGCGGATCATCCCCGGGCAATTGCTCTAATGGGTGCACCCACTCACCCGAACGGCAGCTCCGCCGCTCTGCACGCCGCCGTAATCGCCGCACACGCGTCTTCAATCGCGGGCGTGGTCGGTGCCAGTCGCGGGCGACGGTCCAGCGTGCAGGCCAGGCCCACGTCGAGCAGCGTGGCATGCGCGCCATGCAGTGCTTGCGCAGTGTCTTCCGGCAGGAAACCGGCAACCGCCAGCGCATCGATCAGCGACGGCGTGTCGCGTGGCTGCAGCAACGCCGCATGCTGCGCACTACGCGCCAGCACGCCGGTCTGCAGCAGGAACTCCAGGTCCACCACGCCACCAGCACCCTGTTTCAGGTCCAGCCGCGCGGCATCGCTGCGGTCCAGTTCAGTGCGCATGCGGCCGCGCATCTTCAGCACATCGGCATACAGCGTGGCCGGATCGCGCTCACGACCCAGTGTCTGTGCACGCACCTGTTCGAAATCGGCCAGCAGACTGGCATCACCGGCCACACCGCGTGCGCGCACCAGGGCCTGGTGTTCCCAGGTCCACGCGCGTTCGCGCTGGTATTCGGTGTAGCTGGCCAACGAAGACACCAGTGAACCCTTGCCACCGTCCGGGCGCAGGCGCACGTCGATGTCGTACAGGCGCCCGGCGGCGGTGACCGCACCAAGCAGCGCCATCACCTTCTGTGCCAGTCGTGCATACCAGCGCCCCGGTTCCAGCGGACGTGCGCCATCGCTGGCCTCCACGCCGGCCGGATTGTCGTGCAGGAACACCAGGTCCAGGTCGGAACCGAAGCCCAGCTCAAGCCCGCCGAGGCTGCCGTAGCCGATGATCGCGAAACGTCCACCGGGAATCCCGCCGTGCGCGGCGCGCATGTCCGCCTCGGCCATCGCCAGCACGGTGGTGACCACCGCCTGCGCCAGCTCGGCCAGTTGCCGCGTGCTGTCCACCGCACCCTGGCGGCCATCCAGCGTGGCCATCGCCATGCGGAAGCTGAGCGCCAGCCGCGTCTCGTTGAGCCAGCGCAGTGCGGATTCGGGATCTTCCACCGCCAGCACCTGCTGGCACTCGGCCAGCATACCGGCCGCATCGGGCATCGGCCCGGACACGCGCACGTCCAGCAGTTCGTCCAGCAGCAGCGGGTACGCGGCCAGGCGCTCGGCCAGCAGCGCGCTGCGCGCCAGCACATCGACCAGACGCGCCAACGCGCTCGGTTGTTCGTCCAGCAGCGCGAGATAGCTGGTCCGGCGCAGCACGGCCTGCAACAGGCCAAGCACGCGCCGGAGCGCGGCGTCGGGTTGCGGCGAACGCGTGGCCGCATGCAGCAACGCGGGCAGTACGCGATCCAGCCGCGCACGCGCCGCATCAGATAATGACTTCACGCCGGTGCCCTGCGCGAAGTCACGCAATGACTGGTCGGCGCCATTGGCATCGAGGAAACCGGCTTCGGCCAGCAACGGCGCGTTGCTGCCCTCGGGCAGACTACGCCAGTAATTGGCCAGCGCGTCGGGCGCGGCCTGGCCCTTGCGCGGTGCCAGCAGCGCGGCGAATTCGGTACTGACCCGCTGCTGCTGTTCGGCCAGCGCCGCGCGCAGCACCTCCCAGTCCGGGTAGCCGAGGCCGACGGCGATGCGCTCGCGGTCCAGTGCATCGCTGGGCAGCACGTGGGTCTGCGCATCGCGCAGCATCTGCAGGCGGTTCTCCAGGCGGCGCAGGAACAGGTAGGCCTCGCGCAGCGCACTGCCGTCCCCGGGCGCGATCTGCCCCGCAGCCACCAGCGCGTCCAGCGCCACCAGCAGGCGGCGCTCGCGCAGCGCAGGTTCGCGGCCACCGCGGATCAGCTGCAGCGCCTGGCACAGGAACTCGATCTCGCGGATGCCACCGGCGCCGCGCTTGATGTCTTCGTGCAACTCGCGGCGCGCGACTTCGGCGGTGATCGCCGCCTTCATCTCGCGCAGGCCGTCGAGCGCGGTGAAATCGAGGTAGCGGCGGTACACGAACGGGCGCAGGGTCTGCAGCCACGCTTCACCGGCCTCGATATCACCGGCGACCGCGCGCGCCTTCAGCCACGCATAGCGCTCCCAGTCGCGGCCTTCGCGCTGGAAGTACTGGTCCATCGCCGCGAACGACAGCGCGACGCGGCCGGCGCTGCCGAACGGGCGCAGGCGCAGGTCGACGCGGTGGCTGAAGCCATCGACGGTGGTTTCGTCCAGCAGCTTGGCCAGGCGCTGGCCAAGGCGGGCGAAATACTCTTCGGCGGCCAGCGCGCGCGGGCCGTCGGATTCGCCGCCGTGCGGATAGGCGTAGACCAGGTCGATATCGGAACTGAAGTTGAGCTCGCCGCCGCCAAGCTTGCCGAGGCCGAACACCACCAGCTGCTGCGCGGCGCCTTCGCCATCGCGGACCACACCGTGGCGCTGGGCGAATTCCTGCTGCAGCGCGTCCAGCGCCAGCCGCAGGCAGTCCACGGCCAGGGTGGTGGCGCCGGCCAGGGTCTGTGCCACGTCGTCCAGGCCGGTCAGGTCGCGCCAGATCAGCCGCGTCGACATGGCAGTACGCCAGCGCCGGATCTGCGCCGGCCAGTCGCTGGGCTGCAGCGGATCGAGCACCGGTGGCGGGATCGGCGGGCAGCCGGGGGTAGCCAGCTGCGCCAGCAGCGCCGGTTGCCGCACCAGGGTGTCCAGCGCGAAGTCGCTGGTCACCGCCAACCGGCTCAGCAGCGGCAACAGATCGGTCGGGATGGGTTCGGGCAGGACCTGGGCCAAGCGCGCCAGCGCGCGGTCGACAAGAGGCTGCAGGGCGGCGGGCAGGTCAGCGGGGGCGAGGGTCATGGGCGGATTGTATCGACCCGGTCGGGACGCGACGGACCCGGTAGTGCCGGCCGCTGGCCGGCAGATCCCATGATCCTGCCGAAGGTTGCTGCAGTTGCCGGCCAGCGACCGGCACTACCGATAATGGAGGCCTCGCATTCATACTGGGCGACAGGCAATAAAAAAGCCCGCTTGCAGCGAACTGCCAGCGGGCTCTGCTCCCTCCCCCACGTCGGGATGCAGGGCCATCGTGCGGGCTGCGAAAGCACTTTGCACGCTGCACTGCAAAACAGAACCGGTGGGTATGGGTGAGCCCCTGGGGGAAAAGCCATTCCACGAAGGTAGAACCCCCCGTACGGATGAGGATGGCCGATAATCGGGATTCCCCCCAGAAACACTGTCGTCATGTCTGTTGATCGCATCGCCAACGCGCGTCTCCGTGACCGCGTGGTCTCCGCCGAGGCCGCAGCCGCGCTGATCCAGCCCGGTGAAACCGTGGCCATGAGCGGCTTTACCGGCTCCGGGTATCCCAAGGCCGTTCCCGTCGAACTGGCCCGCCGCATCGAAGCGGTGCATGCCCAGGGCAATCCCTTCCAGATCAAGCTGATGACCGGCGCCTCGACCGCGCCGGAACTCGATGGCGCGCTGGCCAAGGCCGATGGCATCGCCATGCGCATGCCGTTCCAGAGCGACCCGGATGCGCGCAACCGCATCAACGAGGGCAAGCTGGATTACATCGACATCCACCTCAGCCACGTCGCCCAGCACGTGTGGTTCGGCTTCTATGGCGAGATCGATACCGCTGTCATCGAAGTCTCGGCCATCCGCGAAGATGGTTCGCTGGTGCCCTCCACCTCGGTCGGCAACAACAAGACCTGGCTGGACCTGGCCAGGAAGGTGATCGTCGAGGTCAACGAATGGCAGCCGGCCGGCGTCGACGGCATGCATGACATCTACTACGGCACCGCGCTGCCGCCGCACCGCAAGCCGATTCCGCTGGTGAACGCCAACGACCGCATCGGCGATACCGCGCTGCGCTGCGACCCGGACAAGATCGTGGCCGTGGTGCGTACCAACGGCCCGGACCGCAACAGCCCCTTCAGCCCGATCGATGCGACCAGCGAACAGATCGCTTCGCACCTGATCGAGTTCCTCAAGCACGAGGTGAAGAAGGGCCGCCTGCCGCCGAACCTGCTGCCGTTGCAGTCGGGCGTGGGCAACATCCCCAACGCCGTGCTGGCTGGCCTGGCAAAGAGCGGTTTCCGCGACCTGGCCGCGTTCACCGAAGTGATCCAGGACGGCATGCTCGACCTGCTGCGCGACGGCGTGCTGAGCTACGCCTCGTGCACCGGCTTCGCGCTGAGCCCGCAGGCGAATGAGACGTTCAAGGAGAACATCGATTTCTACCGCGAGCGCATCATCATGCGCACGCAGGAAATCTCCAACCACCCGGAACTGGTGCGGCGCCTGGGCTGCATCGGCATGAACGGCATGATCGAGGTGGACATCTACGGCAACGTCAATTCGACGCACGTGATGGGCACCCGGATCATGAACGGCATCGGCGGTTCCGGTGACTTTGCCCGCAACGGTTTCCTGTCGGCGTTCCTGAGCCCGTCCACCGCCAAGAACGGCACCATCTCGGCGATCGTGCCGATGGCCAGCCATGTCGACCACACTGAGCACGATGTGTCGGTGATCGTCACCGAACAGGGCCTGGCCGATCTGCGCGGCCTGACCCCGCGCAAGCGCGCGCAGGTGCTGATCGACAACTGCGCGCACCCGGACTTCCGCCCGCAGCTGCAGGATTACTTCGACCGTGCCAGCCGCGAAAGCTACGGCAAGCACACCCCGCACCTGCTGCCGGAAGCGCTGTCGTGGCACCAGCGCTGGCTGGATACCGGCACGATGAAGGGCTGACCCCAGGGTCCGGACATCGGGTAGAGCCGGCCGCTGGCCGGCTTCCCCAACAGCCGGCCAGCGGCCGGCTGTTGGGGAAG
>NZ_JBYBLQ010000017.1:0-76482 GCF_059337855.1 Stenotrophomonas maltophilia complex sp. Om-AH-Sm3 | reverse complement strand
CGGGTAGGTGGCGCGGGGGTGTCCGCGGCATGGATGCCGCGGCCAAGCCCCCAGGGATGGGTTTACGGCGTCCCCCGCGCCACCTACCCGACCGGCCTAACCCAGGAAATCGCCGTCCGCGACCAACCCAGCCACGAGGGGCCCCGCCGTTGGCTGGAACCCATCATTCCACGACGGAATTGGCGCCCAGGCGCCGCTGGGCCTACCATCGGCGGTCCCCACCCCCACCGCCCCTTCCATGTCCGCTCCCGCTTCCGCCGCACCGCGTCGCTGGTTCGTCGCCGGCGACTTCAACGGCTTCTTCGGCCTGGTCGTCGACAACCTTTCCATCCTCGGCTTCATCGCCATGGCCCTGGTCGGGATCTTCCAGTTCCCCGCCGACGTGGTGTTCGGCCGCATGTTCCCAGGCACGGCCTTCGGCGTGCTGATAGGCAATCTGCTGTACACCCTGATGGCACGCCGGCTGGCCGCGCGCAGCGGCCGTGACGACGTCACCGCCATGCCGCTCGGCCTGGATGCCCCCACCAGCATCGGCATGGCCCTGCTGGTGCTTGGCCCGGCCTTCATCGCGTTCAAGCAGCAGGGCATGGACCCGCACGCGGCGGGCATCGCCACCTGGCAGCTGGGCATGGCGGCGCTGGTCATCATGGGCGTGCTCAAGTTCGTTCTGTCGTTCTTCGGTGAAGCAGTCACCCGCGCGCTGCCGCGTGCCGCGCTGCTGGGTTCCATTGCCGGCATCGCGCTGGTGCTGATGGGCCTGCTGCCGCTGCTGGAAACGCTGCGCTCGCCGCTGGTCGGCTTCACCACGCTGGGCCTGCTGCTGTATGTGCTGATCGCCAAGGGCAAGCTGCCGGTGCGTGGCCCGGGCGTGCTGCTGGCCTTCGTGTTCGGCACCGCGCTGTACTACGGCCTGGGCCTGGCCGGGCTGGGCGCGCCGGGATTCCATGTGCCGGAGTGGGTGCCGCCGCAGGTGGTGCTGCCGCTGCCGACACTGGGCTTCCTCGACGGCCTGCCCACCGCGATGACCTACCTGCCGCTGCTGCTGCCGTTCGGCCTGCTGATGGTGGTCGGCGGCATCAATGTTTCTGAAAGCGCGCGCGCAGCCGGCGACGACTACCGCACCCGCGACATCCTGCTGGTGGAAGCGGTGGCTACGCTGGTGGCAGGCGCCTGTGGCGGCGTGGCGCAGACCACGCCGTACATCGGCCAGCCTGCGTACAAGCACATGGGCGCGCGCAGCGGCTATATGCTGCTGACTGGCCTGTTCGTCGGCATCGGCGGCATGCTTGGCATCATCTCCGGGCTGGTGCAGTGGCTGCCGCTGGCGGTGCTGGCACCGATCATCGTGTACGTGGCCATCGACATCACCACCCAGGCCTTCCAGGCCACGCCGCGCCACCATACCGGCGCGATGGTGTTCGGTTTCCTGCCGTCGGTGGCCTACCTGCTGGCGATCAAGGCACCCGGCTGGATCACACCGGATCAGCTGCCCCAGCTGCTGACCAAGCTCGACGGCCACGGCCTGCCGGAGCTGGCGGTGATCTTCACCCTCGGCAACGGCTTCATCATCACCTCCATGCTGTGGATTTCGGCGGTGGCGGCGATGGTCGATGGCCGCCTGCGCCGTGCCTGCGGCTTCCTGCTGGTGGCGGGGGTGCTGACCCTGTTCGGGCTGATCCACTCGGTGGATCCGCGCGGCGGCATCTACCTGCCGTGGGAGCTGGAAGGATTGGCGCGCATCATCAGTGTGCAGTTTGCCGGCGCCTACGTGGCCCTGGCGGTGCTGCTGGGCTTGCTGTCGCTGCAGAAGCAGCCGGTGAAGCCGCTGGGCGAGAACAGCTGACCCCACGGTAGTGCCGGCCGCTGGCCGGCACCCTCGTGGGCTTCGGGCGGAGGGTGCAGCTGCCGGCCAGCGGCCGGCACTACCGCTCGGCGTCCAGCTCCGGGTAGTGGCGGAAGATGCCATTCGTGTTGAATGCCAGGCGCCTTTCCGAGCCCAGGTAGGCGGCAATGTTGGGTCGTTTCGCCACTCGTTCCTGCAGCGCACGCAGCAGGGGCACGGCGGGCGCCAGTGCCTGCATGCGGCGCGGGAACATGTAGTCCAGACCACTCAGCAGCTGGAACAGCGACAGGTCCACATACGAATGCTCGCGCAGTGCATGGCGGCCACCGTTGGCGGCCAGCACCCGTTCGAAGTAGCCCAGGAACTTCGGCAGGCGCTCACTGCGCAGCGACGCGGCACGTGCCTTGGCCTCGGTCTTCTGCTCTTCGTAGTATTTTGATGCGGCGATCGGATGGTGAGTGTCATGCACCTCGGCCACCAGGTCAGCGATGGTCAACTGCAGTTGCAACGCCTGCATCCGCCGCGATGCGGCCTGCGGCACCAGATCCAGCGTCGGGCCGAGGAAGTCCAGGATGGCGGCGACCTGCGCAATGACCTGGCGACCGGCCTTCAGGAACGGCGGCGCGAAGGGCTGTGCCCCGTCACTGCTGCCATCGAGAAACGGTTGCATCACCGCATCACCGTGCACCCGCGCCATGTCGATGTAGTCGGCGCCGGCATCTTCCAGCGCCAGGCGCACGAACTCGCCACGGCCCTGGATACCGGTCCAGTAGTACAGCGCATACTGCATGGCAGTGTCTCCGCAGGACAAGGCCCACAGCCTCGCGCGCGGCACGCAAAGCAGGCGTGAGCGCGGCTTTGGCGTGGGCCGAAGCCGAACGGCAGCGGAACAGGCAGGGAACCGGCTGGAACCGGTGGGGTCACACCTTCTCCATGCGTGTGAAACGAGGTGCTGCATCATGCAGAGTGGAAAGGCGGTATGGCCCTGGGTGCTGGGTGTGGTGGTGATCGGCGGCGCGGGCGGTTGGTTGTTCCGCGATCAGCTGAGGCACCTGGCAGACGGTGTTTCGGTGCCGGTGCACTCAACCGCCGCCAGCACCAGCGCACCGCCGCAACCGCAGGCGGCCGCGGACCCCGCGCCAGCACCGCCGCCGATCAGGCATCCGCTGGACACCGAGGCCGCCGCTGACCCGGCGCTGCCCAAGTTGGCCGACAGTGATGCGGCTGCCTGGGGCGCATTGAGCCAGCTGTTCCAGGGCGAGGGCCCGATGACCCTGCTGCTGCGCGATCACCTGATCCAGCGCCTGGTCACCCAGGTCGACAACCTGGACAAACCAAGCGTGCCGCCGACGGCGCTGGCCGCACGGCCGCTGCCGGGCAACCTGCAGGTCGAGCCTGGCGAGGGCGGGGAACGCATTGCGGCAAGCAACTCGGCGCGTTACGCGCCCTATGTGCAGGCCTTCACTGCGCTGGATCCAGCGGCAACGGCTACGGCGTACAAGCGCTTCTATCCGTTGATCCAGCAGGCCTACGTCGACCTGGGCCGGCCCGAGGGCTACTTCAACGACCGTCTGGTGGCGGTGATCGACCATCTGCTGGAGACCCCGGAACTTGCGCAGGCGCCATTGGTGCAGCGTGATGAGCGCGGTCGCTACCGCTTCGTCGATTCCACCCTGCAGTCGCGCTCGATAGGCCAGAAGGCGCTGTTGCGCATGGACGCCGCGCAGGCGCGGGCGGTCAAGCAGCAGCTGCGGGCGATCCGCAGCGCGATCACCGGCTGAGTCCGCGCACCGCGCGGAACTGATCGGGATCAACGCGCCGACCACACCCGTTTCGGCATGCTGGCCGCAGGCTGACTGGCCTCGGGGTGCAGTCGCAGCCACCCTTGAAACGGGGTGGGGCAACCGCATCTTCCCAGCATCGCCGGCGCGGGCCGGCCCTGATGACCGATGAGGATTCGCAATGCGGATGGACAAGCTCACCTCGCGTTTCCAGCAGGCGCTGGCAGACGCACAGTCGCTGGCCGTGGGCCGCGACAACAGCATCATCGAACCGGTTCACCTGTTCAGCGCGTTGCTGGACCAGCAGGGCGGCAGCACGCGCCCGCTGCTGGCCCAGGCCGGGGTGAACGTGCCGGTGCTGCGCGAGCGCCTGACCGAGGCGCTGGATGCACTGCCGAAGGTGTCCGGCCAGGCCGGCAACGTCTCGATGGGCAATGACCTGGGGCGCCTGCTGAACCAGACCGACAAGCTGGCCCAGCAGCACGGCGATGCCTTCATTGCCAGCGAGTGGTTCGTGCTCGCGGCGCTGGAAGACGGCGGCACGCTGGGCATGGCGCTGCGCGCCGCCGGTGCCGACAAGACCCGCCTGCAGGCTGCGATCGACAAGCTGCGTGGCGGCGAGAACGTGCAGTCGGAGAATGCCGAGGAACAGCGGCAAGCGCTGGAGAAGTACACCATCGACCTGACCGCGCGTGCCGAGAGCGGCAAGCTCGATCCGGTGATCGGCCGTGACGAGGAAATCCGTCGCACGATCCAGGTGCTGCAGCGCCGGACCAAGAACAACCCGGTGCTGATCGGCGAACCCGGCGTGGGCAAGACCGCAATCGTGGAAGGGCTCGCCCAGCGCATCATCAATGACGAAGTGCCCGAAGGCCTGCGCGGCAAGCGCGTGCTGTCGCTGGACATGGGAGCGCTGATCGCCGGCGCCAAGTTTCGCGGTGAATTCGAGGAGCGCCTGAAGGGCGTGCTCAACGACCTGGCCAAGAACGAAGGACAGATCATCCTGTTCATCGACGAGCTGCACACCATGGTCGGCGCCGGCAAGGCTGATGGCGCGATGGATGCCGGCAACATGCTGAAGCCCGCCCTGGCGCGTGGCGAGCTGCACTGCATCGGCGCGACCACGCTGGATGAGTACCGCAAATACATCGAGAAGGACGCCGCGCTGGAGCGCCGCTTCCAGAAGGTGTTCGTCGGCGAACCCACGGTGGAGGACACCATCGCGATCCTGCGCGGGCTGAAGGAAAAGTACGCCGTGCACCACGGTGTGGAAATCACCGACCCGGCCATCGTGGCTGCCGCCACGCTGTCCAACCGCTACATCACCGACCGCCAGCTGCCGGACAAGGCCATCGACCTGATGGACGAAGCCGCCTCGCGACTGCGCATGGAGATCGATTCCAAGCCGGAGGAGCTGGATCGCCTGGAACGCCGGGTAATCCAGCTGAAGATCCAGCGCGAGATGCTGAAGAAGGAAAAGGACGAAGCCTCGCGGCAGCGCCTGGCCGATCTCGAAAAGGACATCGATGCGCTGGAGCGCGAGTTCTCCGATCTCAATGAAATCTGGAAGTCGGAGAAGGCAGCGCTGCAGGGCGCCACCAAGATCAAGGAACAGGTCGAGCAGGCCAAGCTGGAGCTGGAAGCTGCGCAGCGCCGCCAGGATTTCGCCAAGATGAGCGAAATCCAGTACGGCCTGTTGCCGCAACTGGAAAAGCAGCTGGCCGCCGCGCAGGAAGCCGAGCACAAGGACTTCAAGCTGGTACAGGACCGCGTGACCGATGAGGAGATCGCCGAGGTCGTTTCGCGCTGGACCGGCATCCCGGTCAACAAGATGCTCGAAGGCGAGCGCGACAAGCTGCTGCGCATGGAAGAAGTGCTGCACAACCGTGTGGTCGGCCAGGAAGAGGCGATCAAGGTCGTCTCCGATGCGGTACGCCGCTCGCGTGCCGGCCTGTCCGATCCGAATCGTCCGGCCGGCTCGTTCCTGTTCCTCGGCCCGACCGGCGTCGGCAAGACCGAGCTGTGCAAGTCGCTGGCCGAGTTCCTGTTCGACAGTGCCGACGCGATGATCCGCATCGACATGAGCGAGTTCATGGAAAAGCACAGCGTCGCCCGCCTGATCGGTGCGCCCCCGGGCTACGTCGGCTACGAGGAAGGCGGTTACCTGACCGAGGCCGTGCGTCGTCGCCCGTATTCGCTGATCCTGCTCGATGAGGTGGAGAAGGCGCATCCGGATGTGTTCAACATCCTGCTGCAGGTGCTGGACGATGGCCGCCTGACCGACGGCCAGGGCCGCACTGTGGACTTCCGCAACACCGTCATCGTGATGACCTCGAACCTGGGCTCGCATCAGATCCAGGACATGAGCAGCGACGACAGCCCGGAGGCCTACACGCAGATGAAGGCAGCAGTGATGGGCGTGGTGCAGGCGCACTTCCGTCCGGAGTTCATCAACCGCCTGGACGACATCGTGGTGTTCCACCCGCTGGACAAGCAGCAGATCAAGCAGATCGCACGCATCCAGATGCGCGGGCTCGAGAAGCGCCTGGCCGAGCGCGGTTTGAAGCTGGCGGTCTCCGATGCGGCGTTCGATCTGCTCGGCAACGTCGGCTTCGACCCGGTGTATGGCGCGCGCCCGCTGAAGCGCGCGATCCAGTCGCAGCTGGAGAATCCGCTGGCGCAGCAGATCCTGTCCGGTGCCTTCGTCAACGGTGACACCATTGAAGTCGGCAACGACGGGGGACGCCTGGTCTTCGCCAAGGCTTGAACCGGTGGCGCTCCTGCCCTGGCTGGCGCGCCACCAAAGCCCTAGCAAGGCACAATGATCCCGTTTCACTTTCGCAAGGACGAGGAGAACCGCATGGACGTTACCCGAAGGGTTTCACTCTGCATGGCGCTGGCGCTCGCTGCTGTTGCTGGACACGCTGCAGCCGTCGAACAGGTCCAGCTGCCGCCGATGAAGGGTTACCAGCAGGCCCACCAGAGCACCGACGCACAAGGCAACCGCATCACCGAGTACGTGCCGCAGGGCCAGACCGTGCAGGACTGGACCGACATGGTCACTGTCAATGATGCGCCGAACAGTGGCCATGTGAGTCCGCGCGAGTTCCTCGGCATCATCGAGGCGGGGTGGCGCATGGCCTGTCCGGCTGCGCAGAGCCACTGGATCCGCGAAGGCGAGGAGGGCGGACGGCCGTTCGCGCTGCTGATGCTCAGTTGCCCGCTGAACCCCGGCACCGGCAAACCGGAGTTCACCTGGATCAAGGGCATGCAGGGCAGGCAGGGCTTCCACACCGTGCAGAAGTCGTTCCGCGCCGAGCCGGAGAAGGACGACGTCGTGCAGTGGATCGGCTGGCTGCGCGAGGTCGGCTTGTGCGGCAGCGGCGCCGCACAAGCCTGCCACTGATCGCAGCGAAAGAGGGCGCCCCGCGGCGCCCTTCATGCATCAGAAGCGGTGCGTATAGCCGCTCATCACGCCGAACTGGTTGGCCTTCTGCACGATCGGGCTGTCGGCGGCATCGCCGAGCAGGCGCGTGCCTTCGGCCGAGATGTACCAGTTGCCATTACGGCCCACGCGGTGGCTCCACTTCAGGCCGACACCGGCGCTGACCAGGCCCGCCTTCGGTTTGTGCTCGGCAAAGCCGGTGCGCGCGGCCTGTTCCGGACTGACGCCGTACCAGGTCTGCATGTAGCCACGGTTGCCGTAGTCGGTGGAGACGCTGCCGCTGACCACGCCACCGGCCAGGTCGAACAGCGGCATGCTCAGGTTCAGGTGGATCTGCTGGGTAGCCAGTCCATTCTCAGCCTTGTCCTCGTCCTTGCGGGTGAACTGCCAGGAGCCGCTCAGCACGGCCTCGCCCAGCGTATATCCAGCCGAGACACCGACCAGGGGACGGGTATCGATATCGCCCATGCCGCGCAGGAAGTCCGAACCGCCGAGCAGCGAATCCTTGTCCCTGCGGATACCGCTGGCACCGACATAGGCGCGCACGCGGGTGTGCTCGCCGAGGGTCGTGCCCCAGCCGATGCCACTGGTGCCCAGAAACCAGCCCCCCGGCGAGGTGACATCGAAGGACAGCGAAGGCGTCGCACGGTACTCCTCGCTGCCGCTGTAGCGCGGCGCCACGCCACCGCCGGCGGCGAGCTCGAAGGTCCAGTGGTCATCCTTGGCGTGGGCGATCGGGGCGGCGAACAGCGGCAACAGGGCCAGGTGGAGCAGGGCGGGGGAACGGCGAAGCTGGGACATGGAAACTCTCGACAATGGGAGGAAAGCAGCGCGCGCATCCGGCGAGTGCTGCAGGGTCGCTAGCGTGGCGATACGCCGGCGATCGATCCGTCCGCAGTTGTGCGGGAGTTGTAATGAACTGTAATTGCGCCCGTGGGCGTTCAGCTGGCAGCCAGCGGCCAGTGCATTTCCAGGCGTGCGCCGCCGAGGGCGGCGCGACCGATGCGCAGTTCGCCGTGGTGGCGTGCGGCAATGCGGCCGACGATCGCCAGGCCCAGGCCGAAGCCGCCGGTGTCGCGGCTGCGGCTGTCATCCAGGCGGGTGAACGGGCGGACCACCTTTTCGCGGTCAGCCTCGGCGATGCCGGGGCCGTCGTCGTCCACGCGCAGGCAGGCGCGCCCGCCCACACTCACCAGCGACACGTCCACCTGCGAGCGCGCGTGGCGCAGGGCATTGCCGACCAGATTGCTCAGCGCCAGCTGCAGCAGGCGCGGTTCCGCTTCCAGCCGAGGCAGGGCGCTGGGCTGCACGCGCAGCACCAGGCCGGCACGTTCGGCATCGCGGCGGGCATCGGCCAGGCAGGCCTGCAGCCAGTCGTTGGCTTCGATCCGCTGCATCGGTTCGCCCTCGCTGGGATGCTCCAGCCGTTCGTAGGCCAGCAGTTCGCTGACCAGCCGGTTGAGCTCGGCCAGGTCGCCATGCAGGCCCTGCGCCAGTCGTTCGCGGCGCTCGCGGTCATCGCTGTCCTGCATCAGGTCCAGGCCGAAGGCCACGCGCGCGATCGGCGTACGCAGTTCGTGGGAGATCGCATGGGTCAGGTCGCGCTGGCGCTGTACCAGTTCGGCCACGCGCGCGGCCATGCGGTTGGAATGGTCGACGATGACCCGGATCTGCGAGCGTGGCGAGACCTGCGCGCGTGCCTGCAGATCGCCGGCGCCGATGCGGTCGGCATGCACGCGCAGGGCATCCAGATCGCGCCAGAGCAGGCGTACCCAGGCGTACAGGCTGGCGCCGACCAGCAGCAGAATGCTGAGGTAGGCCGCGATGGTCATGTACGTGGTCATCTGCACCGCGCCAGGCACGCGCAGGTGCAACCAGCGACCATCGATGCCTTCGATGGGCAGCAGGACCTGCTGGTACTGATCGCGCACGATGAAGCCATCGGCCTGCACGGCTGCCTGTTCCTGCGGGGTCAGCGCGGGAGGCTTGTCGAGCAGGGTCAATGCGATGCCATAGTGCGGTTGCCACTGCTGCAGGCGCTCACGCTGCTGGCTACCGTCCAGGCCGGCCAGGCCGCTGCGCAGGGCGTACACCTGCCCGCGCACCTGCTGGACGAAAACGCGATCCTGCACGGGCGTATAGATGCTGTCGAGCACCCGGTTGAGAAAGAACACCGAGGCCAGGAAACAGGCGCCGGTGATGAACCACAGCCACAGGAACAGCCGCTTCATGCCGTCCAGGCCGACGGATTGAACTGGTAGCCGCGGCCCCACACGGTCTTGATCCGCCGCGGCTCGCGCGCATCGTCGCCGAGCTTGCGACGCAGCTTGCCGATGCAGACGTCAACGCTGCGGTCCAGGCCGTCGAAACCGATACCGCGCACCGCCTGCAGGATCTGGTCACGGGACAGGATCTGCCCCGGCTGGCTGGCCAGCAGCCACAGGATCTCGAATTCGGTGGTGCCCACGTCGACCGTGGCACCCTGCAGGTGTACCTCACGCTGCATGCGGTCGATCAGCAGTTCACCGTGCATCAGCCGGCTGGGCGTGCCGGTGTTGCTGCTGCCGTGGCGGCGGCGCAGCAGGGCGCGCAGCCGGGCCAGAAGCAGGCGTGGTTCGATGGGCTTGTGCACATAGTCGTCGGCGCCCGATTCCAGGCCCAGCACCTGTTCGATGTCGTCCTCGCAGGCGGTCAGCATCAGGATCGGCACATCGGAGAAGCTGCGGATCTGGCGGCACACGTCGATGCCGCCCAGGCCGGGCAGCATCAGGTCCAGCACCACCAGCTCCGGCGCGTGCTGGCGGCAGGCGGCGCCGGCCAGGTCGCCGCGTGCGATGTGCTGCACGGCGAAGCCATGCTGGTGGAGGTAGTCGCTCACCAGTTCGGCCAGGCGACGGTCGTCCTCTACCAGCATGACCGACGTAGGCGAACTGCTGGTGGTGGGATGCCAGGGCGATGGCTGCATGGGTGGGGCCTCCGTGCCCGGGCAGCAGCGCCCGGCGGCGCAGCCTAGCAGCGCCCCATGACGACTGCCTGAATCGCGGCCAACCTGATAACCGCCGGTACGGGCGTCATCGCCAGTGGCTTTCAGTGGCGGGCGCGGGCTGGCCTATGGTGGCGGTTTCCCCGGATGGAGCCTGGTGCAATGAGCGAACCGCAGTGGCAACTGGAAACCCTGGCCGTGCACGGCGGCTACCGTCCCGACCCGACCACCCGCGCGGTGGCGGTGCCGATCTACCAGACCGTGGCGTATGCCTTCGATGACACCCAGCACGGCGCCGATCTGTTCGACCTGAAGGTGCCCGGCAATATCTACACCCGCATCATGAACCCTACCACCGACGTGCTGGAGCAACGCCTGGCCGCACTGGAAGGTGGCATCGGTGCGCTGGCGCTGGCCTCGGGGCAGGCCGCGATCACCTATGCCCTCCAGACCATCGCCGAGGCCGGTGACAACATCGTCGCCTCCAGCGCGCTGTATGGCGGCAGCCTCAACCTGCTGGCACACACGCTGCCGCAGTATGCCATCCAGGCGCGCTTCGCCGACCCGGCCGATCCTTCTGCGTTCGCCGCGCTGATCGACGAGCGCACCAAGGCGGTGTTCGTCGAATCGATCGGCAACCCGCGCGGCAACGTCACCGACATCGCCGCCATTGCCGAGGTCGCGCATGCCGCGGGTGTGCCGCTGATCGTCGACAACACCGTGGCCACGCCGTTCCTGCTGCGCCCGTTCGAGCACGGTGCCGACATCGTCGTGCACTCGCTGACCAAGTACCTGGGTGGCCACGGCAACAGCCTCGGCGGTGCAATCATCGACTCCGGCCGCTTCGACTGGGCGGCGCAGCCGAAGCGTTTCGCCCGCCTCAACCAACCCGACCCCAGTTACCACGGCGTGGTCTATACCGAAGCACTGGGGCCGGCGGCCTACATCGGCCGCGCGCGGGTGGTCCCGCTGCGCAATACCGGTGCCGCGTTGTCGCCGTTCAATGCGTTCCTGATCCTGCAGGGCATCGAGACCCTGGCCCTGCGCATGGAGCGCATCAACGCCAATGCACTGGCCGTCGCGCAGTTCCTGAAGGCGCACGACAAGGTCGCCTGGGTGCGTTACGCGGGACTGGCAGACGACCCCGAGCATGCCGCCGCGCAGCGCTACCTGGGCGGGCATGGCTCGGGCGTACTGACCTTCGGCCTGCCGGGCGGGCGCGAGGCTGGCGCGCGCTTCCTCGATGCGCTGAAGCTGTTCACCCGCCTGGTCAACCTGGGCGACGCGAAGTCGCTGGCCACCCATCCGGCCTCGACCACCCATCGCCAGCTGGATGCGGCAGAGCTGGCCAAGGCCGGGGTCAGCGAAGATACCGTGCGGCTGTCGATCGGCATCGAGCACATCGGTGACCTGCGCGCCGACCTGGAGCAGGCCCTGGCCGCCGCCTGATAGCCGCGCGCTTGGTGCATATCGCCACAGGCGATCACCACCGGCGGCGCGATGCGCTAGGGTGGAACTGCCTCTCCAAGGCGTGGCAACGTGGCGATCCAGATCCCCGGTCGATGCGGGTCGACCGGGGATTTTTTTGTTTCCGGGGTCAGATCCGTTTTCCTGTGGAAAACAGATCTGACCCCATGTGCCGACGGTCGGCATCAATCCTGGTAGATCCACGCCATGCGTGGATGGATCACCATCGGAATCGAACATTCCGACAGTTCATCAAACAGCATCCACGCATGGCGTGGATCTACTGCAGATCGTGAGAAATTGTCGAAGGCGGGGTGGGTCCGCTTGCGAGGGCGTGAGCCGCATGGGCCCGAGGCATGCCTCGGGCGGGTTGGGCAGGACGCCCAACCCCGGTCTTGCCGTGTGCGCAGGATTGCGCACACGAGCAAGCGGCGACCGAGCTTACATGGGCGTACTTGCAGCAGCCCCTGCAAGCGGACCCACCCCGCCATCCCACGGATAGTCAGCTTTTGCCTTTGCCTTTGCCTTGGCAGGTGCAGGGCTGCAAGCCCTGCCGCAAGCACACCCCTCACACCACCGGAATGCTGTGCTGCCCCAGATTCCGATATGGCGGCGTGGACATGACCATCTCCGCCAGCGAATAGGCCAGCTCGCGCTCGGCCATCACCGTGCCATCGGCACCATGCTCCAGCAGATGCTTCACTTCGGCATCGCTGTGCGCACGTGCCAGCAGGGTCAGGTCCGGGTTGATCGCACGCAGCTTGGCCAGTGCCTCGCCGGCTTCCAGCGGCTGTGGGATCGCCAGCACTGCGATCTTGGCCCGCTCCGGATGGGCCTCGGCCAGCACCCGGTCGGCGGCGGCGCTGCCGCGGATCGCTGCCAGGCCCCTGGCGTGCGCCTGCTCGACGTGCTCCTTGTTGTCATCGATCACCAGCACCGGCACGCCGCGATCGCGCAGCACCTGTGCCAGCTCGCTGCCGACCCGGCCATAGCCGATCACGATGGCGTGGTCATGCAGGTCGCGCGACGGGCCGGTCGCCTCTTCCGGCTCTGGCGTTTGCGGCTGTGTTTCCTGCTTGGCCTGCCATCGGTCGAGCAGGCCGAACACCAGCGGGTTGAGCATGATCGACACCAGCGCGCCGGCCAGCACCAGCGACTGGCCTTCCTTCGGCAGGATCTGCAGCGCCACGCCGAGGCCGGCGATGATGAAGGCGAACTCGCCGATCTGGGCGAGGCTGGCCGAGATGGTCAGCGCAGTGCTGGTCGGGTGGCCGAACGCGCGCACGATGAAGAACGCGGCTGCCGACTTGCCGAACATGATGATCAGCACCGTGGCCAGCACCTGCCACGGATGCTGGACGAGGATGTTGGGGTCGAACAGCATGCCGACCGAGACGAAGAACAACACCGCGAACGCATCGCGCAGCGGCAGCGAATCGTGCGCGGCCTTGTGGCTCAGTTCCGATTCGTTGAGCAGCATGCCGGCGAAGAACGCGCCCAGTGCGAACGAGACGCCGAACAGCATCGCCGAGCCGAACGCCACCCCCAGCGCGATTGCCAGCACCGACAGGGTGAACAGTTCGCGCGAACCGGTACCGGCGATACGTTCGAGGATCCAAGGGATGACCCGGCGCCCGACCACCAGCATCACCGCCACGAACAGGCCCAGCTGCACGAAGGTCCAGCCGATGTCGGCCAACACGCTGCCCAGCGAGTGCGACTCCTTGGCCGCGTCGGGGCCGAACACACCGGCCATCACCGGCATCATCACCAGTGCCAGCACGCAGGCCAGGTCTTCCACGATCAGCCAGCCGACCGCGATCTTGCCGCGCATCGTCTCCAGCAGACGGCGTTCCTCCATTGCCCGCAGCAGCACCACGGTACTGGCCGTGGCCAGCGAGAAACCGAAGATGACGCCATGAATGGCCGGCCAGCCCATCAGCGAGGCCACGCCCCAGCCGAGCAGGGTGGCCACCGCGATCTGACCGATGGCGCCGGGGATGGCGATGGCCTTGACCGCCATCAGGTCCTTCAGCGAGAAGTGCAGGCCGACGCCGAACATCAGCAGCATCACGCCCAGTTCGGCCAGCTGGTTGGCCAGCGCCTGGTCGGCGACGAAGCCGGGGGTGAACGGGCCTACGCAGATGCCAGCAACCAGGTAACCGACCAGGGGAGACAAGCGGAGCTTGTTGGCCAGCGCGCCGAAGATGAAGGCGAGCCCCAGGCCAACGGCCACGATGTTGATCAGGTCGGTGTCATGGTGCATCGGCACTCGCAAGAAATCGGGGGTGCCCCGATTTTCACCGATGAGGCCAGATACGGCAAACCCGGCCAGCGTATCGGATCGTTGCGTGGGCGGCTTGTACGGGCGAGATATCAAGCCTTGTTGAGAGATGGCAGGCCCTGGCGGGCCGAATGGTGCCTACCTATGGGGGGGCTCCAGGCGTAGCCGTCGATGATCACACCATCTGCCGGCGCTGGGTCTCTTCAAGGGCAGGCTCGGCCTGCTGCGGCGAGGCGGCCAACTGCTTGTCCAACTGATGAATCTGCCGCAGCGACTCCGCAACGGATGGCTGAAGGGCCGTTTCAATGTTGATGGGGGCACGCAGATGGCCCGGGTCATCCAAGGCTCCTTGAATGACGAAGATGTTCTCCGGCCTTGGGGGCTGACCAGTCGGCAAGCCCAATACCACATGGTCGATCCGTTCCAGACCTTGTGCCCGGGCAAGTTGGGTGAGGCTGGCCGCCATGCGTTGGCTGGATTCATCAGATGTGCGACCCAGCGATGCGTCCAGCGCATGGACGCCGGCGAGTGCCTGCTGGTGAAGCGATGCCGAGGCATCGCTCAGCGATGGGATGCTGCTTTCCGGCCGATCGGTTGCCGGTTGCGGCTGCGAAGGACTGGTGGGCCGCACGCGCTCTGCCTTGCGAATGGACTCGATCAGCTCCCGCGGCGTATCGGTGAACAGCAGTTCGCCTGCATCCAGGGACTGCCCAGTAACCTTGTTCACGGTACTGGTCGCCCACGATGCGCAGGTATTGCCATATGACCAGGTGACATTTTCGCCCAAGGCCTGGTCAAGTCGCTTGACCTGCTCGGGAGTCAATTCGTAATAGCGTGAGGCCGAAGATGTGGCCCGGGCTTCCATGCCTTCGCGGATGTCCGAACCTGGGCCATTGTCCTCAACGAGTGGATGGTTGTCTGGCCACAGGCCATGGAACGTCGTATGGCCGTTTCGCGTCACCGAGATCCAGGCGTGGCCGTCCACGAACTGATTGAACGACCCCTGTGTATTGGGGTCTACGTGACTATGGATGCCGAGGACGACCTTGTCGCTCATGGGATGCCCTTACGGAAAAATCTGTGTTTCGCCATCGGCGTACAGCATCACCACGCGCGGCGCCATCAAGGGAATTTCCTGACGGGCCGGGCCAGCAGGTCCGGGCTTCACGTCGCGCCGCAGCATGGTTGTGCATTGGCCGGATATGGGACAGCGATCGACAACAACTTTCATGGTGTCCCCTTCCACGACATAGCTCATCCCTGCCGCGTAATACATGCTTTCCATCGGTTCATTGAACTGGACCTGGAGCTTCGACGCGGAGAGCTGGGTGACGACGACCGGCTCAAGGCTCGATTTGGAATAGCTGGGTTTCACGTGATCTCCTGAACACCCTGACAGGGGGGCCGCCAGCGCAACCCACGCGAGCGCAGCGTACACATGGCGGCGAGTGATGCAGGCTCTCCTCACGGAGCGGCTCCTTCGTTGGTCCGCTGATTATGCACGGGACGGCCTATGAGGCGCGTGCAACAGAGCACAGCCTGGAAACCGGGTGCAGGAGCTGGCAACGGTATACGGTCAGGACCGCGCCTGCCCCGAGGTCGCCGGCGGGTGTGTGGAGCAGCGCCGGGCAGGGCACGGCGCCCCCATTACCGCTTACCAGGTGTACTTGATCCGCCCGTACACATACGCGCCGTTGAAGCCGAACGGCGAGTAGTTGCTGTACGGCAGCATGCCGAAGGTGGAGTTCTGCAGGTCTTCGGTGCGGTCCGGGTACTTGTCCAGCAGGTTGTCGGCGCCCACGGTCAGGGTCCAGTTGCTGCTCGGCTTGTAGCTGGCCGAGGCATCCACCACCCAGGCATCGCCGTAGGTCTGGTCGCGCAGCGCGGTTGCCGAGTTGCGCACGGTGAACTTGCCGTAGCGGGTTGCGGCCAGGCCCAGTTCCCAGTGGTCCGAACGCCAGGTGCCGCTCAGGATCGCCTTGTCGCGCGGGTAGCTGTCCTCGATGCGACCGATCTCATCACGGCCGATCAGCGGCTGGGTCAGGCCCAGGGTGCCGAACACCGCCGGAGTGCCGCCGACACGGCGCACTTCGGTGTCGTTGTAGCTGTAGGCGGCGGTCAGCTCCAGGCTGCTGGCGCTGAACGGCACCGTGTAGCTGGACACGAAGTCGACGCCACGGGTGCGCGTATCCAGGCCGTTGGTGAAGTACGAGAACGCAGTCACCTGCGGCAGGCCCAACCCGGCCAGCAGGGCACTGGAGGCCGCGTTGGTAGTGATGCTGGACGACAGCGCGATGCGGTCATCGATGTCGATCTGGTACGCATCGACGGTGATGTACAGGCGGTCGACCGGCTGCAGTACCAGGCCCAGGCTGTAGGAGGTGGAGGTCTCGGCCTTCAGCGGCGAGGCGCCCAGTGCCTGCGCGGCCAGGCTGGTGGTCGGGAAGGTGCCGCGCTCGACGAACACGCCGTTGAGGAACTGGCTGGTGACCGCCTGGTAGCCCTGCTGCGCCAGCGACGGTGCACGGAAGCCGCTGGAGGCGGTGGCACGCAGCGCGACCTTGTCGGTGAACGCATAGCGCGCCGACAGCTTGCCGGAGAAGCGGTCGCCGAAGTCCGAGTAGTCCTCGTAGCGGCCGGTGATGCCGGCAGAGAACTTCTCGGTCAGGTCCGCTTCCAGGCCCGCATAGACCGCGTAGTTGTGGCGGTCGGCATGCACTTCATTGGTCGGGGTGAAGCCGGCGAAGCCCTGCGCGCCGCTGCCGGTGTACGAGTTCAGTTCGCCCGGGTTCTGGTCCCACTTCTCCTTGCGGTACTCACCGCCGAAGGACAGCGTGACCGGGTAGGCAAGGCCCCAGTCCAGCGACTTGGTCAGGTCGGCGTTGAAGATGTCCTGCTGGTACTTCAGCGTGCCGTCGTAGAACGAGCGCGGGCTGGTCGCACCGAGGCTGTAGTTGATGCTGTTGCGGGTGTGGAAATCGAGGGTGTTCTCGCCGTGGTTCAGGCTCAGGTCCCAGGTCCAGCCGCTGTCGGTGTTGCCCTTGACCCCGGCCACCAGCGAGCGGTCCTTGGAATACTGGTTGATCTCCGGCACGTAGCCGTCCGGATAGGTCTGCGCCAGCAGCGCGCTCTGCCCGCTGTGGTTGCGCGAACGGTAGAACGCAAACGAGGTGATGTCGCGATTGCTGAGCAGCGCGCTGGCGTAGCCGGTCACGTGGTCGCTGAAGTCGAAGCTGGCGTTGGCCGACGCAGCAGTGGCATCCACGCGCGGGTCGCCGACGATGAAGGTCTTCTGGCCGATGCTGGGGAAGTTGCCGGTGTTCGGCGTGGTGCCGCGGTACGGGCCGGCGCGGTTGCTTTCATCCTGCTGGCTGATCTGGCCGGCCACGTGCACGCGGCCACGGCCGTTGCCGAACTCGACGCCGGTATCGCCGGAAAGCTGGTACTTGTTGCCGTCGCCGGCGGAGTACTGGCCGTAGTCCACGGCCAGGCTGCCGCCACTGCCGCTGCCCTTGAGTACGATGTTGATGACGCCGGCAATGGCGTCCGAGCCGTACTGCGCCGACGCGCCGTCGCGCAGCACTTCCACGCGCTCGATCGCGGCGATCGGGATCGCGTTGATGTCCACCGCTGACGAGCCACGACCGATGCTGCCGTTGACGTTGATCATCGCTGAGGTGTGGCGGCGCTTGCCGTTGACCAGCACCAGCACCTGGTCCGGCGACAGGCCGCGCAGTTGCGCCGGGCGCACGCCGCTGGTGCCGTCGGTCAGGGCAGGGCGCGGGAAGTTCAGTGAGGGCAGGGCGCGTGACAGGGCGGTGGCCAGTTCACTGGTGCCGGTGGACTGCAGCACTTCAGGGGTGATGATGTCGATCGGCGACTGCGATTCGGCGACGGTGCGGTCGGCCACGCGGGTGCCGGTGACGATCACGGTGTCCAGGGTATTGGCGGCGGTGCCGGCCTGCTGGGCGGCGGCGACGAACGGAGAGCCACCGAGTGCGACAGCGACGGCGGCGGCGATCAGGCTGGTCTTGCGGGTCATCGGGATGGGCTCCGGTTGGCGGGGGCGGCACCGGAATCGACATCACGGGGGTGAGGCGGACGGCGGTTGTTGCGGTGCGCAATACAGCAATTAACGGGATATTCAGTGCCTGTCAAATGCCGGTCATCGGAAAAAACGTTGCAGCAGCAACCATTTAGCCCGGACAGGCATCGGCGGGGAGGAGACCCGGGACGCGCGCGGCGAGGACGTGGGAGAGAGGAACGTCGGCCACTGCGCATCCCGGGACGCGTCAAGTATTCGTTAACGCTAGAATTGCGTCGCAGGAACAGTGCTCACCAGCACATTCCATCCGGTTATATGGACCCCTTCCCCGATGATCTCCCTTCGTAATTTCGCCTTGCGCCGCGGCGAGCGGCTGCTGTTGTCCAATGTCGACCTGACCCTGCACGCCGGTTACCGGGTAGGTGTGGTCGGCCGCAACGGTGCTGGCAAATCCAGCCTGTTCGCGGCGGTGAAGGGCGAACTGGAGGCCGACAAGGGTGACGTCGACCTGCCCGGCAAGGTCCGTATCGCCAGCGTGGCCCAGGAAACCCCGTCGCTGCCGGACCCGGCGCTGAGCTTCGTGCTGGGCGGCGATACCGAGGTGGCCGCGGTGCTGGCCGAAGAGGCCGAGGCGACCGCCCGCGAAGACTGGGAGGCGGTGGCCAACGCACACACGAAGATGGCCGAGATGGGCGCCTACGACGCCGAAGCGCGCGCCGGCAAGCTGTTGCACGGCCTTGGTTTCCCGGCCGAGACCCACCACCGCGCGGTGTCCTCGTTCTCCGGTGGCTGGCGCGTGCGCCTGAACCTGGCCCGCGCGCTGATGATGCCCAGCGACCTGCTGCTGCTCGACGAACCGACCAACCACCTCGATCTGGACGCGGTGTACTGGCTGGAACAGTGGCTGCTGAAGTACCCGGGCACCCTGCTGCTGATCTCGCATGACCGCGAGTTCCTCGACAACGTGGCCACCCACACCCTGCACCTGCACGGCGGCGGCGCCAAGCTCTACCCGGGCGGCTACACCGATTTCGAGCGCCAGCGCGCCGAACAGCTGCGCCAGCAGCAGATCGCGCACGAGAAGGAGCAGGCCGAGCGTGCCCACCTGCAGAGTTTCATCGACCGCTTCAAGGCGCAGGCCAGCAAGGCCGCGCAGGCGCAGAGCCGCATGAAGCGCCTGGCCAAGCTGGCCGGCACCGAAGCGGTGCGCGCCGAACGCGAGTTCCGCATCGAGTTCGCGCCGCCGGCCAAGCTGCCGTTTTCGCTGATCCGCCTGAATCACGTCGAGGCCGGCTATGGCCAGGACGCGGTGATCCTGCACAACGTCGGCTTCGGCCTGGAAGCGGGCCAGCGCATTGGCCTGCTCGGCCCGAACGGCGCCGGCAAGACCACCCTGGTGAAGACCCTGGTGGGTGAACTGGCGCCGATCGTCGGTGAGCGCATGGCGCACCCGGACCTGAAGATCGGCTACTTCGCCCAGCACACGGTGGAGTCGCTGCACGAAGGCCAGTCGCCGATGGAGCACTTCCGCGAGATTGCCCCTGATGCGCCGAACCAGTCGTTCCGCGATTTCCTTGGCAAGTGGAATTTCCCGGGCGACCGTGCGTTCGAGCCGGTCGATGGTTTCTCCGGTGGCGAGCGCGCGCGCCTGGCGCTGGCGCTGATCGCCTGGCAGCAGCCGAACGTGCTGCTGCTGGACGAACCGACCAACCACCTTGACCTGGAAATGCGCGAAGCGCTGGCCGAAGCGCTGGCCACCTTCGAAGGCGCGATCGTGATGGTCTCGCATGACCGCCACCTGATCGGCCTGGTCTGCGATACCTACTGGCGCGTGGCCGATGGCGTGGTCGAGCCGTTCGACGGTGACCTGGATGCCTACGCCGCGTGGCTGCGTACCCGTCCGCAGGCGCAGGGCACGAAGGCCCGCATGGAACAGGTGGAAGAGCCGGTGGTGGTCAAGACCGCCCCGGTGGCGCAGGTGGTGCAGAAGAAGCCGGTGAACCCGCACAAGCTGGCCGCCGCTGAAGCCAAGGTGGCCGAGCTGGAAGGTGCCTTGGCCGAGCTGGACCGCCAGCTGGCCGACCCGGCCAACTACGCCGATGCCACGCGCATGGCCGTGCTTGGCCGCGATCGCGAAACCGCCGCCGCGCAGCTGGAAAAGGCCGAAGCCGCCTGGATGGAACTGCTCGAGTCCTGACCGGTAGTGCCGGCCGCTGGCCGGCAGCGCGATGCGCCCACAACGATCAAGGGATTGCCGGCCAGCGGCCGGCACTGCCTACGCGCCCTGTGCCTGCAGCCACTCGCGGAAGCGCTTGGCCGGCTCGCGCTCGGCGCGCGAGCGTAGCCGCGTCAGCCAGTATCGGCCCAGCTCCAGCGTGGTGCCGAACGGCTGCAGCAGGCGGCCTTCGGCCAGTTCCTGCTCGAACATGCGCAGCGGCAGCAAAGCCACGCCGGCACCGCCGGCGGCGGCCATCGCCACCGTCAGCGAGGAATCGAACACCGGCCCACGTGCTTCCACGCCGCTGACGCCGGCCGCCTGCAGCCAGCGCGGCCATTCGTCGCTGCGATAGGAACGCAGCAACGGCAGCGTGGCCAGGTCGCGCGGCTGCTTCAGCCGCCGCGCCAATGCCGGGGCGCACAGCGGCGCGAAGGGCGCATTGAGGATCGCCGTGCAGGCCTGGCCCTGCCAGTCGCCATCACCGAAGCGGATGGCCAGATCCAGCCCCTCGCCGGCCAGGTCGATGCGGTTGTTGTGGGTCTGCAGGCGCAGCTCGATGTCCGGATGCGCGGCCTCGAATGCGGCCAGCCGTGGCAGCAGCCAACCGGTGGCGAAGGTGCCGACCACCCCCAGCGTCAGCACTTCGCGGGCGGGCCCGCCGGTGTAGCGCGCGATGCTGGCCGAGATGCGTTCGAACGATTCGTTGAGCACCGGATACAGTGCTGCGCCTTCATCGGTCAGCGCCACGCCGCGCGGCAGGCGATGGAACAGGCGGATGCCGAGCCGGTCTTCCAGACCCCGGATCTGGTGGCTCAGCGCGGCCTGGCTGACGCACAACTCGAGCGCGGCACGGGTGAAGTTCTGATGGCGGGCGGCGGCTTCAAAAGCACGCAGCGCGTTGAGCGGCAGGGTCGGGTGCAGCATCGGAAAGCCGTGAGCCAGGGTGATGGCTGATCCTACCGTTCAATAAGGAATTTCGTAAATCTCAACAAGTTGATTACGACAGGCATGAGTTCAACTTATGGCTTTCCTTGATTCTTCGCGCTGGTCGGCTGCAGGGGAAGCGCCAATAATCGAGCGGTCACCAGGAGAACCCCTATGCTCGCCCGTCGCCGATTCCTGCAGTTCAGTGGTGCTGCCGTTGCTTCCTCGCTGCTTGCCCCGGCGTTGGCGCGAGCTGTTTCCCCATCGTCCGGCATATCCGCCGCGAACGCCGCCATTGCCGGCGCCGCCGATTTCGCCGCGCTGGAGAAAGCCAGCGGTGGCCGTCTGGGCGTCACCGTGCTGAACACCGGTAACGGCCGTCGCATCGGCGGACATCGTCAGGACGAGCGCTTCCCGATGTGCAGCACGTTCAAGTCGATGCTGGTTGCCCATGTGCTGAGCCTTGCCGATGCAGGCCGCGTTTCGCTCGACACACGTGTGCCCATCGCCGAAAAGGATCTGCTGTCCTACGCCCCGGTGGCGCGCCGCCATGTGGGCAAGGACCTGACGGTGCGCGACCTGTGCCGGGGCACGCTGACCACCAGCGACAACACGGCGGCCAACCTGCTGCTGGAGGTGGTGGGCGGGCCGTCGGCGCTGACGGCATTCCTGCGCGGGCAGGGCGACCGCGTTACCCGCAATGACCGCAACGAGCCGGACGTGAATCTGTTCGCGAAGGGAGACCCGCGCGATACCACTAGCCCGGCCGCGATGGCCACCAGCTTGGCCCGCTTCGCGGTGGGCAATGGCCTGCAGCCGGCATCGCGCCAGCAGTTCACTGATTGGCTCATCGACAACCAGACCGGCGATGCCTGCCTGCGCGCCGGGCTGGGCAAGCGCTGGCGGGTGGGGGACAAGACCGGCAGCAACGGTGATGACACGCGCAACGACATTGCCGTGCTGTGGCCGCATGCGGGCGGCGCAGCGTGGGTGGTCACCGCCTATCTGCAGGGCGCGTCGGTCGATGACGATCAGCGCGCAGCGGTGCTTGCACGGGTGGGGGCGCTGGCTGACGCGATGATCGGATGAGGTAACCGGGGTCATTCGAAAATGGCTTGCCGGATCGGTTCAGCGCGCGCATCCTGCGCGCGTTCCAACCCCACGGAAGACCCCATGAGCCATGAACTGATCTACCTGTTGCTGATCTTCGCGCTGCTGGTGATCCCACGCGCGTTGCAGCGTTTCAGCCTGCCTGCCCCGTTGACCTGCCTGCTGTTCGGCATCATCGGCATGCTCTGGCTGGGGGATCAGGCACATGATGCGGTGATCGGACTGCTGGCCACCCTGGGCATTTCCTCGCTGTTCCTGTTCGCCGGCCTGGAAGTGGATCTGCAGGCGCTGCGCCGGGGTATGTGGCCGCTGCTGGCACATCTGGTCATCCGTACCGGCACGCTGTTCGGCGTCGGCTGGTTGGCCTGGCGTTACGCAGGATTGCCGTGGCAGGCCGCCGGGCTGCTGGCGTTGGCGCTGCTGACGCCCTCCACCGGTTTCATCATGGACTCGCTGTCGCGGCTGGGCCTGAGTGAGGACGAACGGTTCTGGGTGACCAGCAAGGCCATCGCCGGTGAGCTGCTGGCGCTGGCTGCCTTGTTCATCGTGCTGCAGGCCGGCGATCCGGGCCACATGGCGCTGTCCAGCCTGGCGCTGCTGGCGATGATGGTCGGCCTGCCGCTGCTGTTCATCGCGCTGGGCCGCTGGGTGGCGCCGCACGCGCCGGGTTCGGAGTTCTCGCTGCTGGTGATGGTCGGCATGGTGGCGGCCTACATCACCTACCTGCTGGGCGTGTATTACCTAGTCGGCGCGTTCATTGCCGGCCTGGTCGCGCGCCTGCTGCACCAGCGCATGCCGCTGCTGGCCTCGCACGAGAACCTGCACGCGCTGCGTCTGTTCGCCTCGTTCTTCGTGCCGTTCTACTTCTTCAACGCGGGCACCAAGGTGCCCAGCGAAGCGTTGAGCTTCGAGGCGCTGGGGCTGGGCATCGTGATCACCCTGGTGGTGCTGCCGCTGCGCATCGGCGTGGTCTGGCTGCAGCGCCGGGTGATGTTCGGCGAGAGCTTCCGCAGCAGCCTGCGGGTCTCGCTGGCGCTGGCCCCGACCCTGATCTTCACCCTGGTGCTGGCGGCGATCATGCGCGAGCGCTTCCAGATACCCGCAGTGCTGTTCGGCGCGCTGCTGCTGTACGCCGCACTGACCACGCTGCTGCCGTCGCTGGTGTTCCGCACGCCGTTCGACGTCGATCCGGTGGAGCAGGAACCGGCGGGCGAGGGCGAGGCCGCACCGGTCGCGGCCACCGAAGTCAGCCACGCCGAGCCGCCGAAGGCGCCGCTGCCACCGCTGGGCTGAGCCGCAGCCGCGTGCAGCGGCTTGCACTCCCGCGTGCCAACACAGACACTGCGCGCCCGTGAAGCGCGCCCTGCCGTGGGCGGCCACAGCCAGGAGCAACAGGCGTGACCCAGGAAAGCAACCCAGACCGCAGCCTGTTGCCGGGCAAGATCCTGTTGTGGTTTTCGGCAATCGCGCTGCTGGTCCTGCTGGGCTGCAGCTGGTCGATGCCCCCGGTCGATGCCTCCGGTTTCCGGCAGACGCAGACTGCCCTGTCGATCGACTGGTTGCTACGTGGCGGGCCCTGGCTGGACTACGTGACCCCGGTGCTGGGCGCGCCCTGGTCGATCCCCTTCGAGTTCCCGTTCTACCAGTGGCTGGCGGCGTTGCTGTCCAGCGTCACCGGCATGAGTGCCGACAACAGCGGGCGGCTGGTCTCCACCGTCTTCCATGCCGGCTGCATCTGGCTGGTCTATCGCACGCTGCTGGCATGGCGCCCTGACCGCACGCTGGCGCTGTGCGTGGCCGGCGCATTCGCCGTCTCACCGTACGCGCAGTTCTGGGGGCGCTCGGTGATGATGGAGTCCAGCGCGGTGTTCTTCGGCCTGCTCTTTGTCTGGGCGATGGCACGCCTGCGCAGCCAGCCGCGCGTGTGGGTGGGCCTGGTCGCCATCGTCGCGGCGGTGCTGTCGGCGGCCATCAAGGTCACCTCGTTCTTCGGCTTTGCCGCGTTCGTTGCGCTGGCCTTCCTGTGGCTGGCCCTGCACGAGCACGGCTGGCGCCCGCGGTGGCTGCAGCAGCATTGGCAGCTGCTGTTCTGGGGTGGTCTGTCCGCGCTTGCCGCGCTGGCCACGCTCAGCCTGTGGCTGCAGCATGCCGATGCGCTGAAGGCGCAGTCGGCGCTGGGCCGGCAGATCACCTCCGATGCACTGTCCACCTGGAATTACGGCACCCTGCAGCAGCGCCTGGATCCGGCTACCTGGTGGGGCACGGTGTTCAAGAAGCGCTTCTCCGGTGCGATCGGCTCCAACTGGATCTTCCTGGTCTTCGTCATCGCCGGGCTGTGGCAGAAGCGCACGCGCACGGCGGTGGGGATCCTGCTGCTGGCCTACCTGGCGCCGTTCCTGGTCTTCACCAACCTGCACATCGCCCATCCCTACTACCAGGCGGCCAATATCGTGTTCGCCACGTCGATCATCGGCCTGGTGCTGTGGTCGACGGTGCTGGCGGCCGAAGCGGCGGGCAAGCCGCGCCGTGGCGTTGCGCTGGCGATCTTCCTGTGCGTGCTGTCGGTGGGCTTTGGCCTGGTGAAGTCGCTGAAGGACATCAAGGAAGCGCGCGAGCCGACACCGGTTTCGCAGATCGCCGAGGCCATCCGGACCGGCACCCCGGCGCAGGGCGTGGTGGTCGCTTTCGGTCAGGACTGGTCCTCCGAGCTGCCGTATTTCTCCGGCCGCCGTGCCGTGATGATTCCGGACTGGGCATCGGACGACGTGCTCGCATCGCTGGCTGCAGATGACGCAGCACTGGGGGGACTGCCGCTGGCCGCGCTGGTCAACTGCCCCAACCAGGTGGGCAGCAGCCCCGGGCGCGTGCAATGGCTGGCCGAGATCACCCGGCGCTATGCCGCCGGTGGCCAGAAGCAGGACGTGGGCGGTTGCGAGGTCTGGCTGCACCCCTGAAGTGACGTGGCCGGTCAGCGCGGTTTGCGCGCACCGGCCCGGGTCGTTAGGGTTGGGGCATGAGACTGCCTGCCGTTGTTGCCGCTTCCGCCCTCCTGCTCAGCCTCGCTGCCTGCTCGCAGCGTTCCGATACGGTCGCCCATGATCTGGCGACCGCACCGGCCGATGCCTTCATGGCCGCCATCGCCGCGCATTGCGGCCAGGCCTTTGAAGGCCGGGTGGTGGAGGACACGCCGGCGCCGACCGGCAAGGATCCGTTCGCCGGGCAGCGCCTGGTCATGCATGTGCGCGGCTGTGCCGATCCTGCCCATGAATTGCGGATTCCCTTCCATGTGGGGGATGACCACTCGCGCACCTGGGTGCTGACCCGCACCGAAAACGGCCTGCGCCTGAAGCACGATCATCGCCATCAGGATGGCAGCGCGGATGCGATCACCCTCTATGGCGGCGACAGCACGCCACCGGGTACCGCCGAGCGCCAGCAGTTCCCGGCCGACTCCGATTCGGTGGCGATGTTCCGTCGTGCCGACATGCTGGCCTCCACGCACAACACCTGGGCGATGGAGATCGACCCCGACCAGACCTTCGTCTACGAGCTGGGCCGCCCGGACGGCCGCCGCTTCCGCGTGAAGTTCGACCTGAGCAAGCCGGTCGATCTGCCGCCGCCGCCGTGGGGTGACGACAAAGCGCCCGCACCGTGATCGCGGGGTCGGATGCCTCCTGTAAAGCGCTCCGCCCCCGAAAAGACCCCCAGTAGATCCGCGCCATGCGTGGAAGCGGGATACCTGGTCGGGTCAGAGCCGCGGCCGCTGGCCAGGGATCCGACCCCGTAACTCAACGCGTACCGAAGCGCGCCCGGCAACCGTTGCTCACCCACACCTGGCCCCGTGCGTAGCCCCAGCTGCGGCCCTCCTGGCAGGCGCTGCCGGACAGCTGCTGCTGCAGCACCGGCCGGCCCTGGCGCTCATCCCAGTCACAGTTCTGCGTGCGGTTGTTGTTGCTGCTGCAGGTGATGGAGTAGTTGCTGTTGCCGCCGCCCCAGCCACCGCCCCCGCCGCCACCCCATCCGCGAGCTTCGGCGAATTCGGCGCGGCAGCCGTTGCTGACCCACACCGCGCCGTTGCGCACCCCCCAGGTACGGCCTTCGTCGCAGGGGCTGCCGGACAGCTGGCGGACCAGGCGGGCATTGCGCCAGCCGACCGGGCAGCTGCGTTCGCGATTGTTCTGGCTCTCACAGCGGATGGTTTCGCCGGGCCGGCCGTTGTTGCCGCCCCAGCCACCGCCGTTGCCGCCGCCCCAGCCACCACGGGCCTCGACGAATTCGGCGCGGCAGCCATTGGTGACCCAGATGCTGCCATTGCGGCTGCCCCAGGTGCGGCCCTCGTCGCAGGCGCTGCCGGACAGCTGGCGGACCAGCTGCGCATTGCGCCAGCCTGTGTTGCACACGCGTTCTCGGTTGTTCTGGCTCTCGCAACGGATCACCCCGCTTTGCGCGGCGGCCGGGGCCGAGGGCAGGGCGAGCGTGGCGATGGTGCCCAGGCTCAGGGTAAGGGCCAGGCGGGCCAGGGACAGCGGATTCATGGCGGCATCCCATACGGTGGCAGGTGCCTGACTATAGGGAGGGGGATGATCAAGCCGGTGTGACTGGCCGGATTTGCCCCGGCCGGGGCCTCGGCCGCAGAATACGAGGCTTTCCGGCCCCCATCCGGTGCCGGCGTTCTCCAGCGGAGCTTCCCCCAATGCGTACCCACTTCTGCGGCCTGGTCGACGAGACCCTGATTGGCCAGACTGTCACCCTCGCCGGTTGGACCGACGTGGCCCGTAACCAGGGCGGCGTCTGCTTCATCGATCTCCGCGATCATGAAGGCATCGTGCAGGTGACCGTGGAGGTCGACAACGCCGAAGTGTTCGCCGTGGCGGCTTCGCTGGGCTACGAGGACGTGCTGCAGGTGGAGGGCGTCGTGCGCGCCCGCCACGCGGTGAACGACAAGATGCGCACCGGCAAGGTGGAAGTGATCGCCACTGCTATCACTGTGCTGAACAAGGCCGCGCCGCTGCCGTTCCACGCCCACGAGAACCCCGGCGAGGAAACCCGCCTGAAGTACCGCTACCTGGACCTGCGCCGTCCGGAAATGCAGCGCATGCAGCGCACCCGCATCAAGCTGGTGCAGGCCCTGCGCCGCCACCTGGACGAGAAGGGCTTCCAGGACATCGAGACCCCGATCCTGACCAAGGCCACCCCGGAAGGCGCGCGCGACTTCCTGGTGCCGGCGCGCATGCACCCGGGCGAGTTCTACGCCCTGCCGCAGAGCCCGCAGCTGTTCAAGCAGATCCTGATGGTGGCCGGCTTCGACCGCTACTACCAGATCGCGCGCTGCTTCCGCGACGAAGCGCTGCGTGCCGACCGCCAGCTGGAGTTCACCCAGCTGGACATGGAATTCGCCTTCGTGCGCGAGCGCGACGTGCAGGACTTCGTCGAAGACATGATCCGCGCCATCTTCAAGGAAGTGGTCGACGTCCAGCTGGATGCCAGCTTCCCGCGCATGACCTGGGCCGAGGCGATGCGCCGCTACGGTTCGGACAAGCCGGACCTGCGCATCGCGCTGGAGCTGGTCGACGTGGCTGAACTGGTCAAGGACAGCGAGTTCGCAGTGTTCACCGGCCCGGCCAACGATGCCGAAGGCCGCGTCGCCGCGCTGCGCATCCCGGGCGGTGCAGCGCTGAGCCGCAAGCAGATCGACGAGTACGCCGCGCACGCCGCCAAGTACGGCGCCAAGGGCCTGGCCTACATCAAGATCGCCGACAACGGCGAAGTCAGCTCGCCGATCCAGAAGTTCTTCAGCGAGGCCTCCTTCGCTGCGCTGGTGGCCCATGTTGGCGCCGGCAACGGCGACATCGTGTTCTTCGGTGCCGGTGGCTACAACAAGGTCTCCGACTTCATGGGCGCGCTGCGCCTGAAGGCTGGCAAGGACTTCGGCCTGATCGCCGATGGCTGGGCGCCGCTGTGGGTCACCGACTTCCCGATGTTCGAATGGGACGAGGAAGAACAGCGCTACGTCGCGCTGCATCACCCCTTCACCGCACCGGCCGTGGATGACATCGCCGATCTGCGCGCCAACGCCCGTACCGCCGTCTCGCGCGGTTACGACATGGTGCTCAACGGCAATGAAATCGGCGGCGGTTCGATCCGTATCCACCGTCCGGACATGCAGAGCGCAGTGTTCGAGCTGCTCGGCATCGGTGCCGAAGAAGCCCGCGCCAAGTTCGGCTTCCTGCTCGACGCGCTGAACTACGGCGCGCCACCGCACGGTGGCATCGCCTTTGGCATCGATCGCATCGCCGCGCTGATGGCCGGCACCGAATCGATCCGCGACGTCATCCCGTTCCCCAAGACCACCGGTGCACAGGATCTGATGACCGACGCGCCGTCGCCGATCGTCGACGCGCAGCTGGCCGAAGTGCACATCCAGGTTCGCCCCAAGACCAACTGATCAGGAGATCCAGGCAATGACCGAGTTTGCGTTTTCGCTGGAGTGGGAAAAGCTGGGCAATGAAGGCTCCGAGGCCAACCTGGTCACCGAGCGTGCACGCGTGTTCGGTGGTTGGCTGGTCCGCGTCGGTACCAACCCGGCGGCAATGGCCCTGACCTTCGTCGCCGACGGCGAAGGCCGTTGGGACGGTGAAGACTTCGGCGTCGAGGATTACGAGGACGACGAAGAGGAAGAGTACGACGAGGACGAGGAAGGCGAGGAAGAAGACGACGAGGACGAAGAAGAGTACGAGGAAGAGGACGAGGAAGAAGAAGCGGAGTCGCCTGAAAAGGCTTGACCCCCGCTTCGCCCTGGCGTCAACTTCCTGCATGTATTCGATCCGCCGCGCCACTGTGGACGATGCGCCGACCCTGTCGGCGCTGGCCGCCCGCACGTTCACCGAAACCTTCGGCCATCTGTACCCGCCGCAGGACCTGCAGGCCTTCCTGGAGGAGGCCTACACGCTCGAGCGCCAGCGCGTGATCCTGGCCCATCCCGATTACGCGGTGTGGCTGCTGGAACTGGATGGGGAGGCGGTCGGCCATGCCGCCGCCGGCCCCTGTGGCCTGCCGCATCCGGATGTGAAACCCGGTGACGGCGAACTCAAGCGCCTGTACCTGATCAAGACGCAGCAGAGCTGCGGCTGGGGCAGCCGGCTGCTGGAAACCGCGCTGGCCTGGCTGGAGCGCGAAGGCCCGCGCACGCTGTGGCTGGGCGTGTGGTCGGAGAACTTCGGCGCGCAACGCTTCTACGCCCGCTATGGTTTCGAGAAGGCCGGCGAGTACCTGTTCCCGGTTGGCGATACCAACGATCTTGAATTCATCCTGCGCCGCGCACCGCGCGCGGCCTGACGTTCACCGCCGCTTGCTGCGCGCGCGTGTTCAATCACCTCACGTTCCTGCCCCGCTGACCGCCAGGCTGTTTGCATGACTCCCCCCGTATTGCTGCTGCATGGCATCTGGAATGCCCGCGCCTGGGTCGGGCCGCTGGCCTGGCGCCTGCGCGCGCGTGGTTTCCAGGTGCATGCGTTCGGTTACTCCTCGGTGTTCGGTGGTCCCGACGTGGCGGTGCCCCAGCTGCTGGAACGGTTGGCCGACGCCGGGCCGTTGTCGCTGGTCGGCCACAGCCTGGGCGGGTTGCTGGCGCTGGAAGCGCTGCGGCGCAATCCGCAGCTGCCGGTGCAGCGGGTGGTCTGCCTGGGTTCACCGCTGCGCGGCAGTGGCACCGCACGCTCGTTGTCCGAGCACGGCTGGGGCCTGGCGCTGGGACGCAGCAGCGAGCTGCTGCTCGATGGCCTGCCGGACTGGCAGGGCAGGGCCGAGGTTGGCCTGATCGCCGGCTCGGTGCCGCATGGTCTGGGCAGCCTGTTGGGTGCCATCGACGATGCCTCCGACGGCACCGTGGCACTGGCCGAGACCCGGCTGCCGGGCCTGGCCGACCATTGCGTGGTCCGCACCAGCCACAGCGGCCTGGTGGTGTCGCCCGACGCCGCGCGGCAGACCGCGCATTTCCTGCGTCATGGCAAGTTCGACCACAGCCGCGACGCGGCGGCAGCATAGGGGCAGGGGAGGCAGGCCGCCCTGTAGAGCCGAGCCCATGCTCGGCTGCATTCCGTCGGGCCCATTGAGCCGAGCATGGGCTCGGCTCTACAACAATACGGGCCTAGACACGGTTGCAGCGCCCGATCAGGTAGAATCCGCGCCTTGATCCTGAAGCAGCCAGACGGTAGCACCCATGGGTAGAGGCCCCTCCATCGAAGCCCGCAAGAACGCGTCCGACGCGAAGCGCGGCAAGATTTTCACCAAGATCATCCGCGAGATCGGCGTTGCCGCGCGCGGCGGTGGAGGCGACCCCAACAACAATCCGCGCCTGCGCGTGGCCGTGGACAAGGGCCTGGCCGTGAACATGTCCAAGGACGTGATCGAGCGTGCCATCAAGAAGGCGACCGGTGAGCTGGAAGGCGTCGACTACGAGGAAGTCCGCTACGAGGGCTACGCCCCGGGTGGCGTGGCCGTGATCGTCGACTGCCTGACCGACAATCGCGTACGCACCGTGGCCGATGTCCGCCATGCGTTCAGCAAGTGCGGTGGCAACATGGGCACCGAGGGCTCGGTGGCCTTCATGTTCAAGCGCCTGGGCGTGCTCAGCTTCGCTGCAGGGGCCGACGAGGAAGCCATCACCGAAGCGGCCATTGAGGCCGGTGCCGATGACATCGTGGTCTACCCCGATGACGGCTCGATCGATGTGGTCACCAGCCCTGACGCGTTCAACGCGGTGAAGGATGCGATGGCCGCCGCCGGCCATGTCGCCGACCACGCCGAGATCACCTTCCGCGCGGACAACGACATCAAGGTTGAAGGCGACGTCGCCCTGCAGGTCAAGAAGCTGCTGGACATGCTCGAAGACCTGGACGACGTGCAGGACGTGTATTCCAACGCCGAACTCGGCGCCGACGCCTACGCCTGAGCCGTCTTCGACGGCCTGGGCGCGGGCCGTTGAACGGTCACCGCGGACAGTCATGAGCCCCTACGCCTGCCAGCGCATCCCGTTCCGCCCCGCCAGGAGTGCAGCATGACCCGCATCCTCGGCATCGACCCCGGTTCGCAGCGGACCGGGGTCGGCATCATCGATGTCGATGCCGCCGGCCGCGTCACCTACGTGCACCACCAGCCATTGGTGCTGCTGGGCGCCGACGACTTCCCGCAGCGCATGAAGCTGCTGGTGCTGGGCCTGGCCGACCTGTGCCGCGAGTACCAGCCGCAGGAAGTGGCCATTGAAAAGGTGTTCATGGCCCGTAATCCCGATTCGGCGCTGAAGCTGGGCCAGGCCCGGGGCGCGGCGATCTCGGCCGTGGTGCTGCGCGACCTGCCGGTGCACGAATACGCCGCCAGCGAGATCAAGCTCGCCGTGGTTGGCCGTGGTGGCGCCGAAAAGCAACAGGTTCAACACATGGTCGGGCTCATGCTCAACCTGAAAACCAAGCTGCAGGCCGACGCGGCCGACGCGTTGGCGGTGGCGATCACCCATGCCCACGTACGGGCAACGGCCAACCGCCTGGGGCTCAGTGCCCGCCAGGCGTGGGGCCGCAAATGAGGAGCTGCACGCAATGATCGGTCGACTGCGCGGCATCGTCGCCTACAAGGCGCCGCCGTGGCTGGTGGTGGACGTGAACGGGGTGGGCTACGAACTGGAGGCGCCGATGAGCACCTTCTACGACCTGCCCGAGCTCGGCCGCGAGGTCACGCTGTACACCCACTACGCGCAGAAGGAAGACAGCGTTTCGCTGTACGGCTTCCTGCGCGAGGGGGAGCGGCGCCTGTTCCGCGACGTGCAGAAGGTCAGTGGCATTGGCGCGAAGATCGCGCTGGCGGTGCTGTCCGGCGTTTCCGTCGAGGAGTTCGCGCGCATGGTCCAGGCCGGTGACATCACCGCACTGACCCGCATTCCCGGCATCGGCAAGAAGACTGCCGAGCGCATGGTGCTGGAACTGCGTGACCGTGCCGCCCAGTTCGGCGCCGGCGGCGCGCTGCCCACCGGCAGCGGCCCGGCCCCGGCCGACCCGCTGTCCGATGCCACCGTGGCCCTGCAGCAGCTGGGCTACAAGCCGGCCGAAGCGGCACGCATGGCCCGCGACGCCTTCAACGAAGGCGACGAAGTGGCCACCGTGATCCGCAAGGCGCTGCAGTCGGCGCTGCGCTGAGCCGCGTCCCTTTCCTTCAACGAACCGCCTGAGCGTCGCCAGGAGTCCCATGTCCAGCAGTCAAACCCCGCACGCAGCTGCCCCCGGCAGCCACGGTCACGCCCCTCCAGCAGGAGGCATGGCGCTGATCATCGGTGCGATCGGCGTGGTGTTCGGCGATATCGGTACCAGCCCGCTGTACACGCTGAAGGAGGCGTTCTCGCCACACTACGGGCTCAACAGCGACCACGACACCGTGCTGGGCGTGCTGTCGCTGGCGTTCTGGGCGCTGAACATCGTGGTCACGCTGAAGTACGTGACCATCATCATGCGCGCCGACAACGACGGCGAGGGCGGCATCATGGCGCTGATGGCGTTGACCCAGCGCACGCTGCGCAACGGCTCGCGCTCGGCCTACGTGGTCGGCATCCTCGGCATTTTCGGTGCCTCGCTGTTCTTCGGCGACGGCGTGATCACCCCGGCGATATCGGTGTTGGGTGCGGTGGAGGGCCTGGAGGTGGCCGCGCCGGGCCTGCATGCCTTCATCGTGCCGATCACGGTGGTGGTGCTGTTGATGGTGTTTGCGGCGCAGCGCTTCGGTACCGAGAAGATCGGCAAGGCCTTCGGCCCCATCACCTCGGTCTGGTTCATCTCGCTGGCGGCGATCGGCATCTACAACATCGTCGATGCGCCGGAAGTGCTCAAGGCGTTCAACCCCTGGTGGGCGATCCGCTTCTTCATGGAGCACAGCTGGCATGGGATCTTCATCCTCGGCGCAGTGGTGCTGGCGGTGACCGGTGGCGAGGCGCTTTACGCCGACATGGGCCACTTCGGCGCCAAACCGATCCGCCACGCCTGGTATTTCTTCGTGCTGCCGTGCCTGGTGCTGAACTACCTGGGGCAGGGCGCACTGGTGCTCAACCACCCCGAGGCGCTGAAAAACCCGTTCTTCGAGGCGGTGCCGCCGTGGGCGCTGTACCCGATGATCATCCTGGCCACCATGGCGGCGGTGATTGCCTCGCAGTCGGTCATCACCGGTGCGTTCTCGGTCTCGCGTCAGGCGATGCAGCTGGGCTACATCCCGCGCATGCGCATCAAGCACACCTCGCACGACACCATCGGCCAGATCTACATCCCAGGCATCAACTGGGGCATCGCGGTAATGGTGATCGGCCTGGTGCTGGCCTTCCGCAGCTCGTCCAACCTGGCAGTGGCCTACGGCATCTCGGTGTCGGCCACCATGCTGATCGACACCCTGCTGCTGGCCCTGGTGGCCCGGTCGCTGTGGCCGAAGGCGCGCAAGTGGATCCTGCCGCTGTGCGTGGTGTTCTTCATCATCGACCTCGGCTTCGTCATCGCCAATGGTGCCAAGCTGCTTCAGGGCGCCTGGTTCCCGGTGGTACTGGGCATCTTCCTGTTCACCATGATGCGGACCTGGCGCCGTGGCCGCGAGCTGCTGCGCGATGAGATCCGCAAGGACGGCATCCGCCTCGATACCTTCCTGCCTGGGCTGATGCTGGCACCGCCGGTGCGCGTGCCGGGCACTGCAGTGTTCCTCACCGCCGACCCGACCGTGGCCCCGCATGCGCTGATGCACAACCTCAAGCACAACAAGGTGCTGCACGAGCGCAACGTGTTCCTGCACGTGGAGACCCTGCCGATCCCGTATGCGATGGAGGGGCAGCGGCTGAAGATCGAATCGGTGGGCGACGAGTTCTACCGCGTCTACGTGCGCTTCGGCTTCATGGAGACCCCGGACGTGCCACTGGCGCTGATGCGCTCGTGCGACCACGGTGGCATCTACTTCGACCCGATGGACACCACCTTCTTCGCCAGCCGCGAAACCATCGTGGCCACCGCCAACCGCGGCATGCCGATCTGGCGCGACAAGCTGTTCGCGCTGATGCACCGGAACGCCGCGCCGGCCACGGGCTTCTTCCGCATTCCCGGCAACCGCCTGGTCGAACTCGGGGCCCAGGTCGAGATCTGAGGTCTGGTAGTGCCGGCCCCGGAATGCAACCATTTACCGCATAATCACGGTATGACCGACGACCGCATCATCGGCGCCGGCGCCACCCGCGAGGATGACGCCGCCGACGCCAGCATCCGCCCCAAGCGCCTGGCCGACTATCTTGGCCAGGCCCCGGTGCGCGAGCAGATGGAGATCTACATCGAAGCGGCCAAGGGGCGTGGCGACGCGCTCGACCACGTGCTGATCTTCGGGCCGCCCGGCCTGGGCAAGACCACGCTCAGCCACGTCATCGCCAACGAACTGGGCGTGGCCCTGCGGGTGACCTCCGGCCCGGTGATCGAGAAGGCCGGCGACCTCGCCGCGCTGCTGACCAACCTGCAGCCGCACGACGTGCTGTTCGTGGACGAGATCCACCGCCTGTCGCCGGTGGTCGAGGAAGTGCTGTACCCGGCGATGGAAGACTTCCAGATCGACATCATGATCGGTGAGGGCCCCGCGGCCCGTTCGATCAAGATCGACCTGCCGCCGTTCACCCTGATCGGTGCCACCACCCGCGCCGGCCTGCTGACCGCGCCGCTGCGCGACCGCTTCGGCATCGTCCAGCGGCTGGAGTTCTACAGCGTCGAGGAGCTGACCCGGATCGTGCGCCGCTCGGCCACCATCCTCGGCATCGACTGCACCGCCGATGGCGCCGGCGAGATCGCGCGCCGCGCGCGCGGCACCCCGCGTATCGCCAACCGCCTGCTGCGCCGCGTGCGCGACTATGCGCAGGTGAAAGCGGGCGGCCACATCGACGAGGCCGTGGCACAGGCCGCGATGAAAATGCTCAAGGTTGATCCGGAGGGCTTCGACGAGCTCGACCGGCGCCTGCTCAAGACCCTGGTCGACTACTTCGACGGCGGCCCGGTCGGCATCGAATCGCTGGCCGCGGCGCTGTCCGAAGAGCGCGGCACGCTGGAAGACGTGGTCGAGCCGTACCTGATCCAGCAGGGCTTCCTGGTGCGCACCGCGCGCGGCCGCATGGCCACCCACAAGGCCTACCGGCACATGGGCCTGAAGCCGAAGAACCCGCCGCAGGACCTGTTCGCGGAGGTTCCCGATGTCGGTTGAGCCACTATTCAGTTGGCCGACACGCATTTACTGGGAAGATACCGACGCAGGCGGCGTGGTCTACCACGCCCGCTACGTGGCCTTCATGGAACGGGCACGGACCGAATGGATGCGTGCTCTCGGCTACGGCCAGGAGCGCATGCGCGCCGAGCACGGGATGGTCTTCGCAGTGCGTTCGATGCAGATGGATTTCATCAGGCCGGCACGGCTGGATGACACCCTGCAGGTGAGCGCCCGCCTGGTCCAGCTGAAGAAGGCCAGCATGGTCTTCGACCAGCAGATCCTGCGCGACGGCGAGCTGCTGCTGTCGGCCCAGGTCCGCATCGCCGCACTGGAAGCGGCCAGTTTCCGCCCGCGTGGCATGGACGAGGCCGTCCTTGCCATGCTGCAACCCCACCTCCACCCCGAATCCGAACACTGAGGAACAACGGATGATCGCAACGCTCCTGGCCCTGCAGGCCACGGTCACCGAGGCACTGCCGGCCGACGTCAGCAACGCCGCGACACAGACCCTTGCCCAGGCCACCACCGGCGGCGGCATCAACTACCTCGAACTGATGGCCAAGGCCAGCCTGCCGGTGAAGATCATCGTGCTGCTGCTGCTGGTCGGCTCGTTCGTCAGCTGGGTGATCATTTTCCGCAAGGCCCGCGTGTTCAAGCAGGCCACCCGCGAAGCCGACGAGTTCGAGAACCGCTTCTGGTCCGGCGCCGACCTGGGCAAGCTGTACAGCGCCGCCACCGACCGCAGCCGCAGCGTGACCGGCCTGGAAGCCATCTTCGAAGCCGGTTTCCGCGAGTACACCCGCCTGCGCGACAAGCGCCGCCTGGATGGCCGTGCGCAGCTGGAAGGCGCGCAGCGTGCCATGCGCACCACCTACACCCGCGAAGTGGACCAGCTTGAGCGCAACCTGGAACTGCTGGCCAACATCGGTTCGACTGCCCCGTACGTGGGCCTGGTCGGTACCGTGTTCGGCATCATGGTGACCATGCACGACATGATCAGCAGCGGTGCGCAGGCCGGTATCGCCGCCGTCGCGCCAGGCATCTCCGAAGCCCTGTTCGCCACCGCCATCGGCCTGTTCGTGGCGATCCCGGCGGTGTGGGCCTACAACCGCTTCACCACCCGCGTGGAGCGCATGTCGGTGCGGTTCGAGACCTTCGCCGAAGAGTTCAGCTCCATCCTGCAGCGCCAGAGCGCTGGCGACGAGTAAGCGCCTGACCCGGGAGTCCAAGCCATGTCCGCTGCCATCGGTCGCCGCAAGCGCCGCAAGCTGAAATCGGAAATCAACGTCGTTCCCTACATCGACGTCATGCTGGTGCTGCTGATCATCTTCATGGTCACCGCGCCGCTGCTCACCCTGAGCTTCGACGTCGACCTGCCGCAATCCAACGCCAAGGCGCTGGAAAGCAAGCAGGACCCGGTGATCGTCTCGGTGCGCCAGGACGGCCAGCTCAGCCTGAAGCTGCCCGACGCCAAGGAGCCGACCGCCGTGTCGGCCGAGGAACTGGAAGGCCGCCTGGCCGGCATCGCCGCCCAGGACAAGGGCGTGCGCGTGATCGTCGCCGCCGACCGTACCGTGGCCTATGAAAAGGTCATCGCCGCGATGGATGTGATCAAGCGCGCCAAGGTAGACAAGGTAGGCCTGGCCACCGATGCACGCTGACGCCCTGCCACCTCCACAGCAGCGCGAGCCCGGCTGGGGCCTGCCCCTGGCGCTGGCGTTGCTGGTGCACCTGCTGGTCGCGCTGGTCTTCATCGTGGCCTGGTTCTGGTCGCCCGAGCGCAACACCGACGCCGCCGCCGGTGATCCGTCGGTGGAGGCCAGCCTGGCCCTGTCCGCGTCCGAGGCGTCCGCCGCCCGCCAGGCCCTGCGCCAGTCCGAAAAGCTGGAGGACCTGCCGCCGCCGGTGGCCGAGCCGGTTCCGGTGCCGGAAGACACCATTCCGGCGCCACAGCCGATTCCCGAGCCGCGCCCACAGGACGCCCCCACGCCGCAGCAGCAACAGGCACAGGAGCGTGTCGCGCAGCCGGATACCAAGGACCAGGAAGCGGTAAGTGCGCTGGCCATCTCGCAGGAGAAGGCCAGGCAGGAGCAGGAAGCCAAGCGCCGCCAGGAGCAGATCGACCTGACCGAACGCAAGCGCCAGGAAGAGGCCGAGCAGAAGCTGCGCCTGGCCAAGCAGCAGGAAGAAGACGCGAAGAAGAAGCTGGCCGATCAGGCGCGTCAGGCTGCGGACAAGGCCGAGGCCGAGAAGCAGAAGAAGATCGCCGAGATCCGTGCCCGTCGTGAGCAGGCCGAGAAGGAAGCCAAGCTGGCCGAGCAGAAGCTGCGCCAGGTGGCTGCTGCGCGCAATGCCGCCGGCAGTGCCGCAGCCGGTTCCAGCGGTGCGTCCCAGCCGGCTGCCGGTGGTGGTGGCAACAGCGATGATCTTTCGGCCAAGTACGCCGCGGCGATCCAGGCCAAGGTGCTGTCGCAGTGGGTGCGGCCGGACACGGTGCCGCTGGGCCAGCGCTGCCAGATCACCATCACCCAGATTCCGGGTGGCACGGTGATGCAGGCCAAGGTCAGCCCGAACTGCCCGTACGACGAGGCCGGCAAGCGTTCGATCGAGGCCGCCGTGCTCAACGCGCAGCCGCTGCCGTACCGTGGCTTCGAGTCGGTGTTCGCACGCACGCTCAACTTCACGTTTACTGCCCAGGATCGCTGAGGCAGCCGGCCAGGGAGGCTCTCGGGCCAACCGCGCCCACCGTTGTCGCGCTTGCCTCTGGTGTGCTCGGTTTCGACCGGGCAGGCTGTGGGCTGCTGTCGAACACCGTCCTCCGGGGCGGCGTGACCAGGGCAGACGGTGCGATGTTAGCCACGACGTTAACGGTGCGTGAGAAGACGGGCTGGAACTGACCCGGAATTCACGTACCCTTGGTTCATGATTGCGAAGCGGTTCACTCCCGCTTTGTTATCCCTCGTTCCGGTTTCCCCTTATTGAGCGCTCCATGAAAAAGATGCCTCGCTGGCTTGCCGTGTTTGCGGCCCTGTTGCTGCCCTTTGCTGCCGTCGCGCAGCAGAAGGGGCTGGATATCGACATCATCGGCGGCAATGCCTCCGCGCTGCCGATCACCATCGTGCCGATGCCCTATCAGGGTTCGTCGGCCGCTCCGCAGACCGACGTCGCCGGCGTGGTCCGTGCCGATCTGGAGCGTTCGGGCCAGTTCCGCACGCTGCCGGAAGCGCAGATCGTCGAGAAGCCCGTGCGGGGGGGGGATATCCAGTTCGCGACCTGGCGCGCGCTGAAGCAGAACTACATCGTGGTCGGCCGCGTGCTTGATGCCGGTGCGGGTGCCTACCGCGTCGAGTACGAACTGTTCGACGTGCCCAAGGGCGAGCGCCTGCTGGGCCTGGCGATGACCGCCCGTGGCAACGCCATGCGCGACGTTGCCCACCAGATGGCCGACGCCATCTACGAAAAGATCACCGGTGTGCGCGGCGCCTTCTGGACCCGCATCGCCTACGTGACCGCCAGTGGCAAGGGCGACGCCATGCGCTACGCGCTGATGGTGGCCGATTCCGATGGCTTCAACCCGCAGACCATCGTGCGCTCGGCCGAGCCGCTGCTGTCGCCGTCGTGGAGTCCGGATGGCAGCAAGCTGGCCTACGTCAGCTTCGAGCGTGGCAATTCGGCCATCTACATCCAGAACATCGGCACCGGTGCACGCGAGCTGGTCACCAGCTTCCGCGGCATCAACAGCGCCCCGGCGTTCTCGCCGGACGGTCGCAAGCTGGCCCTGACCCTGTCGCGCTCCGGTAACCCGGAAATCTACGTGATGGACCTGGGCAGCAAGCAGCTGACCCAGCTGACCAACCACTTCGCCATCGATACCGAGCCGACCTGGGCACCGGACGGCAGCGCGGTGTACTTCACCTCCGATCGCGGCGGCCGTCCGCAGGTCTACAAGGTCGGTGCCGGTGGCGGCAGCGCCGAGCGCGTCACCTTCCAGGGCAACTACAATGCCAAGCCCTCGGTGTCCTACGATGGCAAGAAGATCGCCGTCGCCCAGGGCTCGGGCAACAGCTACAAGATCGCGATGATGGACAGCTCGCTGGGGTCGCCCCGCTGGAGCACGCTGTCCCCGGGTTCGCTGGATGAATCTCCGAGCTTTGCGCCCAACGCAAGCATGGTGCTGTACGCCGCCCGCGAAGGTGGCCGTGGTGTGTTGTATGCCGTTTCGGCCGATGCGCGGGTTCGCCAGCGCCTGGTCCTGGCTGACGGTGATGTGCGCGAACCGGCATGGTCCCCATACCGTACCCAGCGCTAAAAGAGTGTTAATATTTTCGTTGTCTTGAACCCCTCATCGGCTTAGGAGCCACAAAGGTATCGCCATGAACAAGTCCACCCGCGTTCTGCTTGTTTCCCTGCTGTCTGTGGCCGTCCTGGCCGGTTGCTCGAAGAAGGTGAAGGAAGAGCCGGCAGCCCCGGTCGACACCGGCACCTCGACCACCACCCCGACCGGTCCGTCGACCTCCGGCCTGTACGGCCCGGGCGACCTGGACACCGACGCCTGCCTGCGCCAGCGCGTTGTCTACTTCGACCTGGACAAGGAAGACGTGAAGCCGGAATTCCAGGCCATCATGGCGTGCCACGCCAAGTACCTGCGTGACCGTCCGTCCTCGCGCATCACCCTGCAGGGCCACACCGACGAGCGCGGTTCGCGCGCGTACAACCAGGCCCTGGGCGAGCGTCGTGGCAACGGCGTAAGCTCGGCCCTGCAGGCCAACGGTGGTTCGGCTTCGCAGCTGACCGTCGTGTCCTACGGTGAAGAGCGTCCGGTCTGCACCGAGTCGAACGAGTCGTGCTGGTCGCAGAACCGTCGCGTCGAAATCGTCTACACCGCGCAGTAATCCATGCGCATTGGCATCAAACTGATGCTGGTCGTTGCGGCAGCCCTCGTGGCTGCCGCACCGGCGCACGCACAGCGACAGAGCCTGGCTGACCGTGTCGGCGCGCTCGAGCAGCAGATGTACAACAACAGTGCCAACCAGGACCTGTTGAACCAGATCAATCAGCTGCGGCAGCAGGTCACCAGCCTGCAGGCCTCGATCGAGCAGTTGCAGCATGACAACGCCCAGCTCAAGCAGTCCGCCCAGGACCAGTACCTGGATCTGGACAGCCGCCTGAATCGGCTGGAAGGGGGCAATGCCGCCCCGGCCCTGCCGCCTGTTCCGGCGAGCGCGCCGAAGGCCGCACCGGCCCCGGCAAAACCCGCAGCGGCGGCCACTTCCGAGCGGCCGCCTTCCGTCCATGGTGATGCTGGCAGCCTTGCCGCCACCGGCGACGAGCGCACCTCCTACAACGTTGCCTTCGATGCGTTGAAGGCCGGCAGGTACGACGATTCGGCGCAGCTGTTCCTGAGCTTCCTGGAGTTGTACCCGAACGGCGTCTACGCGCCGAACGCGCTGTACTGGCTGGGCGAGAGCTACTACGCCACCCGCAATTTCCCGATGGCCGAGGCCCAGTTCCGAGAGCTGCTCTCGCGCTATCCGACCCACGACAAGGCCGCGGGCGGCCTGCTCAAGATCGGCCTGTCGCAGTACGGCGAGGGAAAGGTCGACCAGGCCCAGCAGACGCTGGAGACCGTCGTGGCGCAGTACCCCGGCTCGGATGCCGCGCGCACCGCGCAGGACCGTCTGCAGTCCATCCGCCTGGGCAAGCAGATCCGCTGATCCGCTGGGCGGGCGTACAATAGGTGCCCTGTAGAGCCGAGCCCACGCTCGGCTGCTTTCGTTTCCGGACCAGCAAAGCCGTCCGGTTGCTGTTGTAGAGCCGAGCCATGCTCGGCTGTTTTCGTTACCGGCCACGGTAGCCCACCCGCCACGTGTCCCACCAAGAAGTACCCGCCATGACCGCCGTTACCCCGTCAAACGCCGTCGCCACCCCCAGCGACATCGTGCAGTCGCCGCTGCCGCGCCTGAAGATCACCGAGATCTTTACCTCGCTGCAAGGCGAGGCCGATACCGCCGGCTGGCCGACCGTGTTCGTGCGCCTGACCGGCTGCCCGCTGCGCTGCCAGTACTGCGACACCGCCTATGCCTTCCACGGCGGCACCTGGTGGGACATCGACGACATCGTGGCCGAGGTGCTGGCCCAGGGCGTCCGCCACGTCTGCGTGACCGGCGGCGAGCCGCTGGCGCAGAAACGCTGCCTGGTGCTGCTGCAGAAGCTGTGCGACGTGGGCATGGATGTCTCGCTGGAAACCTCCGGCGCGCTGGATGTCAGCGCAGTGGACCCGCGCGTGTCGCGCGTGGTCGACATCAAGACGCCGGGTTCGGCCGAAGTGGCGCGCAACCGCTGGGAAAACCTGCCGCTGCTGACCGCGCGCGACCAGATCAAGTTCGTCATCTGCAGCCGCGAGGACTACGACTGGGCCAAGGCCATGGTCGCCGAGCACGGCCTGGTGAAGCGTTGCACCGTGTTCTTCTCGCCGAGCAAGGGCGAGATCACCGCGCGGCAGTTGGCCGACTGGATCGTCGAAGACCGGTTGCCGGTGCGCTTCCAGATGCAGTTGCATAAAATCCTGTGGAACGACGAGCCGGGCCGATGAGCCGGCGCAGCGTTCCCTGATGTAGCTCCGGCGCGGGACAGCGTGCTGGCTTTCCCCTCCCAACCGGAAGATTTCCCATGAAGAAGGCAGTCGTGCTTCTCTCCGGCGGCATGGATTCAGCCGCCGTCATCGCCATGGCCCAAGAACAGGGCTTTGCCGTGCATGCCCTGAGCGTGCGCTACGGCCAGCGCCATACCTCCGAACTGGATGCCGCCGCCCGCGTGGCCAAGGCCCAGGGCGTGGTCGCGCACAAGACCGTGGACGTGGACCTGCGCAGCATCGGTGGCTCGGCGCTGACCGATGACATCGACGTACCGGAGGCGGGCGGTGCCGGCATTCCGGTCACCTACGTGCCGGCGCGCAATACCATCATGCTGTCGCTGGCCCTGGGCTGGGCCGAAGTGCTCGGCGCCAACGACATCTTCTGCGGCGTCAACGCCGTCGACTACTCCGGCTACCCGGACTGCCGCCCCGAGTTCGTGGCCGCGTTCGAGGCATTGGCCAACCTGGCCACCAAGTCGGGCGTGGAGGGCGCGGGCATCAAGGTGCATGCCCCGCTGCAGTTCCTCAGCAAGGGCCAGATCGTCAGCGAAGGCGTGCGCCTGGGCGTGGACTTTGGACTGACCGTGTCCTGCTACAACGCCGACGCCAACGGCGCCGCCTGCGGCCACTGCGACGCCTGCCGCCTGCGCGCGCAGGGCTTCGCCGAAGCCGGCGTGCCCGACCCGACGCTGTACGCCTGACCGCTTCCGGTAGAGCCGGCCGCTGGCCGGCTTCACCGGTGGGGCAATCACTCCCTCGGTGGGTGCCAAGCGCTTGTCCGCACTCCTTGATCTACCGGGCCTGCAACCATCCCGATGCCTCGATGAAGGCCCGCACCGCAGCCGGATCGGCATAGTCCAACTCGATCATCCGCGCGACAGCAGTCCTCTCGTCGGTCTGCCGGCGCATGTACTCCTGCGCAATGCGGTAGCCGGCGTAGTAGCCCAGGTCACTCACCCCGAATGGATTGCGCGCGCTGTTGTACAGCCAGTTGTCCAGGTTGTCCCCGTGCATCTCCGTGCGGAAGCGCGCGCGGATTTCCGCTTCGTGCGCTGGCCCATAGGTGTACAGCGGCAACGCCGGGCGGCGCCCGCTGATGCGCTCTGCCACGTATTCGGCCACGCCTTCGCGTACCGCGTACTGGGCCAGGCTGCCGGTGGTCTCGCGCTGCTGGGTATGCACGTATTCGTGCAGGTTGTTCTGCGCGTTGTTCGCACCCGGCCGGCTGTCGTAGAAGATCCGCAGGCGGTCGCGCATCTTCGCCGGCAGCTCGCTCACGTCCACGCGCTCATCGCCCAGCGCCATCTCCGCGCCGATCAGTACCTTGTCATCCAGCGTGGTGCCACCGGTGCGCAGCACGCCCACCGCATAGGTGATGGTGGCCGGGCGCAGGGCAGGGTAGAGCGCACGGAAGGCGACAAGATCGCGCTCCAGCGTGGCACTGGCCTGCTGCGCGTTGGCGGTGAGCGGTCGTACTGAGGTCCAGAAGCGCGGCCAGGCCTGCATGGCCTCGGCGTATTCGCGGGCGGTGTAGTTGCGCACCTGCATCAGCGCATGCAGGCCGGGGCTGCCCGGATCGATGTAGCGTTGCTGGACCAGCGCCACCCGGCGTTCGGCATCAGGCTCGGCGCGCACCGCATCATAGGTGGCCCAGAAGCGGGCGATGTCGTCAGTGACGACCTGGGATTGGGAGGCCAGGGCTGCGCAGGGCAGCAGGGCGGCAAGCAGGCTGACGATCAGACGCATCCATGGCTCCGGGAAAGGATCACAGATGGGATGCGACAATGGCCCGAAAGGTTTAAGCCCGCTGGTAGTGCCGGCCGCTGGCCGGCATCCTCGACACACCGGGGTTTCACGCGACCGGCCAAAGTAGGGTAGAATGCCCACCCCGCCGAAAGGCTGGGGCAGTGCAATGGGCCGTTAGCTCAGTCGGTAGAGCAGAAGACTTTTAATCTTTTGGTCGAAGGTTCGAATCCTTCACGGCCCACCATTGCGGCATAAGGGTTTCGGAGCGATCCGGAGCCCTTTTTGTTTTTCCGCAATCGCATATCTTTTCCGCAAAACTACTTCGTCGGGGTTGCACGGTCGCCCTTTCGCTTTCGTGTGTAGGTCTCGGTCATCACCACGGACGAGTGGCCCAACTGCCGCTGGGCCTGGCGAATGTCCGCCGCCGAATCGGCTTTATCGGTTCCGGCTTTTGCATGCAAATCACGGAACTGGAACGCCGCCTTGGGCACCCCTGCACGCTCGCGCGCTGCGTCAAACCGGCTCCGCAGCTGACCCTTGCTGAGGGGCTGGCCGTATTCGTCCAGCAGCAGCGCCGTGTGCACAATGACCGCGCCCTTCTGCTTGCCGCGCCGCTTGAACGTCCTGGCGCTGAAGCGCACCAGTAGTTCGGCCAGCTCCCCTTCAATGGCAATGCGCAGCTTGTGCCTCGTCTTGCTCTGGCTGATGTGCAGGAAGCCAGAGCGCACGTCGCGCCTGTCCATGTTAAGGGCGTCCGAAGGGCGCTGACCCGTTAGATAGGCCAGATCCAGCGCGTCCCTCAGCGGCTGATCTGCTGCATCCCACACCGCCCGGTAGACGTCGTCCTCGACGTACACATCGCGGCCTGCTTCGCCGTAACCACGCACACCCTTGCAAGGGGTCTCCGCGTCGGTGAAGCCCCATTCCCTACATTTGTTCCACAGATGACTCAGTAGCGCCTTCTCGCGGTTGGCGCTGACCATGGCCACCGCCCCGTTCTTGGTTCGCCAGTCCAGGTACTGACGAACGTGCAGTGGCCTGATCTTGGCCAGTGGCGCAGGCGGATTGCAGAAGAATTCTTCGAGCTTCGCCAACTCCGCCAGATTGACCTTGGCCGTTGTGCGCGCTTCTTCGGGATGACCAATTGCTTGTACCGCTTGGCGGCATCGCGAAAAGTAACGATTTCCGGCACAGCTGCCTCGGTCGCCATCAGCTCGGCCCACTTGCGCACAGCCTCTGGATAACTCTTGCCCAGTGCTGTTTCCCGGCGCGGCTTGCCGCCGTGGTCGAAGAAGTAATACGTGGTCTTGCCCCGCACACGCTTCCGCATGTGTGGGATGGCACCAGGATCCTTAGATCGTCGTCCCATTACGCTGCGGACCTCATAGCGTTGCTTGACCAAGCGCCATCTGCCTCGGGTGCCTTCTTCGCCGAGCCATCGACTGCCGACCACATGACCACCGGCCATCCGGCCGCGTTAATGGTATGCGGGATACCGTTGCGGGCCAGGTTCTGAATCTGCCTGCGCTTGGTGTGTGCGCCTGTTAGCTCGGCCACATCGCCGTGTGCGCCAGGACGCATGATCTTGTCAGCCGCCGACACGGCGCACCTCCCGATGCGAGGCCAGGAGCGGCAGCTGCAGCACGTTCTCTGGCAGCGTCGGCTGGCGTGGCATCACCGTATGGGACAAGACTGAAGGTGTGCGGCCGCAGTTGGGGCGGTTTCGGAATCAGGCCGAGTACGTGGTCTGGGGCAGCAAGGGCCACATGCCCCTCGGTCGACGGGCGCCGGTGCTGCCCGGGGTCATCCGGGAGAAGGTGAGGAAGGCCGACAAGCACCACATGACCGGTAAGCCAACCGACCTGATGCGGCAGCTGGTGCAGATCTGTGAGGAAGGCGGCCGGATCCTGGATCCGTTCGCCGGCTCTGGCACGACGCTGGTGGCCGCAGATCTTGAGGGCTACAGCTGGACCGGCATCGAGATGACGAGGCACTACTTCGACGTGGCTCGGTCCCGACTGCCCAGCCCGTAACCCTTCCACATTCCAGCCCTTCACAAGCCGCCGACAGGCGGCTTTCTCGCATCTGGCAGCATGGTTCATCTCCCGGCCGCTGGCACGAACGGCCTTGGCTAGGTCCCTGCCGAATCCCGAAACAGTATCCATAACTGCTTGCGGTGTACTGTGTATCGATATATGATACACCAGTCGCCAACGAAGGATCCGCCATTGATACGAACGTACGCAGACAAGGACACGGAACGAATAGCCAGCGGCAAGAAAGTTAAAGCCATGGCTAATCTGGAAAAACAGATTCTACGAAAGCTGGTCTATCTCAACGCTGCAACTTCACTACTTGACCTGAAGGCCCCTCCAGGCAACAGGTTGGAAGCCCTCAAAGGCGACAGGTCAGGGCAGTACAGCATTCGCATCAATGACCAGTTTCGGATCTGTTTCAAGTGGAAAGATGGCGACGTTTACGATGTAGAGATCACCGACTACCACTGATCTGACAAGGCGCCGGGAATGCCTGGCGCCAGCTCCGGCCCTGAGACGTTCCGGCGCTGCATTAGTTCAAGTTCGTTCCACCATATAGAAGCCCACCAAATAGGAGGCGCCGCACCCACAACCTGCGGCGAACTACAAAGCACATGACACGCGCCAACGCAAAAACTGCTATCGCGCTCCCTGCTATCCATCCGGGAGAAATCCTTTCCGAAGAGTTCCTGGTCCCGCTGGGCATGTCCGCACGCGCACTGGCCGCCGAGATCAATGTCACCCCGGCCCGCGTTTCTGAGATCATCGCCGGCCGTCGCGGCATCACCGCCGATACCGCGCTTCGTCTGGGACGCTACTTCGGCACCACGCCACAGCTGTGGTTGAACCTGCAAACGCAGTACGACCTGTTGACCGTTAGCGTGGAACTGGCGGATGTGATCGACCACATCAGCCCCAGGGCCGCGTAATCTGCCGGCTCAAGGGCATAGATGCGGCGTCTTCCGCACCCTCTGGCGACTGGAACCCCTGCCTTGCGGCAGGGGTTTCTTATGTCTGATGCACCGGGAGATTGCCGCCTGTGGGGCACGCCAACTGCTCAGTCCCGCCGCAGTACGGGCAACAGGCACTCTGCCACCTTGTAGCCCGCGTCGCGGCACTCTGCGAACCCGATGCTCTGCCACACCGTGCCTGCTACAGCACCGACGATAGCCAACATGATGCACCAGGCCATGAGCGGGCGCGGCTTGACCTCCTCGGCATTCATATAGCCGGCGAACCGGCGCAGCCCGGCCCCGATGAGCGCAACGGCGATGCCACCGGCGGCACCAATGCCGGTCCAAATTCCCAACGAGAGACCATCAGACATACACACCTTCCTCAATAGATTTGTGGATTCCCCCTGAGCGTGAGCTATCGGCGAGACGGGCCGCAACTTGAGTGCCCGAAGATGAGGGACGGGGATTCCCGGAGGCCACGGAATATGTGGCTACGCGAGCTGGGCTGACCGGTGGGGGCATTGCTCGTCTGTGTGTAGATGTGGGACGAGTACGACACGAATTCGCATCAACGAAGTCAAAGATCGCCGAAACCAGCTGCGGTTTGTCAGGCGATGCTCAATGCCCCGCGCGCGCACTCGTCTCCCCGCCACGCCTGCGGACTTGATAGGGCGGTTTCCCTGCAGCCCCTGCAACTTGCCGAAAGTCCTGCCCTACGTGGGCTCCTGTTCCATGGGCAGCATGGTTCGCCGCCTGCAGATCCCTGCGCTCGGGCAGCTTTGGTGCGGCCAGGGCACTGCTGGTCTGTCGCTGATGAGCGGCCGGAATTCTTCATGTGCCCATCGGAAACAGGCAATCTGTTGGGCCATCTCGCTGGAGCCGACCTATGTCGTTGAATTAGAAGAAGGATTTGAGGTTGCTTGGGAAGGCAATGTGCCGATAATCGGTGCGGGGCGCTGATGCAATGTTATTGATTCATAAAGAGAAATTTCAGGAGGAAGATTGCCCTGTCCCTTAGCAATCTGATTGCAGTTTGATTGCTCATTAGTTGCCAGTGGAGCTGATTCATAACTATATGAATTTGAACGGTATTTGGTGCTTTTCGCTGGGGCGTTACAGAAATTGCCTCTTCCCGATGGGCATCTGAAAATTTCCCTCTATAAGGGCGGGGTACCCATCTCTCTATCCACTCACGCGCTTCCTCTCTTTCCCTCTCGCTTACCTGCGTTGCCTGGCTGTGTGATCCCAGTCCCTGCGACGGCCAGCCGTATCCTGCACGTCTCCTAACTGGTGGACGACGGCTCGTGGTTCGCTTCGCTCGACCGTCACCGATATGGTCCGGGCAGCCCTGCCCGGAGCCGCAGCAGTTTTGAGCAGGGCCAGGCCGGTGCGGAGTTGTGGTTGCCCGGCATCAAGCAAGGCTCCGCTCCGACGTGGCCGCATTGACCAAGTACCGCCAGGCGCTGCGCGCCAACAGGCTGGCCAGGACCGCTGTGGTCCTGCCATTCAGTTGGATGGCAGGAGAGTAGGCTGCCTCCCGGCCCGGCCCGGTCGGGTGCGGGCGATGCGAAGGAGCCTTCGGTACTCCCGGTGCTACCGCGCGTGGCGCAGACGAAGGAAGGCGCGCTTTGCCCAGTAGAGAAGCGTGCCCCCCAGGCCAGAGTTCTGAGCGTTGCGTAGGGCGGCGTTCTCGGAATAGAGCTGCCGGATATGCGCATCGCGTTGCGCGATCACGTCCTTGGCCCATGCGACGTCGTGCGCACTCAGTACGTAGCCCGTGGTGAAGTAGTCTGGTAGTTGGCGCTTGACGTAGTGAACCGTGTGCCGCTCCACCGTTTCTGCGGCAGGTCGAACCTCGGTGTAGAAGAAGAGCGCAATCGATCGCCGGGTGCGCTGAGCGTGTGCTGCCGGCAGACGAACCTGGCTGAAGCCATGCCAGGAGTGTTCGGATGTCGCGAAGATCGCGCACCGATTGAACGTTGGCGGCACTTGCCTCTCGGCGTTTGACGTGGTCCAGGGATCACGGAACAGCTCAAACGAGCCACCCCATTCCGCTTCCCAGGACGGATTCAGATAGATGACGACGTTGAGACGACGGTGCCAGGGTTCGACGGGGTGGAAGTTGGCATCGATGTGCGGGTCGAGGCTGGTCCCGTCTCTGCTTTCGTGGGTTCCACCGCCGAGGTACCACGGGTCGTAGATCAACCCATCAATCCCGGTCAGCCTCGATAGCAGCCGAAGGAACTCGGGACTTCTGATGCAATCGTCGAGCTGACGATAGGCGGTGCCCAGAGAGCGCACCGCCTCGACGGTGGACTTCCCGCCGGGTGTTCCGTCATCTCCCATTGAGTTGCCGCAATCAAAGGGCGGGAACTGCTCGGAGAGAAGCTCAGCGAAGTTCAGGTCGAGAAAGTCATCAACGACCAGGTGGGGAAACGGGGCTCCGCATCTGAACTCTGACTGCAGCTTCTCCGCGTTGGCAACAACGCTGGGATTCAATATGGAGGTACCTGTCTGCATCGACCTGGCCTCTACGCCACCTTTGGGAAGCGAAGTCTAGGTGGTGCAGATCCGCGCCCCCTGCGGTGCGAGGGGAAGTTTCAAACTGTTCCTAACGCTTCAATGACTTGCTGGGGATTCGCAGGCCCCGTGCTCGTTCTGATGCATGCTGGAAGCGACGGTCGCAGGCGCGGACAAAGACCTTGAGGGCGCTAGCGGAGTGGTTACCAGATCTTCTTCCTTGCCATTGATCCTCATATGCTGAAAGCATGCCGGGTGTAGGCTCCCGTCCCTCCCCAGCGACTCTGGAGGTCCGATGCGACCTTCCAGAGCTCCGAGTAAGGCACGTGATGCACTTGGATGATTGCTGACTCCGGGAAGTAGGGGGAGTCGTAGAGATCCACACTGATCTCTTGCTCCCATGGAACTCGAATGTCGTTCTGCGCGTAGGCTATTCCAAGTTCACGAAGCGCTTCCAGGGTCGTCTCGACAACAACCCCATGATCTGAACCTGACTCGTCCAGCTCATTCAGCGCGAAGAACGCAGCGACGGACTTATCTTTGGTGAAGCTCAGCCAACTGTGCCTGTAGCCGGAAGAGTCCATCGCAGTGAAGGTCAGAGCGTTCTGAACGCACCTGCCGACGTAGATGTCAGTGTCTCCTGCAGAGACCCGAGTGTCTCCTGCATGAAACTGTGCCTCGCGTTCCTCGCCCTTTCGCGCAATGCCTTGCCGAGTCTTCCACTGATGCGAGGTCATGCCGCGATAGATCGTCATCGAGGTATTGTCATCTTGATCAGCAGAAAAATAGATCATGAAAACTAGTTCCAGGCTTGGGGGCCGAGTGTCGGCCAGATCAGCGAGATCCGGAGCGGGAGAATTCAGTTGGACCACAAGCAACCGCAGGCGTTTCACGGAAATCGGCCGGGAAAAAACGCGGATGTAGGCCACTGATCCTAAACGATGGTCTAGCCATCTTTTAATCTTTTGGTCAAAGGTTCGAATCCTTCACGGCCCACCATTGCATTCAACGACTCAAGTCATTCAAAAAGGCACCGCTCAGCGGTGCCTTTTGTGTTGTTGCCCGAAAAATGCCTAGTTCGCCTTGGCGCCGCGCGCCCGCGCCGCCTCGCGTTCGGTGGCTGCCTGCGCGGCGACCGCTGCGGGGTTGGCGGCAGCATTCGCAGAGCGTTCCGCTGTCGCACGATCCGCATCGGACCGCGCCTGCCGCTGGGCGCTGTAGGTGCGTTCCAGTTCCAGCGAGGCGAGGAAACTGTCTGGATGCTTTGCGGCGCACGCCCGCTGTACCAGTTGCACAGCATGATCGGACAGCCCGGGCTGGATATTGCCCAGCAGGCAATCGGCATACGGTACGGACGCAGCGGGGCCAGCAGCCAGCGCGGCAACGACCACGACATTCAACACGCAAACCTCCTTGTAGGTTTCGATGGGACCCGGTGCCGGCCGGTCCGGCCCCAGTATGGCCCGGTTCGCGGCACAGGGTGATGCTACTCCGGCCGCACATCCCGGCACACCAGCTCGGCCAGGCTGCGGCAGGCGAAGAACAGCCCTTCAACCACGCCGGCATCCAGATGCCGGTCGGGCGTGGCCATTGCCCGGCAGCGGTCGGCGGCGTGCAGCATTTCCGCCACGGTCAGCATGCTGATGGCGGCCCGTTCCACCCGCGACAGGGCAACCCCGCGCCCGGTGGAAACGCTGGTTTCAGGCCAGGGCTGGCCATCGGCGCCTTCGCCCGCGCGGATGCGCTTGAGGCAGCCCAGAAACGTGCTCAGTTCGGGCGAAGGGTTGTCGCCGTCATCGTGGGTGCTGGCGGTGTACGAAGCATAGGGCGGATGATCGGTCATCTCGGCTTCCTCAGCTCTGGAGTGGGCGTGCCACCGCGCAGAACGGGTGGCGGGCGATGCGTGGCTGCAAGCCGGAATGACATCACGCAGTAACCGGCGGGCCAGAAGGCCCCCACGCAGCGCCCGCCATGAAGGCCGACTGATCACCCGCCGGCACGGTCCAAAGACAGTGTCGGCGGGTGAGCGCAAACAACAGCGTGAATGTCATTACGGGCTTGCAGGCCCGCTGCCACCCGTTGTCGGTGGCGCAGCATGGTGTTTACGCCTGCGCATGGAACTCAATGAGGATTCTCCGAAGAACGATGCGGAATCCAGGCGCGCGCCGATGGTGGCGCAGGCCGCGCCGACGCAGCAAGCGACAGGGCGCGACGCATGTGCTCATGCGCTCGGCCGGTCGCGTTGGACAATGTCGGTAACTGCCGCTGACGGCAGTTTTGCGTGATGGGGAACGTGGAAAGTGCGCGCCACGTTTGCCAGCCGTGGTGGTACGGAACAGCGGGTCACGCACTCAAAAATCGGTGCATCTGCGACGTCCAAGGTGTTGTAGAGCCGAGCCATGCTCGGCTGCGATTTGCATGGGAAACCGGGCCGTACCCGGTTGCGCGCGGGGAGGTCATCCCCCGCATGGCAGGGATCTATGCATCTGGCAGGGATGCTGAGCGTGCAGAAGCCGCCAATGCCTGCCGCTGGGCCGCTATGCTCGGCCTCTTTCCCAGGACGGGTCACCCCATGCGCTTGCTCATGCTGTCGCTGTTGCTGTCCGCCGTCTCCGTCGCGCCGTTGATGGCCGCCGAACCGGCGCTGTCCGCACAATCATCGGTCGCAACCCCGCTGGTGATCGGCGAAACCTTCACCCTCGAATCGAAGGCGTTGGGCGAGACCCGCCGCATCAACGTCTACCGCCCGCAGCCCTGGGGCCTGGACCCGAAGGCGCCGCTGCCGGTGATCTACATGCCCGACGGCGGCATCGGTGAGGACTTCCTGCACGTGGCAGGACTGGTGCAGGTGCTTAGCGGCAATGGCAGCATGCGCCCGTTCCTGCTGGTCGGCATCGAGAACACCGAGCGCCGTCGCGACATGACCGGCCCCAGCAGCGATCCGCAGGACCAGAAGATCGCGCCGCGCATTGGGGGTTCCGCGGCCTACCGCACGTTTCTGCGCGATGAACTGATGCCGCAGGTACGCCAGCGCTACCCGACCACCGACGAGCGCGCGCTGATCGGTGAGTCGCTGGCCGGCCTGTTCGTGGTTGAGACGCTGCTGCAGGAACCGGCACTGTTCAACAGCTACATCGCGCTGGATCCCAGCCTGTGGTGGAACCGCGGCGCGATGCTGGCCGGAGTGGCCAAGCAGTTGCCTGCGGTGACGCGTGCGCAGCCGCACGTGTTCCTGGCCAGCAGCGGGCAGCCGGAGCTGGCCGCCTCTGCCGCACGACTGGCCGCATTGCTGCAGCACGCCTCGCCGTCGCCGCTGGTGAAGTACCTGCCACTGCCGGAGGAAACGCACGCGACGATCTATCATCCGGCCGCGATGCAGGCGCTGCGCACGCTGTTCCCGGCACCACCGCCGGCCTCGCCCTGACCGCACTGGCACCGGGCTGCACGCCATGCAAGGATGCGGCAGCGGTGCCATGCGGTGCGCCGCCCGCAATGGGAGAGTGTGGATGCAGCGTGTGCGTGGATGGAGTATGGCGGCCTGCCTGGCCATGAGTGGCTGTGCGATGTCGGTGGCGCCACCGGCAACGCAGAATGAAGCGAAGGAAAGCGCGGCCACCGCTGCGCCGGGCGTGGTGCTGCCGGATACCGAAGCGCTGCGCGTGCACGATCCGGTGGGCCGCGATTATCCGATCTGGGTAGCACTGCCGGCTGACTACGCGGCGCATCCGGAGAAGCGCTATCCGGTGCTGTACGTGACCGATGCGCTGTACAGCTTCCCGCTGGTGCGCAGCGTGCGCAACATGGTGGGGCAGAAGGGCGTGAACCTGGAGGATTTCATCCTGGTCGGGCTGCCGCCGCAGGAGGGCCTGACGTCCAAGCAGAGCCGCTCGCGCGATTACACGCCCAGCGATCCGGCGCGCACCGATCCGCGTGACTACAGCGACGACGTCAGCTACGGCGGCGCGGCGCACTACCGCGATTTCCTCGCTGAGCAGGTACTGCCGATGATCGATGCGCGCTACCGCACCGATCCGGCGCGGCGCGCCTATGCCGGTCATTCCTATGGCGGCCTGTTTGGCGCCTACGTGCTGACCACGCGCCCGGACATGTTCCACAGCTACATCCTGTCAAGCCCGTCGCTGTGGTTCGACAACCATCGGGTACCGCGCATGCAGGCCGAGGCCACGGCGCCCACGCAGCCGACCACGGTGGTCCTGTCGATCGGCAGCTTCGAAACGGTGAAGCCGGAGCCGCGCTATTTCACCCGCAACGACATGCTGCGCCACAACGCCGAGTTCGCCGAGCAGCTGCGCGCCAGCGGGCGCTCGTTGACGGTGGACAACATGGTGATCGATGACGAGGATCACTTCACCGTGTATCCGGACATGATCACCCGCGCGCTGCTGAAGGTGTTCCCGGGTACCGGACCGTACAGCAGCGGTTGAAGGTGGGCGCCATCCACGCATGGCGTCGATCTACTGCAAGAACCCGGTAGATCCACGCCATGTGTGGATGAACGCCTCACGCTGCCTGCGCATCCGGCCCGATCAATACGCCCGCATCGGCGTGGCGGAAGCACAGGCGGATGGCGTCGAGCAGCTCGCTCATGTTGTAGGGCTTGGGCAGGAAATGAATGCCGTCGCGCAGCTGCGGCAGCACCTGGTGCTGGTCCATGCCCGACGTCACCAGGATCGGCAGCTGGGGATACAGGCCGCGGACCCGGTTGGCAGCTTCAATGCCGCTGATCGGGCCCAGGTTGACGTCGGTGAACAGCAGGTCGAAACGCTCACCTGCGGCCAGCAGGCCCAATGCTGCTTCGGCAGAGCTCACGCCCACCACGTGGCAGGCCTGGCTTTCCAGCGCAAGACGGCTCAGCTCGCGAGTTTCCTCTGCGTCCTCGATCAGCAGGACGCGGGGTTCAACGTGGCGCTTGGACAGCAACATGGCGCTACAGCTCCGGAAAGCAGCAATGAAAAGGCGCGCAAGTATGCGCAAGCCGGGGGTGATCCCGGCGTGCACGGCAGGCTAAGTGAGCGTTACAGCAGGCGCGGGCGTCGCTGGCGTACCTGCCAGGCCAGCACCGCCACCGCCAGCAGCGCGGCGCCGATACGCAGGCTGGTGGCCTGCCAGCCCAGCGCGACGGCGTCGTTGAGGTTGAACACGTTCCACGCCATGTTCATCGATACATGCAGCACCAGGCCGCACCACAGGGTGTCGCCGTCCAGATGGTCAAGCCAAGCGAAGATGAAGCCGCCCAGTGCGATGACCGCGCCGACGAACAGGGCAGTGCCGCCGCCGTCGAAGCCGCCGAAGCCCAGCCAGTGCACCCAACCGAACAGCAGCGCCTGCGGCAGCGCAAGCAGGGACCATGGGCCACGCATGAGCTTCACCAGCAGCACGAAGCCGAGGCTACGGAACAGCACTTCCTCGGCCAGTGGGAACAGCACGGCGAGCATCGTCGCATCGAGTGCGGTCAGTGCGGTGTTGGGCGTGCCCAGCACCGCCAGGCCCAGCCAGCAGGGCAGGCTGGCCAGCAGCACCCAAAACGGGCCGCGCCAGTCGTTCCCGTGCAGCCCCAGGCTGGCCATCAGGCCCACCCCACGCGGGCGCAGCAGTGCGGCCAGGAGCAGCGCCAGCAGGACGGCCAGTGCGTTGTCCAGCAGGCTGCCGCCGTAGGGCATAGGCAAGGCGGGAATCTGCGCGCCTGCGGCCGCAGCGACATCGCGCAGATTGAGGCCCAGGCCGACGCCGAGGAGCACCAGCAGCAGGCGCGCCGCGTTGGGCAGGCGGGACAGGACGGTCATGCACGCACTCCCTGCGGAACCAGCGTGCAGTGTGGAAGGCGGCCGGGGACGCTGGCACGCGCCGGAAGTCCCTGCGCCATCGGTCATGTGTTGCCGCACAGTCATCGGTGGGCAGGTAGAGTCGTTGCCAGACCTTCAGGAGCCATGCCCATGCTGTGCCCCGTGTGCAAGACCCAGACCCTGCAGATGGCCGAGCGCCATGGCATCGAGATCGATTACTGCCCCGGCTGCCGTGGCGTGTGGCTGGACCGTGGCGAGCTGGACAAGATCATCGAACGCGCCGGCGCTGCGCTGCCGCCGCCGGCACCTGTGCAGGCGCAGCCGGCGACCACGCCGCCGCCGGTGATGCATCGTGATACCCGCCACTTGGGCCAGCGCTACGAGGACAACCGGGGCCACGGATACAAGAAAAAGAAAAAGGACAGCTTCCTGTCTGAATTGTTCGATTTCTAGTTTGTAGCGTCGAGCCATGCTCGACTGGATGTTGCCGCCTATAGTCGAGCAAGCTCGACTCTACATGGAGCGCGCGATCACGTCCGCCGCAGGATGAACTCGCGGTCGCGCGTATCCCCGACGATGAAGTCGTACTCGCCGACCTTGCTGCAGCCATAGCGCGCGTAGAAGCGCTGCGCGCCGAAGTTCTCCTCCCAGACGCCCACCCACAGGGTGCGGCGGTGCGGCTGGTCCAGCCAGGCCATGAACGCGTCCATCAGGCGTGCACCATGGCCGCCGTTCTGGTGTGCGGCCAGGATGTAGAACCGCTTCAGTTCGATGTCGCCTTCGCGGGCCTCGGCATGCGGCAGGGTGTTGGCACCAGCAGCCAGGTAGCCGACCACGTTGTCGCCGTCCACCAGCAGCCAGATCGCGCTGCGCGGGTCGGACAGTTCGGCGCGCTGCGGTTCGCTGCTGTAGTGCGCCTGCAGGAAATCCTGCAGCTCCTGCGCCGGGTACGAGTCGCCCCAGGTTTCGTTGTAGGTGGCAATCGCGATGGCCGACAGGGCGTCGACATCGGCAAGGGTGGCGCGGCGGATCTGCAGCGACATGGCGGAGCCTGCATTGGAACGTGGCGCAGTGTAGCCGGCCCCGGCGGCTGCCGGGGCTGGCCAATGCTCACGAACCGCTGCTCAGAACCACATGCGCACGCCCGCCACCCAGCGCGTGTCGCGTGCGTGGTCGCCAGCATGATCGGCGGTGTCGCCAAACGTGCGCTCGTGGCTGATGCCGATGTATGGCGCGAAACGGCGGCTGAACTCATAACGCAGGCGCAGCCCGGCTTCGACCTTGTTCAGTCCGCGACCAATGCCGTACTCCGGCTCATCCTTGGCTGCGACGGTGGCTTCCAGCAGCGGCTGCAGGATCAGGCGGTTGGTCAGCAGCACGTCGTACTCGACCTCGGCCTTGGCCAGCACCTGGCCACCGGAACCCATGTACAGCGTCGCCGAGCTTTCGAACTTGTACGGCGCCAGGCCCTGGATGCCGATGGCCGCCCAGGTGCGCGAGTCGGCCGGCCGGAAGTCCTGGCGCACGCCGATCAGCACGTCCCACCACGGCGATACGCTGCGACCATACAGTGCTTCCAGTGACGACGATTCTGTGCTGCCGCGGCTGCGTTCGCCATCGGTGCGCAACCACAGGCGGTTGATGTTGCCACCGATCCAGCCGGTGGCCTCCCAGGCCTGGCCGGTGCTGTTCTTGCCGTCCCAGTGTTCGAGGCGATCGATCAGCAGCAGGCTGTTGATCTGTGGTGCATGCTCCATCGCACCATGCGCGATCGGAGGGAAGGCGGCAGCGCGGTCGGCATCGGTGGGAACCGGGATCGGCTCGCGCGGTTCGATCGGTGCGGGCGTGCCGTGACCCATGGCGGCGTGATCCATCGTGGAATGGTCCATTGCCGCTGGCTGCATCGCGCCATGGTCCATCTTCGAGTGGTCCATCGTGGAGTGGTCCATGCCGGCTTGACCCGCCGCACCCATGTTCATCTTCGAATGATCCATCTTCGAGTGGTCGACCGGTTCGGCCGGGGTCTTCGCGGTCTTCGGCGGCGGGTCCATCGTGCCCATGTCATGCCCGGCATGCGACTGCGCGAACACCGGCAATGCGGTGGCCAGACCCAGGGCCAGCAGGCTGGGGGAAAGCAGTGAGCGGCTCATTCTTCGATCCTCACTTCGCGCATCATGCCCGCTTCCATGTGGTACAGCAGATGGCAGTGGTAGGCCCAGCGACCGAGCGCATCGGCACGCACGCGGTAACTGCGGCGGGTGCCGGGTGGCATGTCGATGGTGTGCTTGCGCAGCTGGAATTCGCCCTGCGCGTTCTCCAGATCACTCCACACGCCGTGCAGGTGGATCGGGTGCTGCATCATGGTGTCGTTGACCAATACGATGCGCATGCGCTCGCCGTAGTTCAGTCGCAGCGGCTCGGCGCTGGCGAACGGAATGCCATCGAACGACCAGGAGAACTTCTCCATGTGGCCGGTCAGGTGCAGCTCGATCTCGCGGCTCGGCTCGCGGCCATCGGGGTCCTCGAACAGGCTACGCATCGCGCCGTAGGTGAGTACCTGGCGACCGTTGTCGCGCAGGCCGATGCCGGGATCTTCCAGCTTCGGTTCGGTGGCCGAGCTCTGCATGTCCACCAGCGGGTTGTTGCGCTCACTGGCCGGGTGCTTCGGTGCCCTGCTGGCGGTATCGCCGTCGTGGCCCATGCTGGCGCCGCAGCCGCCTTCCATGCCCTTCATCGCGGCCATGTCATGGCCACCATGGCCACCACTACCCATGTCGTGCCCCATGTCGCTCATCGTCAGCAACGGGCGTGGGTCGCGCGCGGGAATCGGTGCCTGCAGGCCATGGCGGACTGCCAGCGTTCCGGCGGCAAAGCCGGTACGGCCCATGTCCTGGCAGAAGATGGTGAACGCATCCTGCCCGGTCGGTTCCACCAGCACGTCGTAGGTTTCGGCCGGCGCGATGCGGAACTCGTCGATGCTGACCGGATGGATGTACTGGCCGTCGGCGGCGACCACGGTCATTTTCAGGCCGGGAATGCGCACGTCGAAGTAGGTCATCGAGGCGCCGTTGATGAAGCGCAGCAGCACTTTCTCGCCGCTGCGGAACAGCCCGGTCCAGTTGCCGGCCGGCGCGGTGCCATTCATCAGGTAGGTGTAGGTGTGCGCATTGACGTCGGAGATGTCGGTGGGCGTCATCCGCATCCGCCCCCACATGCCACGGTCGGACAACGCGGCCGACCAACCGTCGCGCTTCACGTCACGCAGGAAGTCGGGCAGGGTGCGCTTGTAGTAGTTGTCATGCTCGGCGAGCTTCTTCATGCGCCGGAACAGCGCGCCGGGGTCCATGTCGGTCCAGTCGGACAGCAGGATCACGTGCTCGCGGTCGTGGTGGTAGGGCGCCGGCTCGGCCGGGTCGATGATCAGCGCTCCGTACAGGCCGGCCTGCTCCTGGAACATCGAGTGGCTGTGGTACCAGTAGGTACCCGACTGCTTCAGTTCGAAGTGGTAGTGGTAGGTCTCACCGGGGCCGATGCCATTGAAGCTCAGTCCCGGCACACCGTCCATGTTCGCAGGCAGCAGGATGCCGTGCCAATGGATCGAGGTCGGGTGGCGTTCCAGGGTGTTGCGCACGAACAGGTCCACGGTCTGGCCTTCGCGCCAGCGCAGGATCGGTGCCGGCAGCGATCCATTGACGGTGATCGCCGGACGGGTGCGGCCAGTGAAGTTGGCCAGCGATTCGCCGATGGCCAGTTCGATGCGGGTGTCGCTGAGCACGGCGGGGGCGCCGGCCAGGCGTGGGGCGGCAGTGGCGGCGGCGAGCGCGCGCTGCGGCACGCCGACAGCGGCGATGCCGGCAACCACGCCACCGGCGGCCAGGCCCTGCACGAACAGGCGGCGCGACGGCATGGGCACAGGGCCCGGACCGCGGGGGATACGGGTATTCATGGTGGTGACTCCAGACACGTAAAGACGCCGGCAGGCGGCCGGCTGCGGTGCGCAGGGCGCACGGTGCGTGTGGAATCAGCCGATGGGAGGGCGTGAGATCGGCGGCAGCGGCGGCGCCGGCCGGCCGGTGGCCGGCATCGGCTGCGGGGCCAGCGACAGCGCCGGTCCGGCCATGAACGGCAACGGCTGCACCACCAGCAGCGGGTGCTGGGCGCAGCTGCGCACGCAGTCCTTGATCTGGCAGTGGGCGTCGTGGGCCGGGGCCTTGGCCTGCGGGGCCGGGTCGGCCTGCATGCCCGCGTGGTGGTGGCAGTCGGCAGTGCCGCCATCAACAGCCGCGGCTGCGGCGTGAGCCATCCGCCCCATTTCTTCGTGACCACGGGCCAGGGCCGCGTTCAGCCCGTTGAGCAACAGGCTGAGCATGAGCACGACGCGGAGCAGGGTCGAGGCCAGGGACATGACGCTAATCTAGCCGCAAGCGGACGCGGATGCACTTCCGGCTGAATGGCCGGTTCAAGATTGGACCTGCACCAGCGTAGAGCCGAGCCCACGCTCGGCTGCTGTTCGCGCAGAGGCAGCCGAGCGTGGGCTCGGCTCTACAGGGGCGCCCGCGCGCCGTTGGGGCCATGCCCGGCGGCCGCGCAGCGCGGCAACGCGATACCGTCAGCCCTCTTCACGCACGATCTCGACCAGGCGCGGGCCGTAGCGGCTCAGTTTGGTGCCGCCGATGCCGCCGACCCGGGCCAGTTCATCCAGGCTGGTCGGGCGCTGCTCGGCGATGTTGCGCAGGGTGCTGTCGTGGAAGATCACGAACGCCGGTACGTTCTGTTCCCGGGCCAGTTCGGCGCGCAGGCCGCGCAGCGCGTTGAACAGGGCCAGGTCCTGCGGCAGCACCGACAGGCCGGTGCGCTGCGCGCTGCGCTCGCGTCCGCTGGTGCTGCTGGCCGGGTCGCGGCGCATGCTGATCTGGCGGCGGCCGGTCAACACGTCGCGGCTGGCATCGGTCAGGCGCAGGCCACCGTGACCCTCGCTGTCCACTTCCAGCAGGCTGGCCGCGACCAGCTGGCGGAACACGCTGCGCCAGGTGCGTGCATCGAGGTCGCGGCCGATGGCATAAGTGCTCAGCTTGTCGTGGCCCTGCTGCCTCACCTTCTCGTTCTCGCTGCCGCGCAGGATGTCGATCAGGTGGCCGACACCGAAGCGCTGGCCGCTTCGATAGACGCAGCTCAGCGCCTTCTGTGCCGGTATGGTCGCGTCCCACGAGGCCGGTGGCGTCAGGCAGTTGTCGCAGTTGCCGCAAGGCTGGGGGTAGGTCTCGCCGAAGCCGGCCAGCAGCACCTGGCGGCGGCACTGCATCGATTCGCAGTAGCCCAGCAGATGGTCGAGCTTGGCCCGCTCCAGCTGCTTGCGCTCTTCGCCCGCCTCGGACTGCTCGATCATCTGCTTGAGCAGTACCACATCACCCAGGCCGTAGCACAGCCAGGCCTCGGCGGCTTCGCCATCGCGGCCTGCGCGTCCGGTTTCCTGGTAGTAGCCCTCCATCGACTTGGGCAGGTCGGTATGCGCGACGAAGCGCACGTCCGGCTTGTCGATGCCCATGCCGAAGGCGATGGTGGCACACATCACGATGCCGTCCTCGCGCAGGAAGCGGCGCTGGTTGCCGGCGCGCACTTCCGGCGGCAGGCCGGCGTGGTAAGGCAGAGCGTTGAAGCCCTGGCCGCAGAGGAATTCAGCGGTCTCCTCGACCTTGCGCCGCGACATGCAGTAGACGATGCCGGCCTCGCCACGGTGGCCGCGCAGGAAGTCGGTCAGCTGCTTGCGGGCGTTGTCCTTCTGCACCACGGTGTAGCGGATGTTGGGACGGTCGAAGGAACTGACAAAATGGCGCGCTTCCTGCAGATCGAGGCGCTCGGCGATCTCGCGCTGGGTCGGCGGATCGGCGGTGGCGGTCAGCGCGATCCGCGGGATCTGCGGCCAACGCTCGTGCAGCACGGTCAACTGGCGATATTCGGGGCGGAAGTCATGGCCCCACTGCGACACGCAGTGTGCTTCGTCGATGGCGAACAGGGCGATCTGGCTGCGCGACAGCAGCGACAGGAAACGCCCGGTCAGCAGCCGCTCAGGGGCGACATACAGCATGTCCAGTTCGCCGGCGAGCAGCTCGCGCTCGACGCGGCCGGCGGTCTCGGCATCCAGGGTTGAATTCAGGTACTCGGCGCGCACGCCGAGCTGGCGCAGGGCTTCGACCTGGTCCTGCATCAGTGCGATCAGCGGCGAGATGACGATGCCGCAACCGTCACGCAGCAGGGCCGGGACCTGATAGCACAGCGATTTGCCGCCGCCGGTGGGCATCAGCACCAGGGCGTCGTGACCGGCAGCCACATGCTCCACGATGTCCTGCTGCGGACCACGGAAATCGTCGTAACCAAAGACGCGTTGAAGCAGGTCGTGCGCGGGACGGGAAGCCATCCGGTTAGTTTACCTCCCGGAGGCGGCGGCAGGGCTGCGCCCTGGGAACGCGCCATCGCATGCGCGCTGCCGCTCCCACGCTTCGCTGCGCGAAACGCGGGCCCCACTTTCCAGCTCCCAGACCCCCGCCGCTTCGCGTCCGCCCCCTGACTCAGGGGGCTCTCCCCCAGACTTGGCCCGGTAGCGGGTAGATCCACGCCATGCGTGGATGAAATCTGTCAGATATCGACAATCAAAATGGGGTCAGATCCGTTTTCCTGCGGAAAACGGATCTGACCCCAAGCAATGCCCTGGCAGATCGCGGAAATCTGTCGAAGGCGGGGTGGGTCCGGTCGAGGGGGACGCCGTAAACCCGTCCATGGGGGCTTGGTCGCGGCATCCATGCCGCTCACCCCCCCTCAACCGGACCCACCCCGCCAACCTTCAGGAAACTGGCTTTTGCTCTGGCTCTGGCTTGAAGGCTTCGGCGGGTGCAGGGCTGCAAGCCCTGCCGAACACCCCCAACCCTTACTGCAACAGCGAGCGCAGCATCCAGGCGTACTTCTCGTGGGTCTGCAGGCGCTGGGTCATCAGATCCTCGGTCGGGGCATCGTCACCCTTGGCCGCCACATCCAGCACTTCACGCGCCGTACGGCATACCGCTTCGTTGGCGACCACCAACTGGCGTACCATTTCACGCCAGTCCGCACTGTCGGTCAGGCCCGGTTCCTCGACGATCGAGGTCAGCGCAGCGAATTCCCGGTAGGAGCCCGGGGCATTGAAGCCCAGCGCGCGGATGCGCTCGGCCACGTCGTCCAGTGCCGCCCACTGCTCGGTGTACTGCGTCTCGAACATGGTGTGCAGCGAGTTGAACATCGACCCGGTCACGTTCCAGTGGAAGTTGTGCGTCTTCAGGTAGAGCGTGAACGCATCGGCCTGGAAGCGCGACAGACCGTCGGCGATCTTCTTGCGGTCGCCCTGGGTGATCCCGATATCGATGTTCGGCGCCGACGGTGCCGCCGCTGCAAGCTTCTGCTTGCCGGTCTTGGCCTTGGTCGTGCTTTTGGTCTTCGCCATGAGGTTCCTCCTTATGGAATCGTTGGCCTTCACAATAAACCGGTCGTGATGACTGGTCGCTTTCAAAGTTTTGAACGAACCGATTGATGAACTCTATCGATAAAAATCCATCGCCCCGCCTGCGCCAACAGCGCGCCGCCATCGACGGCGCCATGAGCCGCGACCGGGGCCGTTTGCTGGGAATGCTCTCGCGTTGCCAGGCCAAGCCGCAGGATGCGGCACTGGCCGCTACTTTCGAGCAGGCCTTGCAGGCGTCGGTGCAGCGCCGGCAGGTGCGGGCGCAACAGCAGCCGTCCATTACTCTGGACCCGCAGCTGCCGATTGCGCGTGAAGCCGACGCGATCATCAAACTGATCCGCGACCACCAGGTGGTGGTGATCGCCGGTGAAACCGGTTCGGGCAAGACCACCCAGCTGCCGAAACTGTGCCTGGCCGCAGGCCGTGGCCAGGCCGGCATGATCGGCTGCACCCAGCCGCGACGGATCGCCGCACGTGCGGTGGCCAGCCGCGTGGCGCAGGAACTGCAGAGCGAACTGGGCCAGCTGGTGGGCTACCAGGTACGCTTCAATGACAAGGTCAGCGACGACAGCCGCATCAAGTTCATGACCGACGGCATCCTGCTGGCGGAGATCGCCAGCGACCGCTGGTTGTCGAACTACGACACGATCATCGTCGACGAGGCACACGAACGCAGCCTCAACATCGACTTTCTGCTGGGCTACCTGAAGCAGCTGCTGCGCAAGCGCCCGGACCTGAAGCTGATCGTCACGTCGGCCACCATCGACACCGAACGCTTCGCCCAGCATTTCGACAACGCACCGGTGATCAGCGTCGAAGGCCGCACCTACCCGGTGGAAGTGCGCTACCGCGCGCTGGAAGGCGAGGGCGAAGACCAGGGCGAACGCACCGTCAACGATGCCATCGTGTCGGCTGTCGACGAGATCACCCGCCTGGACGCACGCGGCGACGTGCTGATCTTCCTGCCGGGCGAGCGCGAGATCCGCGATGCGCACCAGTCGCTGGAACGGCGCAAGTACCGCAATACCGAGGTGCTGCCGCTGTACGCGCGCCTGTCCAACCAGGACCAGGACCGGGTGTTCAACCCCGGGCCGAACCGGCGCATCGTGCTGGCCACCAACGTGGCCGAGACCTCGCTGACGGTGCCACGCATCCGCTACGTGGTCGATCCGGGCTTCGCCCGCGTCAAGCGCTACAGCCCGCGCAACAAGCTGGATCGCCTGCACATCGAGCCGATCTCGCAGGCCAGCGCCAACCAGCGCAAGGGTCGCTGCGGCCGAATCGCCGAAGGCATCTGCTACCGCCTGTACGCCGAGGCGGATTTCCAGGCGCGGCCGGAGTTCACCGATCCGGAAATCCGCCGTTCCAGCCTGGCCGGCGTGATCCTGCGCATGCTGCAGCTGGGCCTGGGCCGCATCGAGGAGTTCCCGTTCCTGGAGGCGCCGGACGAGCGTGCCGTTGCCGATGGCTGGCAGCAGCTGACCGAGCTGGGCGCGATCGATGCCGAGCGGCGCATGACCACCATCGGCAAGCAGATGGCACGCCTGCCGGTGGACGTGAAGCTGGCGCGCATGCTGGTGGCCGCACAGGCTGCAGGCTGCCTGCGGCCGATGCTGGTGATTGCCTCGTTCCTGGGCATCCAGGACCCGCGCGAACGCCCGCCGGAAGCGCGCGGTGCCGCCGACAACGCGCATGCGCAGTTCGCCGATGGCCGCTCCGAGTTCGTCGGCGTGCTGCGCCTGTGGGATGCCTACCGGCAGGCCCACGAAGACCTGACCCAGTCCAAGCTGCGCGACTGGTGCGGACGTCATTTCCTCGGCTTCCTGCGCATGCGCGAGTGGCGCGAGCTGCATCGCCAGCTGCGGCTGCTGTGCGAGGAACTGGGCTGGAAGGAAGAGGCCAGCGAGGCATCGATGGCACCGCTGCTGGCCGGCAGCAGTGCGCCGGCACCGGCACGTGATGACGCGGCCTCAGTAAAGGCCACCCGCGGCCAGTTGCATCGTGCCGCGCGCCTGGCCCGCGAAGGCAAGGCCGAGGCCGCACCGGCACCGGTGGCCGTGCGCGCGCAGAAGGAACAGGCGCCCGCCGGCGGCGGCTTCAGCGAACGCGTGCGTGCCGCTGCCTACCAGACCCTGCACCGGGCGCTGGTGGCGGGCCTGCCGACGCAGATCGGCCACCGCACCGAGAAGGGCGATTTCCAGGCACCACGCCAGCGCCGCTTCCTGCCGTTCCCCGGTTCGGCGCTGGCCAAGCGGCCACCGCCGTGGCTGCTGGTGGCCAACCTGCTGGATACGCAGAAGGTATGGGGCATGACCCTGGCCGCGATCGAGCCGGACTGGGTGATCGCCGAACTGCCGCACCTGCTGCTGCGCAAGCACTTCGACCCGCACTGGTCGCGCGCGCAGGGCCAGGTACTGGCGTCCGAGCAGATCAGCCTGTTCGGCCTGGTGCTGGCACCGAAGAAACCGGTCCATTACGGCCGCATCGCGCCGGGCGAGGCGCATGACATCTTCGTGCGCCAGGCGCTGGTGACCGGCGAGATCAATACCCGTGCCAGTTTCGTCGCCGACAACCAGAAGGTGCTGGAGGTCGCGCGCGAGGAAGAAGCCAAGCTGCGCCGCGCCGGCATCGTTGCCGACGAAGACTGGCAGGCACGCTGGTACCTGGACCGGGTGCCGCCGCAGATCCACTCGGCGGCGGGACTGGATAGCTGGTGGAAAGGGCTGGCGCCGGAGCAGCGCAAGGCGCTGCACTGGTCGTTGGCAGACCTGTTGCCCGGTGAGGGCAGCGAACAGGAGCGCTATCCGAAGTACCTGGCGCTGGGCCAGGCGCGCTTGCCGCTGCACTACCGCTTCGAACCGGGGGCCGACGACGATGGCGTGACCCTGGACGTGCCGCTGCACCTGCTCAACGCATTGGATCCGGTGCAGCTGGGCTGGCTGGCGCCGGGCTTTGTCGCCGACAAGGCCTCGGCACTGATCCGCAGCCTGCCAAAGGCGATGCGCCGCAACTACGTGCCGGCGCCGGACTTCGGTCGCGCGTTCTACGAGGCCTTCCCGCAGCCCAGCGCTGATGCCATCACTGGCGAGCTGGCGCGTTTCCTGTCACGTGCGACCGGCGCGACGGTGACCGCACTGGATTTCGAGCCGGGTTCGATCGAGCCGCACCTGCACATGAACCTGCGGCTGCGCGACGAACAGGGCAAGGTGCTTGCCACCTCGCGTGATCTGGAAGCGCTGCGCGCGAAATTCGGTGGCCGTGCTGGCGATGCCTTCGCCGCGCGTGCCGGGCGCGAGATGGCGGCTGACGGCCTGCGCACGTTCCCGGCCACGCCGATTCCGCTGCAGGTACCCGGTGAAGCCGGCGTGCCAGCCTATCCGGCGCTGTTGGACGAGGGCGACAGCGTGGCGCTGCGCATCTTCGCCGATCGCCAGCAGGCGCAGGACGCCCATCCGCTGGGCGTGCGCCGCCTGCTGGAGATCGCCCTGGCCGAGAAGGTGAAGCAGGCACGCAAGCAGTTGCCGGTCGGTGCCAAGACCGGCCTGTTGTATGCCGCGATCGAATCGCAGGAGCGGCTGCGTGGTGACCTGGTCGATGCGGCGATGAACGCGGTGCTGGCCGAGGGCCTGGAGGAAATCCGCGATGCGACGGCGTTCGAGCAGCGTCGCGAACACGCCGCCAAGGCCCTGTTTGGCGAGGCGATGTCGCGGCTGAAGCTGGCCGAGACCATTCTGGCGCTGGTGGCGGAGCTGAAGCCGATGCTGGAAGCGCCGTTGATGGGCTGGGCGCGCGGCAACCTGGACGACATGGAAGCGCAGCTGGCCGGGCTGATCCACCCCGGCTTCCTGCGCGACACGCCGGCCGACGCGCTGGCGCAGTACCCGCGCTATCTGAAGGCGATGATCCTGCGCACCGAACGTGCCAAGCGTGATCCGCCGCGTGACCAGGCGCGCATGCTGGAACTGCATCCGTTCCTGGAAGCGCTGGAGGCGGGCGAGCAGCAGGGCCTGCGTGATCGCCCGCAATGGCAGGCACTGCGCTGGGATCTGGAAGAACTGCGGGTATCGCTGTTCGCGCAGGAGCTGGGTGCACGCACCGGTATCTCGGCGAAGAAGCTGGCGCAGCGCGTGGCTGCATTGCGCCAGGCCTGAGCGCGCCACGGTCGCCCCGTCGGGCGACCGTGGCCGGCCGGGCAGGGAGCCGGCATGGCCGGAATGCCGGGCGTTACTTGGTGCGGCGAACCTTCGGCTGCACGTTCACCCCGTCCACCTTCATATACCAGGCGCCCATCACCCCTGGGCGCATGCTGACGCCCGGGGCGTCCTTGCGGCCACCGGAATAGTGCGTGGCGTCTATCTGCTCCCACTCCTGGCCGTTCTGCAGCACGTAGCGGCGGCCCTGGCCGAATCCACGGAATTCGCCCTGCAGGTTGCTTTCGATCGGTTCGCTGCTGCCGAAGTCCAGGAAGCCGCGGTTCTTCTTGATCACTTCCTGGCGGCCTTCTTCGCGCGCTGCGGCGACGGCCTGGGTGGTGGCCGCCTCGACCTTGCCCTGCAGCCAGCGGTTGAGCGTGGCCAGTTCACCGGCACTGAGCTTGTCCAGGCCGGCGGCCTTGAACTCGGAGGGCGACATCTGCTGCTGCAGGTCGCCCTCCACCACGCGCTGGGCCAGCGCAGGCGCGGACAGGGACAGCAGCACGGCGGCACAGGCCAGCAGCCGTGGACGGACGCGCGGGGCAATCGAAGGCATGGCGGGTCTCTCCTGGGTGTGTGGGCGAGTGTAGCGGCATGTCTTCATGCCGGGTGATGGTGGGTGCAGTGATTGTCCCTGAACGGCGCCGGCGCTAGTGTAGGGGCCTCTGTCTTGCCTGCTCGATGCTGTGAACCGCGCTTCCGTCCCTGGCCTGGATGCCTTGTTGAACCGTCCCTCGGCAGCGGTGCTGCCTGCTCCGTTGCGCCAGGCCCTGCGTGAGCATTGGGAAGCGCCGGATTGCGAGCACCAGATGCGTGCCACCTGGTCGGTGCTGGGCGATACCCTCGATGCGCTGGCGATGCTCTCGGCCGATGAAGGCGCAGTGGTGGCCGCATTGCTGTTCGACCTGCCGGGCCTGCGCGCCAGCCTGGACCAGCTGCCGCTGGGCAACCACAAGGCGGCGGTGATCGGCCTGCTGGATGGCCAGGATGCGGCCGACCCGGTGTGGGCGCTGCACGCCGGCCGTGAGGCGGGGCGCAACAGCGAAGGCCTGCGCCGGCTGCTGCTGGCGATCATCCGCGACCTGCGCGTGGTGCCAATCCTGCTGGCACGGCAGCTGGCGCGGATGCGCGCGGCCGACAAGCTGGACGAGGAGCAGCGCCGCGCGCTGGCCCAGCTGACCCGCGACATCCACGCGCCCCTGGCCAACCGGCTGGGCATCTGGCAGCTGAAGTGGGAGCTGGAGGACCTGGCGTTCCGCCACCTGGAACCGGAAACCTACCGCCGCATCGCCCGCGAGGTGGATGAAACCCGCATCGCCCGCGAGCGTTACGTCGAGAACGTCAAGAAGGTGCTGTCGCGCGAGCTGGTCGCCCAGGGCATCAAGGCCGAAGTCAGCGGCCGCCCGAAGCACATCTACAGCATCTGGCGGAAGATGCAGAAGAAGCGGCTGGCCTTCGACCAGCTGTATGACATCCGTGCGGTGCGCGTGATGGTCGACGACGTCGCCGCCTGTTATGCCGCGTTGGGCGTGGTGCACGCGCTGTGGGCACCGGTACCCAGCGAGTTCGATGATTACATCGCCAGGCCCAAGGCCAATGACTATCGCTCGCTGCACACCGCCGTGGTCGGCCCGGAAGGGCGCACCATCGAAGTGCAGATCCGTACCCACGAGATGCACTCGCAGGCCGAGCTGGGCGTGGCCGCGCACTGGAAGTACAAGGAAGGTGGCAAGGGCGCGGAGAAGTCCTTCGACCGCAAGATCACCTGGATGCGCCAGTTGCTGGAACAGGCGCAGGACGGGCAGGGCAATGAACTGGCCGGGGCGCTTGATGCCGAGCTGACCGAGGACCGGGTCTATGCGCTGAGCCCGAAGGACGAGGTGCTGGACCTGCCGCAGGGCGCTACCCCGCTCGATTTCGCCTACCAGGTGCATACCATGGTCGGGCACCGCTGCCGCGGCGCAAAGGTCAACGGCCGCATCGTGCCGCTGACCTACCGCCTGCGCAGCGGCGACCGCGTCGAGATCCTGACCGGCAAGGAGGCCGATCCGCGCCGCGACTGGCTGATGCCGGCCAACGGCTTCCTGGCCAGCAACCGCTCGCGCGAAAAAGTGCGCAGCTGGTTCCACAAGCTGGACCGCGCGCGCAACGTGCAGGCCGGTCGCGAGCTGCTCGAGCGCGAGCTGAAGCGGCTGGGCCTGCAGCACGCGGACCTGGCCGTGGCGGCGAAGAAGTTCCATGCCGACAGCGTCGATGACCTGTACATCCAGGTGGCGCTGGGCGATACCGGCCCGAACCAGGTCAGCCGTGCGCTGCTGGAGGCGGAGCGTGCCGCCAGCCAGCCCGCACCCGCACCGGCCCTGCCGCGGCCGACCGCGCGCCGCGAGAACCTGGGCAAGTCCAAGTTCACCGTGCAGGGCGTGGGCAACCTGCTGGTGCAGCTGGCACGCTGCTGCCAGCCGGTGGCCGGCGAGCCGATCATCGGCTACCTGACCCGTAGCCGGGGTGTCACCGTGCATCGTGCAGACTGCGCCGCGCTGGCCCGGCTGGCGGCCAGCAGCCCGCAGCGCATCCTGCCGGTGGAGTGGGGCCAGGCCGGGGGCGGCTACGAGGTGGACGTGGTGGTCGATGCGGTCGATCGCCGCTGGCTGCTGAAGGACATCACCAACCTGATCGCCCAGGAAGACGCCTACGTGCTCGACATCCACAGTGACAACGTGCGCAACAGTGGCCGTGCCCACCTTCGGCTGCGCCTGAAGGTCAGTGACTACGGGCAGTTGTCGACGCTGCTGGGCAAGCTCGATGCGCTGCCGGGCGTGAGCGAGGCGCGTCGCCTCGGCTGAGCTTCACGCTGCCCCGGCTACCCTGCACGCATGGAACGCGAGCCCCCGCATCGCCCGCATGGCGCTGAACACCCTGCGCTGGACCGCGTCCGTCGCGAGGGGCGTTGGTGGTGGCTGCAGGCGCGCCATGCGCGCCGGATCTGGCGCTGGGCGCTGCTCGCAGCGCTGGCCGTGTTCGTGCTGCTGGTCCTGCTGCGCAAGCCGTTGGCAGACTGGTTCTGGGATGAGCCGCAGATCGAACAGCTGCTGGCTGAGGGGGATCGTGCATTGGCGGCTGGGCGCCTGAGCGATGCCGATGGCAGTGGTGCGCGCGAGCGCTACCAGGCGGCGCTGGCGCTGGACGGTGATCGCCCGCAGGCGCGCCAGGGCCTGGCCAATACCGGCGCGGCAGCGCTGCAACAGGCGCGCGATCGCCTGCAGGCGGATGACCTGGACGGCAGCGCGCAGGCTCTGGCACTGGCCCGTGAGCTGCAGGTGCCGCAGGGCGACGCCGATGCGGTTGCCCGCCAGTTGCAGGCGCGACGCAGCGCCGGAGCCGGTATTGGTGCGTTGTTGGCGCAGGCGCGTAACGCGTTCGCGGCCGGACGCCTGGATGACGGCGACAGCAGTGCGTTGCCCTTGTTCCAGCGCATCCTGGCCCTGCAGCCGGACAACCTGCCGGCGCTGGAAGGGCGCGAAGATGCGCTGAGCGACCTGCTGCTGCAGGCACGCACGCTGGCGGAGCGAGGGGAGTTGGCCGAGGCGGCCGCGCTCCTGCGTCGTGCCCGTCAGTTCGATGCTGGTCATGCCGATCTACCGGCGAGCGAGGAGGCCCTCGCGCGCGCCGCCGACCGGCGCCTGCGGCAGGCGCAGCGTGCGTTGCGACGGCAGCAGCTGGAAGCTGCGGCCAAGGGCTTCCAGGCGGTGCTGGTAGTGGCCGCCGATGATTCCAATGCGCAGCGCGGGCGTGAGCAGACCCTGCAGGCAGTGGTTGCACGCAGCCAGAAGTCCGCCGACGACTTTCAGTTCGATGCGGCGCAACGTGATGCGGCCCTGGCGGCGGAGCTGGGGGCTTCGCAGGCAGTCCGGCAACAACTGGCGCAGCGCCTGCAGCGCGCGCAGCAGGCGCAGCGGGCCCTGCAGCAGCCCGCAGTCAGCACGGCGCAGCGCGAACGCCAGCTGCGCGACCACCTGCGGAAGATCGAACGTGCCGAGCGCGCGGGGCAGTGGATCAGCCCACCCGGGCACAGCGCGTTCGACGCGTTACGCGAAGCCCAGTCGCTGGCTCCCCGCGATGCGCGGGTGAAGGCAGCCGCCGCACGCTTGCTGCCCGCCAGCCGACGCTGCTTCGACGACAATCTGCGGCAGAACCGCGTGCAGGCGGCAGGCGCCTGCCTGCAGGCCTGGCAGACCCTGTCACCGACCGCAGCCGGACTGCCCTCGGCGCGGCTGCGGTTGGCCCAGCGCTGGCTGGCGATCGGCAGCGAGCGGCTCGGTAACGGTGACCTGGCCTTCGCTGCGCATGCCGCCGAACAGGCGCGGTTGCTGCAGCCGGATCTGGCCGAACTGCCGCCGTTTGAAGATCGCCTGCGCCGCGCCGGTGGACGGGCGGACTAGGCGAAGAACACCCGCTGCACGGTCGCACGGGCGGCATCGAGTGAGAAATGTTCGGCGACGTTGGCCAGGCCGGCATCGGACAATTGCTGCCACAGCTGCGGGTCCTGGTACAGGCGGACCACCGCATCGGCGAAACCGGTAGCGTCATCGGCCACCAGTACGTCCTGGCCGGGATGCAGGTGCATGCCTTCCACGGCGCAGGTGGTACCGACTACCGGTTGGCCATGGGCCATGCTCAGGTTGATCTTGCCTTTTACGCCGGCACCGAACCGAAGCGGTGCGATGGCAATGCGCGCGCCGTCCATGTAGGGCGTGATGTCTTCGACGAAGCCGTGCATCTGCACGCCGGGGTGGCGTGCGGCCAGTGCCAGCAACGATTCCGGCGCCGCGGCGCCGATGCAGTGCAGGCGTACCTCCGGTAGCTGGGCGCGGATGTGGGCGAAGACCTCGCCGATGAACCACTCCATCCCGTCCAGGTTCGGCGGATGGCGGAAGCCACCGACAAACACCAGATCGTGTCGTTGCTCGTAGACGGCGCCGGCGCCGGCAACCTCGTGCAGGTTGGAAATCAGTTCCACCCGTACCCGCGGCGCATCGGCCTGCAGCTGCTCCCGTTCGGCCGCACTGACCAGCACGGTGATGTCGCACTGCTCCATCACTGCCAATTCACTGCTGCGGGTGCGTTCTGCTGCGCGCAGCAGCGCCGTATCACCGGCCACTTCGGCACCGCGGCGTTCGCGCAGGTAGTGCAGGTCGACCGTGTCGAACACGGTTCGTGCCTGCGGCGCATAGCGCTTGAGCAGGGGCAGGCACTCGTGGGCGACGTGGTGGCGCACCAGCATCGCCACGTCGAAACGCGACCCATGGCTGCGCAGCCAGCCGGCCACGCCGTCCAGGAAGGGGGCGTACCAGACTTCCACGCCCATCCGCTGCAGCGCCTCGGTCGCCGCGCCGGCATGCTCGCGCCGGGTCGGGACGAATACCACGTGGGCACCGCCCTGCAGCAGCAGGCGGATCAGATTGACCTGGCGCAGCGACCCGGAATCGCGATCGGGCTGCGGTACTTCCTCGTCCAGGATCAGCACCTGGCGCCGGCCGCGCAGCAGCAGCGCTGGCGACGGCACTGCGCCGACCGCCGGATGGCGGGCCAGCTCGGTGGCCCAGCGCGCGGCGAAGATGGCCTGGTTGCGCACCTGGTAGGCCTTAACCCCGCTGCCGGTGTCGGTGCCGTTGCTGGTGCCTTCGTCGTGGATCACCCGGCTGGCCGGCTGCACCAGCACGCGCAGGCCCTGTGCACGCACGCGGAAGGCCAGGTCGGTGTCCTCGTAGTACGCCGGCTTGTAGCGGGTATCGAAGCCGTCCAGCTGCTGCCAGAGGGTACGCGGCAGCATCAGCGCCGCACCGGAGCAGTAGTCGACGTCGCGCAGGCTGGCAAAGCGCGGGTCGTCAGCGGCCTCGAAGCGGCCATAGCTCCAGCCACTGCCATCGGCGAAGATCACTCCGCCCGATTCCTGCAGGCGGCCATCGGGATACAGCAGCTGGCTGCCGACCAGGCCGGCGTCGGGGACGCTGCCGAAGGTGTCCAGCAGGGCGTCGAGCCAGCCCGGCTGCGGCACCGTATCGTTGTTGAGCAGCACCACGTAGCGGCCGCGTGCGCGCGATACACCCTCGTTGCAGGCTTCGATGAAGCCGCCGTTGTGCGCACGCACCTCATAGCGCAACCCCGCCACCTGCGGCATCCACTGTGCGGTGGCGTCGCTGCTGCCGTCATCCACCACCAGGATCTCGCACGCGGCTGCGGGCGGGTGTGCCGCCAGGGCGCGGAGGCAGGCCAGGGTGTGGCCGACATGGTTGTAGACCGGGATGACGATGCTCACCTCCGGCGACTCGCTGAATGGCACCGTGAAGGGGGCGAAAGCCTGTGCTGGCGGCAGGAACAGGGGCGTGCGCGGCGCGGGAACGGCGCGCTGGGTGTGCACGCGGATGCGTTGCCAGGTGGCCCGCCACCCGCGGGTGCGCAGGCTTGCCAGGCTCCGGCGGGCCAGGCCCGACAGGCGGTTGATCAGGTATCGGATCTCGGCCAGGGACATCGCCATCCGGTTGCAACTCCAGCTTAAGCAGGGGAACCCGGGAGAATTCGCCAGCCGCAGTGGCTGGGGTAGACTCGCCAGACCCTACATTCTCGCATTCCCGTGCCCCGACGCTACGATTCCGACGACATCGACGATTTCGACGACGACCAGCAGGACAGCGGTCCGCTGTGGCGGCGCCGGCTGATCACCTGGAGCATGGCTGCGGTCGCATTGGGATTGGGTTTCCTCATTCCCTATACGCTGTACCTGAACCAGCAGGTGACCCAGCGTTTCGGCGAGCTGCGCTGGCAGATTCCGACGCGCGTGTATGCGCGCCCGCTGGTGCTCACCCCCGGCAAGGCGATGGATGCGTCCACGCTGAAGACCGAACTGGCCGCCTCCGCCTATCGTGATGACGGGCAGGGCAAGGAGCCGGCCACCTATGCGGTGAACGGCGGTCGCTTTGTGATCTCCAGTCGTGGCTACAACGACGTCGATGGCCGGGTGGCGCCGCGCCGGGTGGAGCTGTCGCTGGCCGATGGCGGCGTGGCCTCGCTGCGCGACGCCGACAGCCGCAAGGCACTGAAGGCCGCGCGGCTGGATCCGGCGCGCATCGCCACGCTGTACGGCCAGAAGCAGGAAGAACGCCGCCTGATCCGCATGGACGAGGCGCCGGACCTGCTGGTGACCGGCCTGCAGGCAGTGGAAGACAAGGACTTCAACCGCCATCACGGCATCGACCTGTCAGGCATCGCGCGCGCGGTGTGGGTGACGATCCGTTCCGGTGGCCAGAGCCGCCAGGGCGCTTCGACGCTCACCCAGCAGCTGGCCCGCAGCGGCCTGCTTGGCATCGGCAAGGAACAGACGCTCACCCGCAAGTTCAATGAGGTGCTGTACGCGCTGATCATGGAAGCGCGCTACGACAAGCGCACGATTTTCGAGGCGTATCTCAACCAGGTGTACCTGGGCCAGCGCGGCAGCCAGGCGATCCATGGCATGTCCTCCGGCGCCGAATTCTGGTTCGGGCGTGACCTGCAGTCGCTGGAGACCGAGCAGATCGCCCTGCTGATCGGCCTGGTCAAGGGGCCGTCCTTCTACGACCCGCGGCGCAACCCGGAACGCGCGCTGGATCGCCGCAACTTCGTGCTGGGCAAGCTGCACGACGCCACGCTGATCGACGATGCCGAGTACCAGCGCGCGCTGAAGGCTCCGCTGGGCGTGCCCAAGACACCGGGCCTGGTGGCTGCCAACCGCTTCCCCGCCTACGTCGACCTGGTCCGCCGGCAGCTTGCGCATGACTATCCGGAATCTGCGCTGCAGGGCGCGGGCCTGAGCGTGATGACCGGCATGTCGCCGTCCGCGCAGGCCTATGCCGAAGGCGCGGTGACCCGCACCATCAAGTCGCTGGAAAGCCAGCGTCGCCCTGAGCTGCAGGCCGGCATGGTGCTGACCGACGTGCACAACGGCGACGTGCTGGCGGTGATCGGCAGCCGTGAGGTGTCCGAGGTCGGCTTCAATCGTGCGATCGAGGCGCAGCGCCCGGTCGGTTCGCTGCTCAAGCCGTTCGTGTACCTGCTGGCCCTGGCGCAGCCTGACCGCTATTCGCTGGCCAGCTGGGTCGATGATTCGCCGGTGACGGTGCAGCTCGGCCGCGGCCGCAACTGGAGCCCCGGCAACGCCGACAACCGCAGCCACGGCACGGTGCGCCTGATCGATGCGCTGGCGCATTCGTACAACCAGGCGACGGTGCGCTTGGGCATGCAGGTCGGCCCCGAGCGCGTGACCCAGCTGATCCATGTGCTGGCCGGCATCAAGGCCGAGGCCAATCCGGCGGTGATCCTCGGCTCGACCGACCAGAGCCCGTATGCGATGGCGCAGCTGTACCAGTTCCTCGCGTCCGGTGGTGAGATCCAGCCGTTGCACGCCGTGCGTGGCGTGCTCGATCCGCAGGGCAAGCTGCTCAAGCGCTACGACAAGACCCCGGCACCGGCACAGGAAGGCGATTCGATTGCCGCCAACCTGATCAGTGTCGGCCTGCAGCAGGTCGTCGCCAGCGGTACCGCGCAGCGGCTCAATGCTGATGGCCTCGGCCGTCTGCAGCCAGCCGGCAAGACCGGCACCACCAACGATGGCCGTGACAGCTGGTATGCCGGCTACACCGGCGACCACCTGGCGGTGATCTGGATCGGCAACGATCAGAACCAGCAGGCCGGCCTGTATGGCGCCACTGGCGCGATGCGGGTCTGGTCGGGCATCTTCCAGCGCCTGCCGAGTGCGCCATTGCGGGTCAGCAACAAGGGCCTGGATTGGCAGCCGGTGGCTCCCACCGGTCTCAACAGCACCGATGAAGGCTGCCCCGGCGCGCGCCGTTTCCCGTTCGTGGTGGGCTATGCGCCTGCCTATGCGCCGTGCGCGCCGGCCGCGTCGCCCGAGGGGCAGGGCGAGGCTGAAGGCGAGGGCGGTGGCTGGCGCAGCTGGTTCGGCCTGGACCGCAAGCCGGAAGCACCCGCCGAACCTGCCGCCACCACTTCTCCCCCGAGCCGATGATGCCGATGAACATGCGTACCCTGCTGCAGCCCCTGGCCCTGACCGGCCTAAGCCTGGCCTTGGCCGCCTGCGTGAGCAGCGCGCCGCCGGTAGTCAAGCCGGTCGATACCACCACGCCGGCGCAGCGCCTGGCGGCCGTGGATGCTGCAGCGGGTCCGGACGACAAGGAACTGTCGGTGCAGCCGCTGCGTGATTCGCAGGTGGAAGACCTGAGGCTGGCCGCACAGGCGCAGCGCCAGGCCAACGACCTCGCCGGTGCCGCCAGCAGTCTGGACCATGCGCTGGAGATCGTGGCCGGTGACCCGGCCGTGCTGCAGGAGCGTGCCGAACTGGCGCTGCTGCAGGGGCAGTGGGCACAGGCGGAGACGTTCGCGCGCAAGGCCGTGGATCTGGGCTCGAAGACCGGGCCGCTGTGCCGCCGGCACTGGGCGACGATCGAGCAGTCGCGGCTGGCCCGGGGCGAGAAGGAGAATGCGGTGTCGGCGCATGCGCAGATTGAAGGCTGCACGGTGCCGGGGATCAAGCGGTACTGAGTTTTCAGCCAACGGCACAGCCCCTCGTGGCTGTGGGTTGGTCGCTGAAGCCAGAAGCAAAAGCCGCGCTTGGCCGGGCGGGGTGGGTTCGCGGGGGACGCCGTGAACCCGTCCCTGGGGGCTTGGCCGCGGCATCCATGCCGCGGACACCCCCGCGAACCCACC
>NZ_JBYBLQ010000016.1:0-76994 GCF_059337855.1 Stenotrophomonas maltophilia complex sp. Om-AH-Sm3 | reverse complement strand
GGAAATCAGCGAGGGTTGGGTTCCTGTCCAGCGGCCGGCACTACCAGAACCCGCTTTTCGAACCCTCACCGGCGCGATGGCGTGTTGCCCCCGCCCCCTCCCACACGTATCAACAAAGGCGCCGGCAGGCGAACCAGCCGCCCGCGTTTTCATCAACTCAACTCAACCAGTCCTTGCACGCGCCATCCACCTGTTCACCGCACGCCTGCTGCATCCTCTGCTGCAACCGCGCCAGCGTCTCGGCACCCTGGTGCTTCCCGCTCCACGCCTTCAGCTGCCCGGCCAGGCGCTCGAAACGCTGGCGGGTGCGCTGGTGGTAACCCGACGGCTGCGCCTCCAGTTCGGCGATCAGCGAGGCGGTGGCCTGCTCGATGCGCCGCGCGTCGTTCGGCGCCAGCTTCAGCAACCCTTCCACGTACAGCACGCCCCATTGCACGCGGGTGGCCGGGCCCTGCGCACCGTCGTAGGCACGCTTCAACCACTCCAGCGCCCCGGCGGTGTCGCCGCGCTGCTCGGCCAGTTCGGCCAGCTCGGGCATGTAGTAGTAGGGCTGCTCGCTGCGCTTCAGCTCCGCCAGCAACAACGCCTCGGCACCGGCGTCGTCACCGACCTGGCGCAGTGCGTAGACCGCGCTGCTGATCGTGGCCTGGCGTGCATGCGCATCGGTGGCGGCGGCATCGGCAGCGGCCACGCGCTGCTTGACCCGATCAACCAGCGGCGCGGGCAGTGCGCCCTTCGGCTGCTGCTGGCGGGCCAGCGATACTTCCGTCAGTGCGCGCGACAATGCGTCGTCGGCGCGGTCGCCGCGCTCGGCATCTGCGCGCTCCAGCGCGACCAGCAGCTGCTGCCCCAGCGTGTTGCGGGTGGCCGGGCCGGCGCTGGCCTGCTGGACCAACTGTGCGCCTGCATAGCCCAGCAACTCACGGTTGCGGCGGACTTCGGCCGGCTGCGTCAGCACGGCCTGCAGCAGTTCGCGTACTTCGGTAGGCGAGCTGGCGGGCGTGTCGGCGGTGGCCAGGGCCAGCAGGGCGAAGCGGCGTTGCAGCGCCGCGTCGGGTGCGGCCTTGGACAGCTGGCGCAGTACATCCTGGCCCCTGCGCCCGCCAGCCAGACGGTTGGCGTCGACTTCCCAGCCGTAGTCGCCCAGTACCTGCCAGTCTTCTGCAGCCAACTTCTCCGGCGTGGCCAGGGCGGTGGCCAGAGTGGCAGCGATTGCACTGCGGCGCCCGGCGGCAACGGTCAATGCCCGGGTCAGTTCGGCGGCGTCGTTGCCACCGGCCACGCGTGTAAGTTCATTGCGCTGTGGGTCCAGCACGATCAGGGTCGGGTAGCCGCGCACCCCGAAGCGTTCGCCCCAGGCCTGCGCACCTTCCTCGTCGCCATCCAGGTAGACCGGCACGAACTTGCCGGTCAAGGCGATGAAGGCCGGGTCCTTGAACAGGCCGGCCTTGAGCTGGTTGCACGGCGGGCACCAGACCGCGCCCCAGTACAGCAGCACCGGCTTGCCGCTGTCTGCGGCTTCGGCGAAGGCATCATCGACGTCACCCTGGCGCCACGCGATTCCCTTGGCCGGCGCAGGTGCCTCGGCGGAGTTGGCGGTGGAAACCGGGGCCGGGGCGCAGGCACTCAGCGCCGAAGCCAGCAGCAACACGGAAAGCGCGACGCGCATCGGCGGCATCTCGAAGGGGGACAGTCCATTGTAGGAATGGCCGGGGAGTGTGCTGATTCAGTTTGCTTATATCGGCTGGGCAGCTGGGCATGACACCCGCTGCCTTCAGGCGGCCGCCCGCACCATCTGCTGGTAGACCAGGCCGTTGAACTCGCCGGCCTCACCGTCAACCACGAAGCCATAGCGCAGATAGGTCGGCACAGCGTTGAGCGATGCGCGTACGGTCAGGACCGGCTCGCGTACCTGCGGCAGCACGGCCTCGAACAGTGCATGGCCGATGCCCTGTCCCTGGCAGCCGGGATCGACGAACAGCATCGCCAGGTGGCGGCCTTCCTTCAGCTCGACCACGCCGACGATACGGCTGTCCTGCTCGGCCACCAGGATATGGTTGTCGCCGTGCAGGCGTTCACCGAACGCATCGGCGGCGGCGACATTGCCGAACGTGGCGATGCCGGTTGCGCTGAGCGAGGGCGCCACCGCCGCAGTGAACGCGGCCAGGCACACCGCGCTGATCGCGGGCAGGTCATCGACGCGGGCAGGGCGGATCGTCGGCATGCAGTGTTCTTCCCGTGGCGGGCTGCGCGTCATCGCTGCCCCGTGCCTGCACGCTAAGCTGCAGGCATGAGTGATTTCAATCCCGCGTACGCTGCGTTGTTTCCAGGGCAGGGCTTGAGCCTGGGCCTGATGACGCCGGTGGCGTCGCAGGGGCTGGCCGATCCGCATCAGGCGCGGCGCATCGCGCGGTTGGCCGACGATCTTGGTTTCGCCGCGTTGTGGGCGCGCGATGTGCCGCTGATGGTGCCGCAGGGTCCGGACGCGACAGCAAGTGCGCTGGACGATCCGTTCCTGTGGCTGGGTATGCTGGCGGCCGCGACGGGGCACATCGTGGTCGGCAGCGCGGCCATCGTGCTGCCATTGCGCCAGCCGCTGCAGGTGGCGAAGTCGGCGTTGAGCCTGGACCGGATCAGCGGCGGACGCTTCGTACTGGGCCTGGGTTCGGGTGACCGCCCGGAAGAGTTCGCCGCATTCGGCGAGGATCTGGAGGGCAGGGCGGCGACCTTCCGTGAGCGTTGGACGTTGTTGCGGGCGGCGCTGTCACCGGCCGCCGATGAGCGCACCGCCGTATTGCAGGCCACTGGTGGCTTCGACGTGCTGCCAGCGCCGGCAACCCGCACTCCGATGCTGGTGGTGGGTACCGCGCGGCAGAGCCTGCAGTGGATAGCGCGTGAGGCCGAAGGCTGGGCCACCTATCACCGCGAAGAGGCCGCGCAGGAAGGGCGCATCGGCCTGTGGCAGCAGGCGCTGGCGCAGCGCGGCGGGCCAGGCAAGCCGTTCGTGCAGTCGATGCTGCTGGACCTGCAGGCAGATCCGCAGGCGCCGCCCGAGCCGCTGCCGCTGGGCCTGAAGGTCGGCCGCGATGGCCTGCGTGAGTATCTGCTGCGCGTGCATGCGCAGGGCGTGGCGCATGTGATGTTCAACCTGATCGATAACGGGCGGACGATGGACGCGGTGCTGCGCGAGATCGGGGAGCAGGTGCTGCCGCATATGCTCCGGTAGGTGTCCACCTTGGTGGAGACGCTCCATTGTTGCCAACGCTGCGCTTGCCGGTGTGCTGGAGGTCCGCATCTGCGTATCATTCGCATTTGATGCCCCGCTGCCGGAGCCCCGTGTGACCCAACGTTCCCCCATGCACCCGACCGGACGCCTGTTCGCCGCGGTCGCCTTCATCGAGGCCGTGACCTGGGCCGGCCTGCTCATCGGCATGTGGATGAAATACGGCCCAATGGCCAACGTGGCGCTGGTGAAGCTGTTCGGGCCGCTGCACGGCGTGGCCTTCCTGGTCTATGTAGCGGTGACGCTGTTTGCGGCGGTGCGCCTGCGCTGGCCGTGGTGGGCCAGTGCCCTGGCGCTGCTGGCGGCCATCCCGCCGTTGGTGACGCTGCCGCTGGAGTGGTGGTTCAAGCGCCGTGGCCTGCTGGGCCTGCGTGCAATGCGCTGAACCCACTGTTGCATGCCCATTCAAGAGAATGGGTATCAAATGCAAATACGAGCCGTTATCATTTGAGGGTAGCATCCGGTCCTGATTGGGGCGGGTGCCGGGCGGGGCGCAGGTGCGCCCGGCCAATCCTTTCCTGTTACGGCTGGTGTTCCATGCACGCACGTCCCGTCGTTCCCGGCTTGCCGGCGCTGGTATTGGCCGCCCTGATCGGCACCATGGCGATGATGTCCTTCGTCGCCGTGATCGGTCCGGTGGTCCGCATGCTCGGGCTGTCCGAGTGGCATGCCGGCCTGTCGGTTACCGCCGCAGGCGTGTTGTGGATGCTGGCTGCGCGCCCGTGGGGCCAGCTCAGCGACCGCATCGGCCGCAAGCGCGTGTTGATGCTGGCGATGACTGCCTACACCGTCGTCTATATCGCGCTGGCGGTGTTCATCGATGTCGCCCTGCAGGCAGTGCCGCCGGTGCTGGTGTCAGTGCTGGTGCTGGTCGGTGCGCGTGGCCTGATCGGCTTGTTCTACGCGGCTGTGCCTCCTACCGCAGCGGCGCTGATCGCCGACAAGGCACCCACCGGACAGCGTGCAAAATTCCTCGCCCGCCTGGGCAGTGCCAACGCGCTGGGCATGGTGCTCGGCCCGGCCGCCGCGGGCTGGCTGGCCTATACGAACCTGTCGCTGGCGCTGTACGTGGCCGCGCTGCTGCCGTTGCTGGCACTGGCATTGCTGGCCTGGCGGCTGCCGGCTACACCGCCCGTGGTGGGCGCGTCCGCACAGCGCCGCACGCCGATGAGCCGCCTCGACGCGCGCCTGTGCCTGCCGCAGCTGGCAGCGTTCATCGCCATGGTCTCGGTGACTATCGCGCAGGTCACGGTCGGCTTCTTCGCAATTGATCGCCTGGGCCTGGATGCGGCGGCCGGCGCGCGCATGGCCGGCATTGCACTCACCGCCGTTGGCGTCGGCCTGATCCTGGCGCAGGCGCTGGTGATGAAGCTGGAGGTGCATCCACGTCGCTGGATCGTCCTCGGCGCTCTCATTTCCGGCATCGGCTTCACTTCGGTGGCGGGCGTGCAGCAGGCCTGGCAATTGCCTGCGGCGTATGCGCTGGCTGCGTTCGGCATGGGCTTCGTATTCCCCTCGTTCCAGGCGCTGGCCGCCGATGCGGTAGAGGCGCACGAGCAGGGCGCCGCCGCAGGCACCGTGGCGGCCGCGCAAGGGCTGGGCATGGTGGCCGGGCCGATGCTCGGCACGCTGTTGTATCGCGGCGGGCCCAGCCTGCCATACCTGCTGGTCGGCGCGTTGCTGCTGTTGCTGTTCGCGCTGGCCGCAGTGCATCGGATGAAGGAGACCCCATGAACGATTCCCTGATGCAGGGCGCGTGGCCGGAGGCCGCGCCAGCGCCGCAGGAGAGCAGCGACGACGCGTCGCTGTTCCTGCTGCAGCACGCTGGCCAGCACGTGCATGCACGCGGTTGCCGCGCCACGCTGCCGGCCGGTGCGCTGGCGACATTGGCAGAACGCGTTTCGGTGTTCTTTGCCCAGCAGCGTGGCGGCCCGGGCCTGCTGGTTGGCGCGGTGCCGTTCGAGCCGCGTGCCGACGATGCGCTATTCCAGCCCGAGCGCCTGCTGCCAGCGCTGGCACTGCAGCCGCAGGCCGCACCGCCGCTGGACGGTGCCCTGCGCGCCGAGCCTGCGCCGCAGGACTATGCGTCAGCGGTTGCCGCGGCGGTGCAGGTACTGCGCGCGCCCGAACTGAACCTCCAGAAGGTGGTGCTGGCGCGCAGCCTGCTGGCACGCACCCGCCAGGCGCTGTCTCCGGACGTGCTGCTGGCACGCCTGGGCGCAGATCCGTCGGTGGCGACCTATGCGGTTCCGCTGCCGGTGGAGCTGGGCCAGGCGCCGGCCTGGCTGGTGGGCGCGACGCCGGAACTGCTGCTGCGCAAGCGTGGCGCCGAGCTGTTGTCGCATCCGCTGGCCGGTTCCGCGCGGCGCAGCGCCGATGCCGCCGAGGACGAGCGTGCGGCGCAGGCGCTGCTGGCCTCGACCAAGGACCACGACGAGCACCGCCACGTGGTCGAAGCCATCGTCGAGGGCCTGGCACCGTACTGCAGCCACATCGATGCGCAGCCGCGCCCGGTGCTGCATGCCACCGCCAGCATGTGGCACTTGGGCACCCGCATCCACGCCACCCTGAAGGATCCGCAGACGTCTGTCGCCGAACTGCTGGCGCAGCTGCACCCCACGCCGGCAGTCTGCGGTACGCCACGGTTGGCTGCGCTGCAGCGCATCCGCGAGCTGGAGCCGGTGCCGCGCGGCTTCTACGCCGGTGCCGTGGGCTGGTTGGACGCGCAGGGTGACGGCGACTGGTACGTGGCGATCCGCTGCGCGCGCCTGCAGGGCACGCAGCTGCGCCTGTATGCCGGTGCCGGCATCGTCGCCGAGTCACACCCCGAGGCCGAGGTGGCCGAAACCGCAGCGAAGTTCGCTGCCCTGCTGAATGCGTTGGGTGTCCATGAATCCGCGCCTGCGATCGAGCCTGCTGCATGACTACCTGCACTGACTCTTCCCGCCTGCCACTGCAGCAGGTGTGGCCCGACGCGCTGGTGGCGCGCTATCGCGAAGCCGGTCACTGGCGTGGCGAGACCTTCCCGGCGTTCCTGCGCGAGCGGGCAGAGCGTTTCGCCGATGACATCGCGGTGGTCGCCGGCGACGTACGCCTGAGCTACGCGCAGCTGTGGCACGAGGCCGGGCGGATCGGTGCCGGCCTGCTGGCGCTCGGCCTGCAGCCAGGGGAGCGGGTGTTGGTGCAGCTGGGCAACACGGCAGGCTTCATCACCACGGTCTGCGGCCTGTTCCGCGCCGGGCTGGTGCCGGTGTACGTGTTGCCGGCGCACCGCATGACCGAGCTGGTGCACTTCGCCAGCAAGGCCGAAGCCAGTGCCTACATCACCACCGCACTGCACGATGGCTTCGATCATCGCGGGCTGGCGCGAGCGCTGCAGGCCGACGTGCCGGCGGTTCGCCATGTAGTGATCGACGGCGAGGCGGCGGAGTTCATCGCGCTGGAGGCGCTGCAGGGCGATCGCAGCCGGCTGCCGGCCGATCCGGACCCGCAGTCGGTGGCGTTCCTGCAGATTTCCGGTGGGAGCACCGGGCTGTCCAAGCTGATTCCACGCACGCACGACGACTACATCTATTCGTTCCGTGCCAGCAATGAAATCTGCGGCATCGACCGCGACAGCGTTTATCTGGTAGCGCTGCCGGCCGCGCACAATTTCCCGATGAGCTCGCCCGGCTTCTTCGGCGCGTTGTACGCCGGCGCCCGCGTGGTGTTCAGTCCCGGCCCCGGGCCGGATGCGGCCTTCCCGCTGATCGCCCGCGAAGGGGTGACCTGCTGCGGCCTGGTGCCGCCGCTGGCGCTGCTGTGGGCGCAGGCCGCCGCCACCAGCAAGCATGACCTGTCGAGCCTGCAGGTACTGCAGGTGGGCGGTGCCAAACTGGTGCCGGAAGCCGCACGGCGGGTGATCGACGGCCTTGGCTGCACGCTGCAGCAGGTGTTCGGCATGGCCGAAGGCCTGGTCAACTACACACGGCTGGATGATCCGGAGGACCTCATCGTGGCCTGCCAGGGCCGGCCGATCAGTCCGGACGACGAAGTGCGCGTGGTCGATGACCATGACCAGCCGGTGGCCGAAGGCGAGGTGGGGCATCTGCTCACCCGTGGCCCGTACACCATCCGTGGCTACCATAACGATGCAGTGGCCAATGCGCGCTCGTTCACCGACGACGGTTTCTACCGTACCGGTGACCGCGTGCAGCAGCTGCCCGGGGGCTACCTAGTGGTACAGGGGCGTGCGGGTGACCACATCAACCGGGCGGGCGAGAAGATCTCTGCCGAAGAGATCGAGGACCACTTGCTGGCACATCCGGGCGTGTTCGATGCGGCCGTGGTCTCGATTCCAGACGAGTACTTGGGCGAGCGCAGCTGCGCCTTTGTGATCCCGCAAGGCGAACCGTTCAAGGCGCCGGTACTGAAGGCCTGGATGCGCGGGCGCGGCCTGGCTGCGTTCAAGGTGCCCGACCAGGTCGTGTTCGTCGACAGCTTCGATACCACCGCGGTCGGCAAGATCAGCCGCCGCGAACTGCGCGCGCAGCTGCGTGCGCGTCATCTGCAACAGACAGGAGGAACGCGCTGATGGCGCTGCCCCGTATCACCGACTACCCCTTGCCGACCGCCGCTGAGCTACCGCAGGCGCGCGGGCCGTGGCGTCCCCGGCGCGATCGTGTCGCGCTGCTGGTGCACGACATGCAGCGTTATTTCCTGGCCGCGTTCGACGCCGGCAATGCACCGCTGCGGCCGGCCGTGGACAACATCGCACGCCTGCTGGCGCATTGCCGCGCGCACGGCATTCCGGTGTTCTACACCGCGCAGCATGGTGACCAGGACCGTCGAGACCGTGGCCTTCAGGCCGACCTGTGGGGGCCGGGCATGCGTCGCAGCGCCGACCATGAACCGATCATCGAGGCGCTGGCACCGCAACCGGGCGAGCACGTGCTGGTGAAGCACCGCTACAGCGCATTCCAGCGCAGCAACCTGGAGACGCTGATGCGGGTGCGTGGACGCGACCAGTTGCTGGTGACCGGCGTGTACGCCCATATCGGCTGCACCGCGACCGTGGTGGATGCCTTCCAGCGTGATATCGAGGCCTTCATCGCCGCTGATGCGGTGGCGGACTTCTCGCGCGCCGATCACGATCAGGCGCTGCATTGGATCGCGCGTACCTGTGGCGTGCCGATGACCACCGACCACCTGCTGGAGGTGCTGTGATGGCCGCGACCGGTGAGGTGCTGGATCTTGAGCGGATGCGTGCCGACGTGGCGCGCGTGCTGGAGTGCACGCCGGCCGAGATCGGTGACGACGACAACCTGATCGACCTGGACCTGGATTCAATGCGCATGCTCGGCCTGGTCCTGGCCTGGGGCAACACTGGCCTTCCGCTGGAGTTCTCGCAGCTGGCCGAGCACACCACGCTGCGCCAGTGGTGGGGTGTGGTGCAGCAACTGCAGGCCGCGCAGAACGCATGAACACCGCAGCGCTGGCCACACCGGTGGCGTTGACCGAGACCCAGGCCGGGCTGTGGTTTGCACAGCGGCTGGCACCGGACAATCCGTCATTCAATACCGCGCACGCGGTATGGATCGACGGCCCGCTGGACGTGGCCGAATTCGTCGCAGCGGCAGACCAGGCTGCGCGTGAGGCGGAGGCCTTCGCATTGCGCTTTGCCGAAGGGGCCGATGGCCAGCCACTACAGTGGCATGACCCGGTACACGTGCCGCTGCTTTCGGTACGCGATGTTTCCGCCGAGCCGGATCCCGCCGCTGCGGCGCGCAGCCTGATGCACACCGACCGGTTGAGCCCGGTTGATCCCACCCGCGACCGGATCAGTCAGCAGGTGCTGCTTGAACTGGGCGGGCAACGCTGGGTGTGGTACCTGCGGGTGCATCATCTGGCGGCCGATGGCTACGGCATGGCGCTGTTCACCGATCGCGTGTGCGCGTTGTACGCCGGCCGCAGGGGTGAGCCACTGCCAGGACTGGCCGGTGTGCTGGCCGATGATGCCGCCTACCGTGCCGATCCGCGCCGCGCGCTGGCCGGGCAGTGGTGGCGTGAGCACATGCAGGGCGCACCGGCAGGCGTGGGCCTGGCCGGCACGCTCGCGGCCAGTGACGACGCGCTGCGCCGGGTGCAGTCGCTCGATACGGCCTTCCGTGAGCAGTTGCTGCAGGCCTCGGTACGTTGGCTGCAGCCCTGGCCGGATGTGCTGGCCGCGTTGTCGGCCGAGTACCTGCGGCGGATGAGCGCTGCCGATGAAGTGGTGCTGGGCGTGCCCTACATGGGGCGGCTGGGCAACGCGTCGGCGCGGGTGCCGGCGATGGTGATGAATGTGTTGCCGCTGCGCGTGGCGGCCGGCGAGGGTAGCGTCGAGGCCTTTGCCCGGGGCCTGGGTCGCCAGCTCAGCCAGGGCCGCAGGCACGGCCGCTACCGGGGCGAGCAGCTGCGCCGGGACCTGGGCCTGGTCGGCACGCAGCAGCGCCTGCACGGCCCGCTGGTGAATGTGCAGCCGTTCTACAGGCCGCTGGCGCTGACTGGCGTGCAGGCGGCGCTGGAGGTGCTGTGCACCGGGCCGGTGGATGACCTGGCGCTGGGCTTCCGTGGCGATGGCCAGCATCTGCTGGATCTGGAGATCGAGGCCAATCCCGCGCTGTACAGTCGCGAGGATGTCGAGGCACACGCGGCGCGGTTGCTGCATTTCGTGACGTCGGCGCTGCAGGCTGACGATATCGCCGCCGTACCCCTGGCGACGCCCATGGAGGCGCAGCAGGTGCTGCACGGTTTCAACGCCACCGCGCACGCGCTCCCGGAGACGACCCTGGTCGCGTTGCTGCAGCAGGGCATGGATCGGGACCCGCACGCGCCAGCGCTGGTGTTCGGCGACACGACGCTGGACTACGCAACGCTGGAAGCGCGCAGTTTCGCGCTGGCGGCACAGTTGCGGGCGATGGGTGTCGGCCCGGGCAGCGTGGTGGCGGTGGCATTGCCGCGTTCGCTGGAGCTGGTGATCGCTCTGGTCGCGGTGCTGCGCGCAGGCGCGGCCTACCTTCCGCTGGACCTGGCCCATCCCGATGAGCGGCTTGCACGTATTTTCGCCTCGGCGCAACCGGTGTGCGTTCTGGCTGCGGCGGAGGTTTCGGCGCGCACGGCCGGCGTGCCGGTGCTCGCGCCGGAGCAGTGGACCGCGCTGAGCTTCGCCGCGCCGTGGGCCGATCCTGCGCCCAGCGATGCAGCGTATGTGATCTATACCTCCGGCTCGACCGGGGAACCGAAGGGCGTGGTCATCGAACACCGCGCCATCGTCAACCGCCTGCTGTGGATGCGCGAGCAGTACGGCATCCGCGCCGATGACCGCGTGCTGCAGAAGACCCCGGCCACCTTTGATGTCTCGGTCTGGGAGTTCTTCCTGCCGTTGCTGTGCGGGGCCACGCTGGTGGTTGCCGGGCCCGATGCGCATCGCGACCCCACTGAACTGGCGCGCCTGATCCGTGGCCATGGCATCACCACGGCGCATTTCGTGCCGTCGATGCTCGATGCCTTCCTCGCTGCACCGGCCTCCGAAGGCCTGCAGCTGCGACGGGTATTCACCAGTGGCGAGGCGCTGGACGCCGCGTTGCGCGACCGCTTCCACGCGCGCGTGAACGCCGAGCTGCACAACCTGTATGGCCCGACCGAAGCGGCCGTGGACGTCAGCTATTGGCCGGCGTCGGCGCAGGATCGCTCGCGGCCGGTGCCGATCGGGTTCCCGGTCTGGAACACCCGCCTGTACGTGCTGGACGCCCGGATGCAGCCGGTGCCGATAGGCGTGGCCGGTGACCTGTACCTGGGCGGCATGCAACTGGCACGTGGCTATCTCGGTCGCGACGACCTGACCGCCGAGCGCTTCCTCGCCGATCCGTTCCTGCCTGGCGAACGCATCTATCGCACCGGCGACGTAGCTCGTTGGCGCCGCGATGGTGCGGTCGAGTACCTGGGCCGCAGCGACCATCAGGTGAAACTGCGCGGCCTGCGCATCGAGCTGGGCGAGATCGAGGCGGCACTGCGTGAGCTGCCTGGCATGGAGCGCGTGGAAGTACTGCTGCGCCAGGACGCGCCCGGCGATGCCCGGCTGGTGGCCTATGTGCCAACCGCGCTTGCCGACCCCGTCATGCTGCGCAGCTACCTGGCCACGCGCGTGCCGGATTACATGGTGCCCTCGGCGTTTGTAGGCGTGGACCACTGGCCGGTGACCGCCAACGGCAAGCTCGACCGCAACGCATTGCCGAAGCCACCCCAACGTGAAGTTGCCGGCTTGGCGCCGCGCACGCCGTTGGAACAGGAGCTGGCGTTGCTGTTTGCCCAGACACTCGGGCGTGAAGCGCCGGTGGCGGTGGATGCGGATTTCTTCAGTCTCGGCGGTGACTCGCTGTCGGCGGTGCACTTGCTGCTGGCCATCGAGCAGCGCTGGCGCTGCGATCTGGGTCTGGGTACCTTGTTCGCGCAGCCCACCGTGGCTGCGCTGGCGGTTCGCCTTGCCGAGCCGCCAGCGCTGGCCGATCACGCACTGGGGCCGGTAATCGCGCTGGCCGCGACCGAAGCGGGCGGGTCCACGCCGCTGTTCGTGCTGCACCCGGCCGGTGGCATCGCCTGGAACTACCGCACCCTGGCCCGGGCACTGCAGCCGGCACGCCCGGTGTACGGCCTGCAGTCGCCTGCACTGGACGCACGGCTGCCGCTGCCAAGCAGCATCGAGGCGATGGCCAACGACTACGTACAGCGCGTGGTCGCACTGCAGCCGAAGGGGGCGGTGCATCTGCTGGGCTGGTCGGTGGGTGGCATCCTCGCGCAGACGATGGCGGTGCGACTGCATGAGATCGGGCGCGAGGTCGGCGAACTGGTACTGCTGGACGCCTATCCCAGCGAGTGCTGGCGGGCCGAGCCGGAACCCGATGCCATCGCCGCATTGCGGGCACTGCTGGCGATTGCCGGTCATGACCCGGATGCGCATCCGGAACTGGACAGCCGGGAACGCATTCTCGCGTTCCTGCGTCGTGGTGGCAGTGCGCTGGGTAGCCTGCCGGATGTCGTGCTGGATGGCGTGGTGCGCGCCGTGACCGGCACCAATCGACTGATCCGGGAACATATCCACCGGCCGTTCGATGGCACGCTGGTGCATGTGCGTGCCGGCCGGGACCACCAGGCGCGGCCACAGTTGCAGTCGGCGTTGTGGCGTACACACGCGCGTAGGGTGCAGTCGTTGGAACTGCCATTCCTGCACGCAGAGCTGACCGGACGCGATGCGGTGGCGCAGCTGGCGCCGTGGTTGTCGGCGCGGTTGCGCCAATGGGACGAGCAACAGGAGATCGCAACATGCAGTTGACCGGCTTTGAAGGCCGCGTGGCGCTGGTCACCGGCGCTGCCGGCGGCATCGGCGAGGCACTGGTACGGTTACTGGCCAAGGCCGGTTGCACCGTGGTGGCGACCGATCGCGAGGCGCCTGTTACGGCAGATGTGCGTGTGCATACCTTCGCGCTCGACGTGACCGACAGCGCCGCCGTGGACGGCCTGGTGGATCAGGTCGAGTCCAGCATCGGGCCGATCATGCTGGCCGCCAGCGTAGCCGGTGTGCTGCATGTGGGCGGCGTGACCGAGACCGGCGATGACGACTGGCGCCGGGTGTTCGCGGTGAACACCGACGGGGTATTCCATGTCGGGCGTGCCCTGGCGCGGGTGATGTCGCCGCGCGGGCAGGGCGCGATGGTTACCGTCAGCTCGAATGCGGCCGGTGTGCCAAGGCATGGCATGGCCGCCTATGCGGCATCCAAGGCCGCCGCCACGATGTTCACCCGCTGCCTCGGGCTGGAGCTGGCGCCGTTGGGCATCCGCTGCAACATCGTCGCCCCGGGCTCGACGCTGACCCCGATGCAGACCGGCATGTGGCAGGACGAGCACGGCGCCGAACGGGTGATCGCCGGCAACCTGGAGACCTACAAGGCCGGCATTCCACTGCGCAAACTCGCTACGCCGGAAGACATCGCGCAGTCGGTGATGTTCCTGCTCTCCGAGCAGGCCGGTCACGTAGCGATGAGCGACCTGTACGTGGACGGTGGCGCCACCCTGCGCGGCTGAGGTCTGGTAGTGCCGGCCGCTGGCCGGCAACCTCATTCAACTTCAGACATCTCCCAACCCCCATCGAGGCTTGGCCTGACAGCCAACGCCCAATGATCGACCCACCATGGCGCATGAGCAGCCATCGCCTCCGCCTGGGCCGTCACTCGATCATCGGCCAGGCCTATGTCCTGACAACCACGACCCACCAGCGCCGCCGGCTCTTTGAAAGCGAAGCTGCAGCAGCATGTGTAATCGACCAGTTCCATTACATCGAACAGCGCGGGCTCGTATGGTCACACGCATGGGTTGTCATGCCGGATCACGTCCACTGGATGTTCGAGCTGCGTGCAGTTCACCTTCCAGACGTCGCGCGCCGGATGAAATCGTCGAGCGCACTTGCCCTGAATCGCCTGGCGGGCCGTCGAGGTACGGTGTGGCAGCCCGGCTACTTCGATCATGCAGTAAGGACCGAAGAGTCGCTGGCGCGGCAGGCCCTGTACATCCTGGGGAATCCGGTGCGCGCCGGTCTTGCTGGGCAGATTGGCGAGTATCCGTATGCGTGGTCGGCCTGGGGGTGATGCCGGCCAGCGGCCGACACTACCACAGCGCAGATCCCGTTCCGGTGCACAGAGCATCCGTAAGGGTAGTGCCGGCCGCTGGCCGGCAACCGCAGGAACCCGCGAGGAGATGCGTAGCTGCCGGACAGCGGCCGGCGCTGCCATTCAGTGTTCAGCGCGGCCATTCGCTGTTCGGCGGCGCTTGCGCGCGCTTTGGGCGTGGTCGGCCTGGATGTGATGCCGGCCAGCGGCCGGCACTACCACAGCGGAACCGAAGCGCAGCGCAGAGTCCGTTACTGCGCACAGAGCACCCGCGATGGTAGTGCCGGCCGCTGGCCGGCAACCACATGACCCGCGCAGAGATGCGTAGCTGCCGGCCAGCGGCCGGCACTACCAATCAATGTTCGGCACGGCCATTCGTTGTTCAGCGCCGCGTGCGCGCTTCGGCCGTGGTCAGCCTGGATGTGATGCCGGCCAGCGGCCGGCGCCATCATTCAATGTTCAGCGCGGCCATTCGCTGTTCAGCGCCGCTTGCGCGCTTCGGCCGTGGCCGGCCTGGATGTGATGCCGGCCAGCGGCCGGCACTACCACAGCAGAACCGAAGCGCCGCGCAGATTTCGTTCCGGCGCGCAGATCACCCGCGATGGTAGTGCCGGCCGCTGGCCGGCAACGACATGACCCGCGCGGAGGTGCGTAGCTGCCGGCCAGCGGCCGGCACTACCATTCAACGGTCAGCGCGGCTTGCGTGTCCGTTTCGGCTTTGCGGTCTCACCGCCGCTGGCGGCGCTGTCCTGCAGCGCCTGCAGCCAGGACAAGGTGTCCACATAGTCGATGAAATGCCGCAGGTAGCCGGGGCTGGTGGCCTGCATCGTGTCGAGCATGCGTTGCACCAGCACCGCCGAGTTCAGCGGGCCGCCATCGGCCGGGGCCTCGGCGCGCAGCGAGCGGCGCACCTGCAGTTCGCTGCGCAGCTCCGACCACTCGCGCTGCACCTGCTGCAGCATCGGCACCTGCGGGTAATGCGGCAGCGAGCGCGACCCCGCATCGAGGTCACGCACCAATGCGCGCAGGCCTTCCAGGGCGGGCGGCTTACTTGCCATCCGCCGCCTTGGGCTTGGGAATCGGCGCGATCTCCACGCGGCGGTTGCGTGCGCGGCCTTCCTCATTGGCGTTGGAACTGACCGGCTGCTCGCTGCCGAACGCGGCGGCGAACACGGCATCAGCGGGTACGCCGTCGGCAATCAGGGTGCGGGTCACGGTCAGCGAACGCTGCGCGGACAGCTCCCAGTTGTCGGCGAAGCGGCGGTTGCCTTCGCGCACCGGCGCATCGTCGGTGAAGCCGCTGACCATCAGGATCTCCTCGCGGCTGCCCAGGTAGGCGGCCAGCGGCGCGGCCAGGCTGCGCAGCAGCTCCTGGCCTTCCGGCTGCAGCTGGTCGGAGTTGAGCGCGAACAGCACGCTGCCGCTGATGCCGATGCGGCCGTCGACCAGCGTCACGCGACCGGCAGCCAGCGGGCCAGCCAGTGCCTGTTCGAGCGTCTGCAGGCGCTTGGCTTCGGCCTGGCGCTGCTTCACTTCCTGGTCCAACCGCTGCGACAGCTCCAGCTGCACCGCGACAACACCTACCAGTATCAGCACGAACGCACCCAGCAGCACCGACATCAGGTCGCCGAAGGCGGCCCAGATCGGGGCGTGCGAGCCGCCGTCAACCTCCAGCTCGTCGCTCATGCGCTGCCGGCCTTGCCGCGGCGTGCGGCCAGCTGCTGCAGTTCTTCCATCACCTGCTTCTGCGACAGCAGGCTGAGGTCGACCACCTCGCGCGCCTGCGCCACGTAGTAAGCCAGCTGCTCATCGCTGCGGGCCAGCGAGGCATCCAGCGCGCCACCGATCTGTTCCAGGCGGCCGGACAACTCGGTGGAGGCGTTGCCGAACTGCGCGACGGCCTCGCCGAAGGAGGCGGCCAGCTGGCTGACTTCACCTGCGCTGCCGTTGAGCGCTGCGGCAATGCCATCCAGCTTGCCGGTCTCTGCGGCGATATGGTCGGTAAAGCGATTGCCAACGCGCTCCAGCAGCTCGGCCGAGCCACCGACCAGCGCGTCCACGGCGGTGCGCTGTTCGTGCGAGGCATGGTTGATCGCATCGAGCAGGGTCTGCACGGTGGCCAGCAGGCGGCCGCGCTCTTCCAGCATCGCGTTGTCGCGCACCAGACTCTCGGACAGCGTGCTGCGCAGCTCGTTGATGACGTCGGCAGCAGCTTTCGGTGCCGCCGCCGCGGTCTGCAGCAGGGCGGAAACTTCAGCCAGCGTGGCGCTGGCCTGCGCGCGACCGTTCTCGCCGATCTGCTGTGCGGTGGCCGCCAGCGTGTCGCAGACCTGCTGCTGCTGCGCGGCCAGGCGTTCGCCGTTGGCCTGCAGGCGCTCGGCCAGGTCGCTGGAAAGGTGCTGCAAGGCATCGCTCCAGCGCTGCAGGCGCTGTTCGTCGCCGGCCTGCAGCTGCGCCTGCAGCGCGGCGTGGGCCTGCTGCAACTCGGCGCTGACCGCGTCCCAGCGCGCCTGGCGCTGCTGCTCGCGGCTGTCCAGGCTGGCCTGCAGCTCGGCATGCGCGGTCGCGGCGGCGGTCTGCGCGGCCTGCCACTGCTGCGAGCGCTGCGCTTCATGATCCTGCAGCAGTGACTGGCTGGCGCTGTGCTGCTGCTCCAGTGCCTGCAGCAGCGCCTGCGCACGCGCATCCAGATGTTCGCTGGCGGCGATCAACGCCTGCTGCTGGCGCTCGACCAGCGCGCTGTTGAGGGCCTGCTGCTGCTCGGCGGCGGCACGCAAGGCGTCTGCATTGCTCTGTGCATCGGCCTGCAGGCGCTCGCCGATACGCGTGACCAGTGCTTCGGCGTGCGTGCCCTGACCATCGCTGAAGGCCTGCAGGTGCTGGCGCAGTTCGCTCACCAGCGCCTGCTGCGCCTGGGTCTGTTCACTCACCACCTTGGCCCAGCTGGCTTCGGTGGCGACCCGGCTGCGTTCGAAACCGTCGCTCAGCCCCGCCAACTGCTGTTGCACGGCCCGCTCGACACGGGCATGCAGCGCCTCGCCGTGCTGGGCCAGGCCCGCCAGCGTGGTTTCCGCCATCGGCCGCAGCGCGCCACCGATGGCTGCGGCGCTGGCTTCGGCCCCTTCGCGCAGCGACTGCTGCAGCGACAGGGCCAGCCGTTCCTGCAGGGCCTGGCTCTGGGTCAGGAACTCGGCCTGGCCGGACAGCAGGCGCTCGTTTGCAGCCGTGCTGTGCCTTTCAAAGGTCTGCGTCATCGCCTGCAGGCGGTCGACCAGCGCCGGCAGCGCGGCGGACTGTGCCTGCAGCAGGCGCAGCGATTCGGCGCGCTGCCAGGCCTGCGAATGCGGGTGCAGGTCGCCGGCAATGGCGCGGTCCAGCTGCTGCACGGCCTGCAGGCGATCGCGGCGCAGCAGCGCCGCCAGCAGGCCGAGCATGGCCGAGCTGGCCACACCGGCGATCGAGGTACCGAAGGCCACCGCAAGGCCCTGCACCGGCGAGGCCAGCGAGCCGCGGATGGCAGCCATGTCGGTGGCGCTCTGCAGGGCCAGGCCGGTGCCGCGCAGGGTATCCATCATGCCCAGCAGGGTGCCGAGCATGCCCAGCAACACCAGCAGGCCGACCAGGTACGGGGTCAGCACCGGCGCGGGCAGGGCAGTGCGCTCGCCTTCCACGCGCAGGCGCACGGCGTTGCGCAGGCCCACCGGCACGCGCTCCAGCCAGGGGGCAAGGCTTTCCTTCGCGCTGGACAGGTCGTTCAGTGCGGCGCGCAGGCCGTTGCTGGCCTGGCGGTAGCGGTACAGCTCGACGCCGCCGGCGATGTAGCAGGCCGCGATGATCGCCGCCACCGCTGCACCCAGCGGATGCACCGACACATAGCCAATGCCGATCCAGCACACGGCCAACAGGCCGACAAGGAAAACAATGACATGGAAAGCAGTTCTGGACATGGTGTTCCGGTCAGTGGGAGCGCAGGGCGTCTTGCAGCCCTTGGATCGGGTGGAAGCGCAGCTGCAGCTCAGCCAGCAGCAGCGTGCGCATGTCGTGGCGGAAGGCCGCGCGCCAGCCGGGCTGGCCGTGCACGCGTTCAAAGCGGGCGCCGAGCACCGTCGGCGCGATTGCCAGCAGGCTGTGCTCGCGCGGGGTGAGGGTCTGTTCCATCACCGCATCTACTTCGGCCAGCCGAGCCAGGTCGGGCGACGCCTGCACCAGCTGGTCGCGCAGTCGGCCGCGCAGGCGCCCGGTGGCGGTCTGGATGGCCTGCTGCAGCACCCGGTAGCGCTGGCGCAGCGAAGCGAAGTTGGGTGCGGCAGCGGCCTCGGCGAGGTCCAGCAGGCGCTCGGCCTCGGCGTCCTCGCGGATCGAGGCCAGCAGGCTGGCATGGGCCTGGGCGCAGTCGGCCAGTACATCCTCGGCCCCCTCGGCAGCTTCGCCGGGCTCGGGCAGGCGTCCGCCCAACGCGCCGGACAGGGCCACGGCACGGCTCCAGTCCACCCACTGGCCGAGGCGATCGGTCAGGGCGGGACTGCTGGCCGGCATCGCGCCGTCGCTGAGACGGGCGAGCAGGCGGAGGAACTCCGGTCCACCCAGGACCGGCTGCGCTGCGTTCGCCATCAAGGGGTGAGGGGCCAAAAACCGTTGATTTTACAACCAGATGACCCCGGCTGGATGAAGGCGGGGCCTGGGTGGCGGTACCCGCAGGCGCGACAAGGCTTAGAATGTCCGGCTGCATCCACCCGTTCGACCCCTGGAGTACCCCCATGACTGTTGCGCAGTTCTACCCGATCGGCACCCCCGGACAGCCCTGGGGCGACGCGGAACGCGCACAGTGGCGGGCCCGCCAGCAGCGCCAGCGCAGCTACCACGATGACGTGGTGGCCGCCCTTGAGCGCCTGGACGACAGCGTTTTCGACGTGATCCAGTACGGCCAGCTGGACTATGCACCGGACCATTACCCGCTGTTCGCCGTGGTCAACCACGACTGGAACCCGGCGCTGCCGACCGCGCTGATCACCGGCGGCGTGCATGGCTACGAAACCAGCGGCGTGCACGGCGCCCTGCAGTTCCTGGAACAGCAGGCCGAGCGTTACCTGGGCCGGCTGAACCTGATCGTCGCGCCATGCGTCAGCCCGTGGGGCTACGAGCGCATCCAGCGCTGGAACCCGGATGCGATCGATCCGAACCGCAGCTTCCGTGACGGCGGCCAGATCAAGGAAGCCGCCGCACTGATGGCCTGGGTGGGCGAGCGCAAGGCGAACCTGCTGGTGCACCTGGACCTGCACGAGACCACCGACAGCGACCTGAACGAGTTCGATCCGGCGCGCTGCGCGCGCGACGGCAAGCCGTTCGAGCGCGACACGATTCCCGATGGCTTCTATGTGATCGGCAACAGCGAAGATCCGCAGGCCGAGTTCCAGAAGGCCCTGATTGCCGCAGTGGCGCCCATCACCCACATCGCCCCGGCCGATGCCGACGGCAACCTGGTCGGCCTGCCGCTGCAGTCGCCGGGCGTGGTCTGGGGCGAGTCGCGTTCGATCGGCGCCTGCGCCGGCTTCACCGACGCACGCTTTGCCACCACCACCGAGGTCTACCCGGACAGCCCGCGCACCAACCCGCAGGAATGCAACGACGCCCAGGTGGCGGCGGTGTGTGCGGGCCTGGATTTCGCCCTGGCGGCGCAGTAGCGCGCCACGTTGCGGGCGGTGACCGGCATCAGCCGGTGCCGCTTCTTCGCCGGCGTGGCGGCCACAGCCGGCGAACCCGACGGGCGGCATCCGGCAAACACATCCAGATTACGCTGGTACACCGTGCTGCTGACCCCGAACAGGCCCAGCAGCGAGTGGAAGATGTTGTCGTGGCTGTGCGCCCGGTGCAGCGCATTCCCACGCAGGCAGGCCATGTCCAGGCCCGCGTTGCGGCCGAAGTCCGATGAGAACCACATCACCATCGGCACCTGGGTCTGTTCGCGCGGGGCGATGAAGTAGGGCGTGCCATGCAGGTACATGCCGCGTTCGCCGAGCGACTCGCCGTGGTCGGACACATAGATCAGCGCAACGTCGCGCCGGTCCGAATAGCCTTGCAGCAGGTCGATGGTCAACGCCAGCACCCGGTCGGTATGCACCAGGGTGTTGTCATAGGTGTTGACCAGCGCCTCGTTGCTGCAATGCTGGATCTGGTTGCTGTCGCAGGTCGGGCTGAAGGCCCGCGAGGCAGCCGGATAGCGCTCGAAGTAGGTCGGGCCGTGGCTGCCCAGCTGATGCAGCACGACCAGGCCGTCGCCGTTGATCGCGTCGATGCGTGTGCCAAGCTGGTGCAGCAGCACGTCGTCGTAGCAGGTGCCGTCGGTGTTGACGCACTGGCCCGCCACCTTCAGCGCAGGCATGTCCTCGGTCGGCACGCGCTCGCACACGCCCTTGCAGCCGCCATTGTTGTTGTTGCGCCAGAGCACGCTGACGCCGGTACGCTGCAGGATGTCGAGCACGTTCTCCTCGGTCGCCGCGCGAACGTCGTCGTATTGCTGGCGGGTCATCTGCGAGAACATGCACGGCACCGAGATGGCCGTTGCCGTTCCGCACGAGGAGACATCACTGAAGCTGATGACGCCTTCCGTGCGTGAGAGCCGGGGATTGGTTGCGCGTGGGTAGCCGTTGAGCTGGAAGTTCTGTGACCGCGCGGTCTCGCCGACGACCATGACCACCAGCTTCGGGCGCGGGCCGGGTATGCGCCGCGCGTCCATGCCGATCGGGCGCAGCGGTTGCTGGCGGGTGCTATGGAGGCTTTTCAGGTAACCGTGGGTATGGCGCATCACGTTCAACGGCAGTACCTGGTCGCGGATGTAGCGGTTATTGCGCAGCAGTGAGGAGTAGTCCTTGTAGAACGCAAAGCCGATCACCAGCAGCATCACCAGTGACGCCAGAACGTTGGCCGGCCACACCAGCAGCGACCGTATCGAACCCGCTCCGCTGGCGGTGCGCACCAGGGCAAGCGCTGCAGCGGGCATCGCGCCCAGCGCCAGCAGGGTCAACAGCAGCGGCAGCGAGAGATAGGCGTTCAGTTCGGCCTGATTGGTCTCGAACACGTTCTGCACCATGCTGCGATCGATCAGCACGTTGTAGTGCAGCATGAAATAGCTGCAGGCGGCGCTGGTGACGATGAGTACGGCCAGCACCGGCTTGCGCACGAAGGGTAGTGCCAGCAATGGCGTCAGCAGCAGATTGAACAGGCAGAACAACACCAGCGGCAGGCTGGCCAGGAACAGGATGCTGCGCACACCGTTGAGATCGGTCAGTTCCCACAGCGACTTCCAGAGGGCGATGTTTCCAATCGTGGTGAAGAAAAACGCTGCGGCCCAGACCAGGATGATCGGATGGGGCCGTGGAAAACGGAGGCATTGACGCACGAGCAGGGTCCGCGGAACAGGAGTGCGCGCAGTATCGAAACGGCCTTATCAGGAAGTTGTCAGGATTGCCGGCCTAGCCCAGCAGGATCACGCCCCACACCGCGCCGACCATCAACAACGCGGTGGTCTGTGCGGCGCTGCCCATGTCCTTGGCGTTCTTCGACAGCGGGTGCTGCTCCAGCGAGATGCGATCAACCACGGCCTCGATTGCCGAGTTGAGCAGTTCCACCAGCAGGCTGATGAAGCAGACCGCCAGCACCAACGCGCGCTCGGTTGTACTGATGTCCAGCACGAACGCCGCAGTGATCAACAGCGCGTGCAGCAGCAGCAGCTGGCGAAAGGCGGCCTCGCCGCGGAAGGTCGCGATGAAGCCATCGCGCGAATGGACCAGGGTGTGCAAGATGCGGCTCAGGCCGGTCTTGCCGTGCGGATACTTGCCGCTGTGCTTGGGGTGCTGCATGCCGTTCTCGAGGTTGGGACAACCCCGAGCATGTGCACGCCGCTGTCAGGAATACGTCAGATGCGGGCCGCAGGCCAGTGCAGGGCGAACCGGCAGCCGCGCTCCGAGGACTGTACCGTCATTGTCCAGCCAAGGTGTTCGACGATGCGCTGCACGATGGACAGTCCCAATCCTTCGCCGCTGTGCGGTGCCCCGGGCACGAATCGTTGGAACTGCTGCGGGTCGATGCTGGAGGGCAGGCCGGGGCCGGTGTCTGCGATGATCAGTGCGGTGGTGTCCAGGGTGATCCGGACCTTGCCCTGTTCGGTGTATTGGCAGGCGTTGCGCGTCAGGTTCCAGATCACGCTGTGTACCAGGTCCGGATTGGTGTGCATCGTTACCTCGCGACCGGGATCAACGGTGATGCCGACCGGCTTGCCGGCCAGCCAGGGCTGGCAGCGCTCCACGCAGGACTCGATCAACGGACGCAAAGCCACCTCGCTGCGCGGGACTGAGCCGGGGGAACGTGAGAGCAACAGCAGGCAGGACAACTGGCGCTGCATCTCCTGGGTAGTACGCAGGATGCGCTCCGCGCTGGGAACCAGATGGCTGTCAGGAGGAAGCTGGCAGGCAAGGGTTTCCGCAGCGCCGCCGATGATGGCCAGCGGCGTACGCAGCTCATGGCTGGCATCGCCGCTGAAGCATTGCTCGCGGTGAAGGAAACGCTCCAGTTCATCACTGTGCCGGGCAAAGGCGCGGGCCAGAACACCGATCTCGTCGCGTGCGTCCTGGCAGGGAAAGGGCTTCCGCCCGCTCTGCACGGCATCGGCCAACTGCGTGATGGGCGCGATGACGTGCGACGCCACCTTGCGACCGATCAGGAAGGCGCCGAGCACGCAGATCGAAATGACCAGCGCTGCAAAGGCGTTGATCAGGTACTCCAGATAGCCATAAGGCGCCGCGTCCTGCAGCAGGTAGTAGCGCTGTCCGCCACTGTCGAACACGCGCAGGTGCCACTCGTTGGGTGCTGCTTCGCCGTGGTAGCCCAGGCCATACTGGCGCAGCACCACAGGTACGTTCCGGGCATCGTACAGTGCGCTGCCGGAGGGCAGGGCGGGGCGTTGGCCACGAGCCAGTTCGTCCTGCAGGCGGCTTACTTGGCTGTCCTGGGTGCGTCCAACGACGGCGGCCCGTACCTGGTCGTAGTCCACCTGTTCGGCCAGAACGATGAAGCCCATGGCGCCGGCCATCAGCAGCACGAACGAAATCGTGATGCGGGTGCGCAGGGTCAGGCGCCGGTAGAGAGCGGCGGGGGTCACGCCGGCATGCGCCAGCCGACGCTGTGCACTGTGGCGATCAGCGTGGTGTCGAAACTGCGGTCCACCTGCAGGCGCAGCTCATGGATGTGGGTACGCAGCGCGCCGCCGTCCGGTGGCTCGTCGCCCCAGACCAGGTATTCCATCTCCTGCTTGCGGACCACGGCGGGTGCCGCGCGTACCAGGCACAACAGGAGCTTGTGCGAGGTGGGCGTCAGCGCAATGCAGCGTCCCTGCCGCCAGGCCTGCGGCGACCGCGTATCGACCTGCAGGTCCTTCCACGCCAGTACGCTGTCGACCTGGCGGCCCTGGGCGCGTCGCACCAGGGCCTTGATCCGCGCATCCAGCTCCTTCAGCGAGAAGGGCTTGACCAGATAGTCATCCGCGCCCAGCGCCAGGCCCTGCACGCGGTCTTCGACCGGATCGCGCGCCGTCAGCATCAGGATCGGCACCGGATTCTGGAACTCCTGGCGCAGCTTCCGGCACAGCGCCATCCCGTCCAGGCGTGGCAGCATCAGGTCCAGCAGGATGGCATCGTAGTCGTTCTGCGTGGCCCGACGCAGGCCACTGGCGCCGTCACGGGCGTCGTCCAGCACATAGCCGAGTGGCTCAAAGAAGGCGTACAGGTTGGCAACCAGTTCGGGGTTGTCTTCGATGATCAGCAGGCGGGTCATTGCGAGCGTCCTTGCGCGTGGCCGAACTCTGCCCGATCCCTTGCCGGATGCCAATGCCCTGGCTGAATGGATCGCAATCGGCGCTCGGCGCCATCCAGCTTCATTCGGCCGGGCTGCGTGAATCGCGGATCGAATAGATCACCGAAAAGATCTTCCAGCCCTGCTCGGTCCGGATCAGCTGCCACATTTCCTTGCCCCAGTTGGTCTTCACCCCATCGTCGTAAAAGCTGTAGTCGAACGACACCGAGGCCACATCGCCATCCGTCTCGATCTTCGTGTTGGAGAATGTCTCTTCTTTCAGCTTCGGCGAGGCCACCGCCCCGTCGATCAGTGCGATGAAGTTGTTGGCGGGAATCTGCCGTGCCTTGATCGCATCGGGCTTGGCCTTGCGGATGTCCTGCAGGCGCGCGTCCTCGGAAACGAACTGCCAGCCGATATCTTCCGGCTTGTCAGAGAAGAACAGGCTCATGTAGGTCGGCTTGTCCTTGTTGATCAGCGAGGTGCGGAACGATTCGACCACCTGTTCGATGGCCTTGACGTCGGCAGGGGCGTTCTGCGCGGCTAAGACTGGCAGCCACGCCGGGAGCAGAAGGGCGAGGGCGGCGGAGCGTGCACGTGCGTTGGGCATCATGGGGGTCCTGGGGAGGAGTGAGGTGGCGCTCGCGCATCAGCGCGCGTAGGTTCGCCAGAAAAGCACGTGGTCTTCGGCCGTGTTGACGGCGACGAAGACGGATTTTCCGGATTCGGGCGCGCAGCGAAAGACACGGTACGACGCACTGAGCGTCGCGTTGCCAGGCCACCAGTATCGATTGAATGCAACAGGATCACTGTTGTTGAATGTGGTCGCCTGGCAATCCGCAGGCAGCTGCAGTGGTATCGCAGGGGGCTTGGTGAAGGCCAGCGCGCTGGTGTTGGAGTCGAGGTCATGGAACTCGCGCAGATCGGTCGCCGCTTGCGGCACCCAGCCGGGAATCCACCCCTTGTTCACCCTGTCGGAGTCAAGCGCCTCCTGCAGGGTGTCGAACGAACTGTCCAGCACCATACCGCAGGCGCATAGCGCGATACAGAACGTCACGACAATGGCGCGCCTGGCCCATGCAACGGGGCTGGTCATCCTCGTCATGCTCCGCGGAAAGCAGCCTACCCACTTCTTAGGGCGGCAAGCGCTTGAGCCGCGCTTCCAGCCCCGGTCGTACGGCCGGTCGCAGTGTTCTGCATGGCGCTGCGCCTTGCGCGCGTACTGCTGCATGAACAGGCCGATCTCCTGCGCGATCCTGTCCTTCCGGCTCTTGCCTGCCATCGACGGGCGTCCCTGTGTTCATCCTGAATCATCGGTCGGCGCACGCTAGCACGGATGACGGGCGCCGCAACAGGCCGGTTTGACGTTGAGGAAGGTCTGCGCGGATGATGCGCGGGCGCGCGGCGCAGGAGGGGATCTGTCAATGGGGCAACCTGACGTGGTGGAGCACGCCGGTGCTCCCTTTACCCGCTATGCCAGCCGTGGATGCAGTGGTCGCTGTGCGCAGCGATGGTGGTATGAGAACCGGCTGGGCCTGGATACCGAAGCCTGGTCGGTGGAGCTGGATGCTTCCGATCGCGTGCTCACAACGTCGCGCTTGACGTCACCCTAGAAGACCGCGACGAACGCATGCGCATCCATCGACCTTTCATCTTCATCGCAAGCCTGGCCCTGATGGCGTTGTGCGGGCTGATGGGCGTGCTGGTGCTCATCCATGGCTTCAACGAGCAGGGCCTGCGCTGTGGCAGGCTGTGCTCACTGGAGGTCTCCCTCCGCCTGCTCTTCGGTGATCGGGGATTCGAACTGCTGGTGGCGATGGGACTGTTTGCCACAGCGCTGATGTGCGCGTATATCGCACTGCGGGAGGGCATGCATTCCGGGCGGCCGCGAAGGCAGGTACAGCGTCGGGGGCATAAGCGCCGCCGATCGTCACAGCCCAGATCGTGAAGTCCCTCCGCGCGGCGTTCTGCCGCGCGGAGGGACACCGCACGAGGTGTCAGCGATGCAGCGCGTCGATGATCAGCCCGGTGGCGATCTCCACCAACAGGTACTCGTTATCGGACTGCCGGACCCAGCGCCGGTCGCGGCCCGGCTCGCGCAGGTCATAGCGCGCGTAGTCGTCCACCCAGTAGCGGCGGTCCACTTCGGCCCAAGGCAGGCGGTCGCCACGACGCCAGGCCTTCTTCTGCCAGCCCGGCGGCGGCGCATCGCGGTTGTGCGGGCCACCTGCATGCGGCGGCGGGCCGTTGCCGCGGGCGTGGTGCGGCGGATCGGCGAAGGCGGGGGCCGCAGCCAACGCGGTGGCGGTGGTCAAAGCGATGGCAAGCAAACTTGTGGTCTTCATGGATGTGCCTCCGTCATGGCCGCAGCATGCGGCGCTGTGGCGGGAATATAGGGCAGACAGCGTGAATGAATACGGGTGTGCGCGGCACTTTCCTGAACACACAGCGTGACGTGCAGTCGCCGCCCCGGAACGGATCAACGGGCCCCGTCCGGGGCCGGACCCAATGCGCCCCAGCCGCCGCCCAGTGACAGGAACAGATCCATCTGGCGATCGACCCGGTCCGCGCGCGATGCGGCCAATGCGGACTCCGCATCTGCCAGCGCGGCCTGGGCCGAAAGCACATCGAGAAAATCGATCCTGCCGAAACGGTAGAGCTGCTGCGCCTGTCCCGCGGCCCGCGCTGCGTCCCCATGCGCCTGTGCCAGGCTGCGCTCGCGTTCAAGCGCCTGCGTGCAGGCAGAAAGCGCAGTCTCGGTCTGGCGAAGTGCCTGCAGCACCGCGCCGTCAAAGGAAGCAAGAGCCGCATCTGCATTGGCACCGGCCGCTGCGATGCGGGCCTTGGCCACGCGGCGGTTGGGCCAGTGCCATGACAGCAGCGGCCCGACGCTCGCCCCGAAACTGTCGGCGGAAAGCAGATGCGCCGGTGTGCCAGCCACGCCCGAAGAGGCGCCCAAGGTGATCTGCGGATAGAGACCCGCCGTCTCGACACCGATCATTGCAGTCGCGGCGGCCAGGCTGCGTTCGGCTGCGCGTACGTCAGGGCGCCGCTGGAGCAGCTGCCAGCCGTCACCGACCGGCAATGCCTGCTGCAGCTCAGGGGGCTGTGGGCACCCTCCTGCTTCCTTGGGATAGTCTGCCGGGACTTTGCCCATCAGTGCGGCCAGTTCGAACAGTGCGGCCTGGCGTTCTGCCAGCAGGTGCGGTACCGCCGCCGCGCTGCGGTTGACCGCGGCTCCGGCACGGCTGACATCGAAGTCCGTTCCACGCCCGCCTGCAGCCAGGCGACGGGTTGCCTCCAGCGTGGCGCGCTGTATCGCCAGCACCTGCCGGGTTGCAGCGAGCGTGTGATTGCTTGTGCAGATCTGGAGATAGGCACGGGTGACAGCCGCAGCGACGACCACGCGGACCTGGTCGCGTGCTGCAGCGACAGCCTCCGCGTCCGCGTTGGCGGCTTCGATGCCGCGGCGGATGCCGCCTGCAAGATCCAGTGGATAGGAGAGGTGAAGGCCCAGCGCATAGGACTGCGGCGCGGCCGACGCCTGGGTGTAACCACCGGCATGGGTGAGCGTGCCCGATGCATCCACGTCGGCCTGCACGGCACCGCGCGCGCGGTACTCCAGCACGGTAGCGCTGGCGCGCCGAAGGTTGGCATCGGCGGCGCGCAGGTCGGTGTTGGCCGCCAGTGCTTCGCGCACGTAGCCGTCAAGCTGGGGGTCGCCATACAGTTGCCACCACCGATCGGGTGGCGCGTCGTGGCTGAACGATGCCTCCTTGCCCGAGACGAACGGCTGCGCCGCGCGTGTGGAGGCAGCGACGGCATTCGCAGGCAGGTGATAGTCGGGGCCGGAGACGCAGGCCGTCATCGGCAGCAGCAGGGCAAGCAGCCCACCACGCACTGTTCGCACGCTCACTTGCAGGCTCCCTGTACCGAGGGCGTGATGGTGACACTCGCGGTGCGACCCACGATCAGGCGGGTATCCGCCGGCGCATCGTCGATACGGATGCGTACCGGGATGCGCTGGGCCAGCCTGACCCAGGTATAGGTCGGTGCCACGGCAGGCAGCAGGTTGTGCGTGCTTGAGCGCTGATCGTCGGCGATGCCGGCGGCGATGGTCTCCACGTGTCCGCGGACATCGCGGCTGTCGCCCATCAGCCGCGCCACCGCGGCATCGCCCTCGGTGATGCAGCCCAGTTTGGTTTCCTCGAAGTAGCCCTCGATACGCAGGCTGCCGGTGTCGATCAGCGCCAGCGCCTGCGCGCCCGGTTGCAGGTAATCGCCCGCATGCAGGTCCAGGTTGGTGACGATGCCATCGGTGGTCGCACGCACCTCGGTGCGTTGCACATTGAGCCGGGCAACGCGCTGTTCGGCCCGCGCCTGCGCCAGGGCGGCCAGCTCGGTATCGACCTTGGCGGCATTGCGTTCGCGGGTTTCCGAAGCGACCAGGTTGCCCAGTACGTTGTCCCGCGTCGATTCGCGGCGGGCCAGTGCCAGCGTGGCGCGTGCGCTGCTGGCCGCTGCGTCGGCCTTCTCAAGTGCGGCAGCGAAGCGCGGCTGGTCCAGCACCAGCAGCAGCTGTCCGGCGCTCACCCGCTGGTTGTCGTGCACCAGCACCTGGGTGACCAATCCCCCCATGTCCGACGCAACGCGCACCACGTCGGCGCGCACCCGCCCATCGCGCGTCCACGGGCGTGTTTCGTAACGCTTCCAGATGGACAGTGCGGCAACGACAGCAATCGCGAATACAACCAGCGTAGCGCTCCAGCGCCCGATGACGGCAAGCAGGTGTTTCATTTCATTTCTCGAACAGGGGCGCGAGCCGGATCATCAGCTCCGCCAGGATCACGAACAGGGACAGGCCCACCAGTGGCCACGCGGCGAACAACCGGTACAGACCGAGGCTGGCGAGGAAACGTGAGGTCAGTACCGACAGCGCCAGCGCGGCGACGGCCACTGCAAGCAGGCCGGGAATCAGCACGCCGTCAATCGAAAGATCAGGAAGCATGAGGTCAGCGCCGGTGGGTGAACAAAGGTACGAGAAGGTCGCGGCGCAACCCGCAGAGCAGGTGCGACAGATGCTCCCGATCAGCCCCACTGCTGGTAACCACTGCTTCGCGCATTCGGTCCAGCACTTCCAGAAGATGGGTGTCGATACGGCGCGGCGGGTGGGCACGAACCCTGAAATGCTCGGCGATGCGTTCGATCAGCAGTGCATGAAGCGCCCGGACCTGCGGATTGTCCAAGCACCTTTCCAGTGCGCGGAGTTGGCTGGATGCACGTGCCGCACGAACATCCGCAAACAATGCCCGCAGGTCGTGGCCTGCGCTGGAACGGCCCTGCAGCCTGGGAGCGAGCAGCCCGATTCGATCCAGCATGCGGCTGAGCCAGGCGCGTGTCACATCACCTTGTCCGGCGGCGTGTCGTGCGATGTCCCGGCGGATCGAACGCTCCAGCCGAGCGCGGTTGCGGCCCGCATCGGCGGTCTGGAACAGCTGCATGCTGCACAGTGCCACCGTCGTACCGACGAACAACGCAACGCTGTTGTTGAGTGCGCCGACGATGTTGACCGTATTGGTCGCGCCCAGTCCCGCGATGAGCGGAAACGTCAGCACCACGCCCAGCGCAGCCATGATGAAGGGAGGCCGGGCCAGGAACGATCCGCACAGCAGCAGCGCAGGCGCCAGCGCGGCGACCAGGCCGGCGATACCCGACAGCGAAGGAATGATCACCAGGGCGTACACAAGACCGACGGCGACACCGATGGCGGAGCCGACCAGGTAGCGCATGACATGCGGCGCTGGCGCTTCGATCGTGCCGAACAGCACGCACGCCGTGCCGATGATGGACACCGCCGTGGCGCCGTCCGACCAGCCGGTAGCGATCCACAGAACGCAGCTCAGCAGGATGCCGACGAACGCGCCCAGCGCGCTGCGCAGGGCAAGCCGATGATCCCGGTGAAGTACCGCACCCTGCACATGTCGCGCAAGGCGGGCAGGTACATGCCGACGCCAGTCGGGGCGGGCAATGTGCAGTTGTGCCTGCAGCACGCGGCAGTCGGCGTGGGCCAGGTCGAGCTCGGCCTGTTGCACGGCAAGGCCGGTCTGCATCAGCTCGCGCCAGCCAGGCGAATCCATCGCGCGGGCCTGGGGTGAGCGCAGCCGGTCGATGGAATCTTCCACCGCGCTGGACAGCATCAGCACGTCCAGCATCCGGTCGTGCAGGGCGCGCAGGATCTGCACCTGCGCCACGCCGTGGGCGCTGTCGTAGGGCAGGTGGATCGACAGTACATGCAACTCGAGCAGGTCGGCGGCCACTTTCGAGCGGTCCGTCGCCAGCACCGTGTCCGATGCGCCGGCGCGCATGTCCCGTGTCCATCGTTCCGCGTCATCCAGCACGGCAGCAACCCGTGCGTGCACGCGCGACGAAACCCGGCGCGGCAGCACCAGCCCATGGACCAGCGTTGCGGCCAGGATGCCGATGGCGATTTCCTGCACCCGCGTGATGGCAATGGTGAACACGTCTGCCGGCACCATCACCGCAGGAAACCCGATCAGGCTGGTGGTATAGCCGGCCAGCAGGAACGCATAGGCACGTGGCGTGCGGTCGAGCATTGCCAGATACAGGCAAAGCGACATCCAGGTGGCGAGCGCGGCGCTCAGCACCAGGGGTGCATTGGCGAAGCGTGGCACCAGCGCGAAGGTGGCGACGGCCCCGCCCACGGTACCGAGCAGGCGAAACAGGCCGCGGCTCAGTGTTGCCCCGGAAAGGGGCTGCGACACCAGATAGACCGTGCCGATCACCCAGAACGGGCGATTCAGGCCGATCCGCAGAGAGACATACAGCCCCAGCGACGCGGCGAGCAGGCATTTGAGCGAGAACAGCACTGCTTCCTGGTCGGTCCTGAGGGCAGGGCTTTTCAACCGGGCGAATGCCTGGAACACGTGGGGACGGGCAGGAGTGGGGGAGTGCATGCGGCTCATGCTAGTGATCGGCCGCACCAGCGAATTTCGCTAGAATGACAACCAATCGCTGAAACCGGTCAATGTGAGAATGGCTCGCATTTCGCTCCCCGGCTTTGACCTCGACCCGGACGAGACCGATCGCCCGGCGGTCGCCAGCCGCCTGCAGGTGGCCGAGCACGACGCGGAAATTCCCGTGCATGAGCACCGCAAGGGCCAACTGATTCTTGCGCTGCATGGGGCGGTGACCTGCGAAGTGGCCAACGCGTTGTGGATCGTGCCGCCCCAGTGTGGCGTCTGGATTCCGGGCGGCATGCCCCACAGCAACCGCGCCACCGCCAACGCGCGCCTGTGCTATCTGTTCGTCGAACCCGGCATCGTCGACCTGCCGGCGCAGTGCGTCACGCTGGCGATCTCCTCGATGCTGCGCGAGATGATCCTGCACCTGGCCGACGCGCCGCTGGACTACCCGCATGGCAGCCACACCGACCGGTTGGCGCGGGTGCTGCTGGACGAACTGGTGCAGATGCCGGCCGAGCATCTGTCGCTGCCGGTCAGCCATCACCCGAAGGTGCGGGCGTTGGCGGCGGCGCTGTCGGCGGATCCGGCAGATCGCAGCACCATCAGCCAGTGGGCGGTGCGCCTGGCCCTGGGCGAGCGCACATTGACCCGGCTCATCGAACGGGAAACGGGCTTGTCCTTCGGGCGCTGGCGGCAGCAGCTGCACCTGCTCATCGCCATTCGGGAACTCGCCGCCGGTGCACCGGTACAACGCGTTTCCGAGACGCTGGGCTATGAGTCGGTGACGGCCTTCATCACGATGTTCAAGAAAGCGCTTGGCCTTTCCCCGGCGCGGTACTTCGCGGTGCGCCTGCGCGGGCAGTAGCGGGGAACAACGGGGGAAGCCGTTGCCTGGAACGTGCGCGATATCCAGGGCCGCATCAGCCAGATCGGCCTGACCCGGCCCGGCCAAGCCCGCCAGATCGTGGTGAACAACGTGACCTATGCGGCCTTCGGACCGGCGACCGGTTGGACTTATGGCAACGGCCGCCAGTTGCAGCGCCCGCTGGACCTCGACCATCGCCCGCAGGCGGTGCACGACCCGGCGGCAGGCGGCCTATCGCTGGGCTACGGCTATGATCCGGTCGGCTCGGTCACCGAGCTGAAGAACGGCACGGGCTCGACGGTGCTGGCCAAGTACGCCTACGACACGCTGGGTCGCCTGACCCAGACTCAGGACGGCGCGACCGGCGCGCCGATCGAAACCTATGCCTACGACGCCACGGGCAATCGGACCGCGCTGACCACCTCGGCAGGCACCGCCAGCTACACCTATCCCGCAACCAGCCACCGGCTGACCGCCGTGGATGGCGAAGCGCGCACCCAGGACGCGGTGGGCAACACCACCAGCATCGGCAGCAAGACGTTCATCTACAACGATGCGAACCGCATGAACGCGGTGAGGCAGGGTGATGCCGTGCTGGAAAGCTACGGTTACAACCATCGCGGCGAGCGCGTGCTGCGTACTCCAGCCGGTGGCGCAGCTCAGATCACGCTGTACGATGAGGCCGGACAGTGGCTGGGCAGTTATTCCGCCACGGGCGAGGCCCAGCAGCAGGCCATCTGGCTGGACAACTACCCGGTGGCACTGATTAATGTGCCAAGCACTGGTGTGCCGGAGCTGGCCTACGTCCAGTCGGATCACCTAGGTACGCCGCGCGTGGTGTTCGATCGGGTACGGAATGTCTCGATCTGGGAGTGGAGCAACAAGAGCGAGGTATTCGGCAACCAGATTCCGAGTGCCGATCCGGATGGCGATGGTGTGGCGTTCGAACTGGCGTTGCGCTTTCCGGGCCAGCAGGCCACGGATGCGAGCGGGTTGTTCTACAACTATAGTGGTTCGATCAAAACATCAAGGGCGACTCCAGCGCTGACTCCGCTGCGGATCAGCTGGCAAACCGCCTCGGACGATCATCTGGACAAATGAACCGTACGCGGAGTTGCTCGCAGATGTGCGGGAGCTATCGACCCGGTGGAAACTTCCCTTACTGATGACTCGGATGCCTCAGATGTACGCTCCCAAGCTGCTCCCAATCGTGACGCTGTCAATCGCACTTTCTGGTTGCATGGAAGTTGCCAGCACCGAGTATGCAGACCGCAATCAAGCCGTCTCAAGGCAAGCAATCGGTGAATCCAAATGGTTGCCTTCATGGTTGCCAGAGGATGCAGTCAATATACGCGAGTCGCACGACATTGACACAAATGAATCGTGGCTGGTTTTCCGCCTGACCAGCGGGGCTCTTGCTTTGCCCGAAGAATGTAGGCTGGTGAGCAGGCCGGAGTTGTCCGGCGCGCGAGTCATGCGGAGATTTCCACAGTTTGCTCGCAGCGCGTGGTCATGAGAATCAAGCTACTCCGGGATGTTCTATCTGTGCCCGGAGGGTGATGCTGGTCGCTGGGTCATGCGCGATGAAGAACAGGGCCTTGTTTACAGCCGAATAGCGCTATAAGTGGCTGGGCGGTCTCGCCTGGGAAGCGAAATGCGTGGCTGGCACTTGGCGATCTCCTTTCCCGGTGCCTGGTTCGCTACTTTCCGGCCGAGCGTCGAGGTCGGGCATGGGTCACATCGACCTCGCCACTGGCCATGTTCGCGAATGGGAAGGCGCTGTCAGAGCATCGCAGGTTCCGGCAGGTCCTGGGACGCGTGGCCGTGGTGACGACTGTATGGGAGGGGTTCTGTGATATCGGCTCCATGGCCTATTGTGGTTGCAGCGCAGGCGGCGGATGGAGGCGAATGGAAATGAAAGACAAAATGAGAGAAAGAGAGGCGCTGTCGCCAACTGGCTTCTATGACCAATACTATGTGGACAGTGGCCTGGATCAGGAAGTACAGCTCATACAACCGGAACGAAGTGGAACGGATGATTGAGCTGTTTTGCACACAGCAGGAGCGGCTGGGTGTGTACGAAATTCTCAGGCAAGGAACCAATCGCCTAATCCATGAAGTGCTTAAACTCATCTAAAGATGCGCGAACGAACACCACCACAATACAGACATCAGGGTGCACAATAATTCCACTGAGACTTGTGAGCTAGGTCGCGGTGTCGGAGGGTAGACAGTGCTAGGTTCGCGCATCGAGGCATGTGAAAGCCTCGATGATTTGTTACAAGCTCTGGAGATGTCGCATGAAATGGAAGGTTCTAGGATGCTCCGCAGCACTTCTTGTATCCACCTGTGCTTTGGCGCAGGTGCCTGACGCTGACACGCAAGAAGGCAAGGAGATGCAGATTCAGATTCACAGCTATATGAGTGAACACCCCACGGTCTCGATAGACGAAGCAATCACGCGCCTAGCGGTACAAGGTGAGGTGATGTCGGATATTGAAGCGTTGCGTATCGAGTTCGCAGATCGTCTAACGGAACTGTCGATAAAAGACGCGCCAGATCAACACATCCTGGTTCAACTCAAGGGGCCAGATCCAGTCGCGGATCGAACGATTACCACCGAGAGCGGGACGACCCGTGTGGTGTTCGAGGTTCGGCACAAGTACACCCAGGACGAATTTTACGCGCTCCTTGCTCAGCACAGACCTCTTCTTCACAGCGCCATACCAGGCATCACGGGGACGACTGGGTTCCCAGGCGAAGAACGGGTGCTGATTGACATAAACGGCGACAGCCGCCAAGCAGAAGAGTTGAAGGATACAATCAAGAAGCTTGAAAGAGTCACCGGTCTCAAGATTGAAGTCCGCCCCAACATGCCGAAGTCAGTCAACGCGGAGTATGTTGTTGGCGGCGCCCCCCTCCAATCCAACAATAGCTACTGCACCTCAGGATTTCCGGTTATTCATAAGGCCACTGGACGAAGGGGTATCACCACTGCGGCGCATTGCCCCGACAATCTAATCTATGGCAACTACGCAACCGGCGCAGGGAAGTACACCGTGCCGCTGACGTTCGTGGACCAGATCAATGATGCGAGCCACGACGTTCAGTGGCATACGGTGGGGTCACACACACCGCTACGGGAGGTGTATGCCACCTCTACTTCGGATTACAGTAGGCGCCGCATCATGTACATGTGGACCAACGCTACTCAAGGCCAGAGCATGTGCTTCAGAGGCGTCACCAGCCAATACACCTGCGGAACAGTCGTGAGCATCAAGCACAGGCCCGAGCTCGCATGCGGTCCAACCGGAAACCTTCCCTGTGCGGACGCGTGGATACGCATCGAAGGATCGTCGTTGGCGTGCTGATTTGGAGATAGCGGTGCCGCTATCTTCTTCGGAGACAATGGATACGGCATTGTCGCTAAGGCAAGCCTGAAAGACGGAAGTTGCAAGGGAGTCTCCGCAATGCCTTGGGGCGCAGTCAGCGCATTAGGGCTGGAGGCAGGCGGTTAGTCGCTACAACGAAACGTCCGGCTGAGGATGCTGGCTTTGCATCCTCAACCGGATATCCGCGATCGACTCTTTTTAATTGATTAAGTGAGCACGCCCGGTCCCTCTGGAGTTGAGGCGGTCAGATCGATGCTGGACGTGGTGAAGGAGAAGAATGTTAAGAAGCTGGGCGGGGTCTGATTCAAAGGTTAATCGTCCAGTGTTTCCTGGGTAGCCATCAGCCGCCAAGTGCATGCCGCGTGTCGAACTTTATTGGGGCGGCTCGTCGCTGGCGCGGTGGCGCTGTCTTGGGTTCTAGAACATCTCGATGTGCAGGGCGGCGTTTGCGCGTGTCTCGTCGTGATTGCTTTAGATCCTCGGCTTTGTATGTTTCCCGCTACTGTCGCTGGAAGAAGTTCTCCATCGATGCGTTGTCATGGCTGTTTCCTATCCGGCTCATGCTGCACAGGATGTCTGCTCGCGCAGAACGCTCTGCCAGTTTTACTGGATGGAGAGCGAATTGAGTTCGCCAAGGTTGACGATAACGAGCCGGGACTTGCTGATCTTCTTGACCGTTGGAAGGCGGTCGGCTAGCCGTTGTCCGGCCTGAAGTGTTTCCGTATCGAGACCACCTCGACCGGAAGCATAATTCTCATCTACGCCAGGACATGGCGGATCGAGCATCTGCCGATGGCGGGTGCAGTGCGCTGAAGGACATTCCGTGCCCAGATTCCTCACCCCCGACAAGGTCTCCCTCATCCGGCGGGAGGCGCATGAGAAGACCGAGCGGAGATGTGCTTGGGGTCATGATTTTTGGCCCTGCGGCGACGTTGGCCGCCACACTCTGCAAACTGGGGCCTTGATGATGGTGAGGATCCTGACAGCACTACTTCTGATTGGAGTCGGACTTGGATTCTCTGGCGGCGCATGGGCTGTAGGAAAGCGGCCCTTCAAGATGATCCAGTTCTGCGTGCATGACCAGGAGGGCGTGAATCGGTTCAAGCAGACCCTCAGCTCTATCGCCAAGGGCGAAGGAATGCAGTACTTCGATGGCAGCGCTGAATTGGATCGCCAGCTTGCCAGGTCAAAGGTGGACGTGAAGCGCCCTGTCGTCTACGTCGGAGTGAAGCGGGAAGATGGCTCAGGACTGGAGGCGGGGAACCTCGGATTGGATCGTTTCGAGATAGCTATCGGCTTCTCTGAAGGGAAGATGCCCGCCGAGGCACGGTCATTTTCTTTCCGCGTCGAACGCACCTTGGCCGAGCGCTGGAATGTACTCGGGATTCCACCGGACAGGGGCGCTGCGCCGCTGGCATGTCGGGCGGGCAGGCCGCTAGCGGCCGAGCAATGAAGCAGCTGCGAATGTAAGTGAGTTCAAGACGAGCGGCGCAAGAAGAGGGGAGAGCCCAAGGTGAGGTATGCCGCAGCTGTTATTGCTGGGTAACTCAGTACTGGGGAGCTTCGGGAGCCTTGAGCGGGGCAAGGGGTCGTTGCTGGTGGCGACCATCTGAGAACTGAGTTCGCCCAGGTCGACGATGACAGGCCGAGGCTCGTCGACCTGGTTGATCGTTGGAAGGCGGTCGGCTATCCGTTGTCCGGCCTGAAATGTTTCCGTATCGAGACAACCTCGACCGGAAGCGTCATTCTCATCTACGCCAGAACATGGCGGATCGAGCATCTGCCGATGGCGGATGCAGTGCCCTGAAGGACATTCCGTGCCCAGATTCCTCACCCCTGACGAGGTCTCCCTCATCCACAGGCTGCTGCCCGAGACGACCGAGCTGTCCGAACGGTTGTTGAAGGATCTGGCGCTCGCCCAGGTGGAGGACGTGGAGGTCGTCGGATTCGGAGGCGTGGTGTTCCTGTCCAGCACGACCCAGGTCTTCGGAAGCGACATTGCCACGGCGATGCTTGCCGATGCCGACGGCGTGCCGGTGAGAGTCACCTTGTGCCTGGACAATCACGATCAGCTCTTCGAGCTGGAGCTGTGGAAGGTGGACTTCTCGCCGATCATCGGCGTCGATCTGAGGAGCGCTTTCAGCGAGCACTGACGCCTGCTGAAAGCGGTCCTCGCTGAAGGGCGTTGCGCATGGCATTCACCCTTCGGAATTGGACAGGGCCTGGCGCCGCGCTTCGGTTGCCATCCGGATTGCCTGCAGTTTCTGGAAGCTAGGTTCGACGTCACGTTCGAGCGAGCTGCTTCCATCCGGGTAGTGAAAAGTGGCTTGGCTCTCTGGGTGCTTTGCCTTTGGCTGAATTGATTGAGTTAAAAGCGTCGAATGAAGAATGGGTTCGAAGTATACGTTGCGGGCATTAGTTGCTTTGTAGGTAATAAATATATATCTGCCTGTGAATAGGTTGATGAATCTTACATGCCCTCCAAGAAATGATTCATTGAGCCAGGGGTAGTAGTCCCGCGTGATTGCCAAATCTCCGTCAACCTTGACATCCCACCCGCCGTGGGGCGAATTGTTGTCATCAAAAATGACAATCATGCCGGCGGGACGGCCGGATTGAATGCCCTCGCCAAACGCGGAGGTGTCTTTGTACTCCGCGCCGAAGGTGATATTGCTCAGTTGCCAGTTGCAGGTGCCACCTCCATTCACCGGCACTTTGGCCTCGAACAGTCTGCTCTCTCGCTGCTGGATGGGCTTCAAGTCCATCCGCTGATAGCCATCACGATCATAGGGAATTCCGGAGGCAGAGTAGCTGGTGATGGTGCAAGTCTTTGAGCGGTACACGACTCGCACGTCCATCGTTTCGAGCTCAGTAGGGACTTTGATGGCCACATTGACCACGCCTGCGTCGGTGCTGGGAGATAGGCCTCGGCCCGGCAACTCCCGGCCCGGGGTGTGGCCGCAGCTGCTCAGAAGCAGGAGGGCGAGGATTGTTGCGGGGATGGGAAGTTTCATCGGCTGAAGTCGGGGCATGCTGATTTCTTCTGAATGCTGAGGGCTCCATTGGCATCCGTCTTGAGACAGAATGTGGCTTCATAGATTGCGGTACGCAGATACCAGAGATTTGGAATTTGTCGAATTGCTTGAAAGTAGTAGGTTTTGTTCAATTTCAGTTGAGAATTCTCCCTGTTGTCGGGCCCATCCCGCTCGTAGCCGTCTGGTATTGAGCCGTATGCAATGCAATTGCCTGGCTTTAGCTTCATTGGCTTGGCATCGTCCTTCAGGCTGATGGCCCAGCTTTCGGATTCGAGCGTGTAGTACTCCAGCAGTAGCAGGTTGGCCACTGGGAACGAACCCTTCGCTTTTTCCGGGATGCAGATCGCGGGTGTGCCATCCACAAGCCTGATATCTGCCTCTTCCCTGATCAGCTGGAACGCGTGCGCCATGTCTGGGGCCACGCAGCAGCCGGCGGCCACGAGCAACGCCAAGGTGCTTTTGAAATTCTGCATTGGTTTCTGATGCCTCCGTCTGCCCAACGCTGAAAGGGCGAGTGATTCAATTGCCCTGATCACCCTTGCCAGCATGGTCGTGTCGTCAGAGGAATGGTGGCGCGCGCCAGTCTGGAGCGGCCATCACAGGGCGAGTAAGGCGAAGGGCGTCGCATTTGTGCGGGCGAACGCCGGGGCGAAAAGGGGGCAATGGCGACATCGATAGAGGCTACTGCTCACCCACCTGCAACCGCCCCACCGCCTGGGCGCACAGCGACTGACAAGCCATGACCAACCCCTCCATCACCCGGTCGCCCACGTACTGCCCGGGTTCGCCGTTCTGCCGGGTGCGTTCGGCCGCCAGCAGCATTTCCAGCACCACCCGCAACCCGGTCAATGCGCAATCGGCGTCGGCCAGGGCGAGGCAGCGGCCGGGCAGCTGGTGACGCTCCGGCCAGGGCTGCCCGTCGGCCGCCGCACCGGAGCCGATGCGGTGGAGGTTGGCAATGAAGGTGTTCCGGTCAATCGCAGGCGAAGCCGGTCGCGAACCGTCGTCAGGGGCGGTGCTGCGGTAGGCGTGCAGATGCGGGAAGTCCGACTCGTTCATGGCAAGGCTCCGTGCAGGGCAATCGGTAGCCGCCACCCATAAAAGTGGCGGGCGGTACGTGGTTCGAATCCGGGTTGGTCCCAAGCCGGTGGGCGCGAACGCCCCCACGCACCGCCCGCCATAGCCGGCAGACGGATTGCCAGCCGGCGCCACGGAATGTGGACGCCGACTGGCAAGCGCAATCACTCAGGACCAACTCGGGATTCGAAACCCGGCCACCCTTTTCCGGTGGCACGCCATCTGAGCCCCTGGCGCTGTGCAATGCCAATCAGAAGAGTTGCAAACATCACTCGATTGGCGACGCTTTCGGCATTCTCCCATGCTGTTAAGCACTGCCAGCGCTGGCTGGCGCGGCGGTCCGCCCGCACCGTGCAATCTGCGACAGATGTCGAGGTTGGGGGGCGTTAGGGAACAAGGGGCGGAGGGGCGATGACGACAGGCTCTGCGGGGAGCGACCTGTGTCGAGCACGGCCCGCGTCTACAGGCGCCAAAGCGCGACGTGCGACTCGGGTTGACGTTCCCAGCCACCAAGCGCAGGCTTGCTCAGCACGTTTCCTAAACAGAAGGAGACTTATGACCGCCACCGCTTCGCTGCACCCCACCCCCGACACCCAAGGCCGTTCCCGCCTGTGGAGTGTGTTCTGGCTGCAGGGCGTCATTCCCAGCAACATTCTGTGGGCGGTGGCCCTCTGGGCGCTGGCCAACCAGCGCACCACGCTGCTGCTGGGGGTATTTGCCGTGCTGCTGCTCTATACCGGCTGGATCATCCCGGCGGTCTGGCGGGCGGCGCCCACCGCGCACAACCCCAACCTGGGCGTGGCGGCGCGCGGGCTGACCGTGGCCTGGGGGCTGAACACTGTGCTGGTGATCTTCTTCCTGACCCTGCAGCTGGTGGCTCAATAGAACTGAACGGGCTCGCCGCCACGGTCGAAGGCGGCGAAGCGGCCGACCTGACCGCCATGGATGGCGTTGACCATCAGCCGCAACGGGCGCGCGGCTTCGTCGCTGTTCGGCGCGAAACCGCCACGGCCATCCAGCGCCGCTACGAACACCAGGTCCCAGTCGATGCCGGTGGTGGTCGATTCGGCCGCCAGCGCCTGGAAGCTGGGCACCTCGGCCGGCAGCTTGTCCACGCACAGCACCGGCGACAGGGTGCCGCCCTCGCGGCGGTCATGCCGGTCGCGCTGGTCGCTGGTGGGCGATTCGGGCAGCTCGGCGCGCACGAACACGAACAGCAGGCGTTGCGGTTCAGCCTGCTCGCCGGCGGCGTGCAGCAGTTGCTGGAAATCGTTCATCATCATGAGGGTTGTCACACGCCCGCTGCACGGAAAGCCGCATGCTGCCACAACGCCTGCCGCGCGGGGCCGAACGCGATTGATTTAAGTCATGCCGATGGAACTGAAGGCCGCGTACTCTGGCAATCGTTCCAGCAGGCGAGGGTATCCGGGCCGTTCCGGGCACAGGCAAGACGGTGGAGCAACAAGGTGGACCAGCCATGAGCCAACTCACCGACGGTTTCGGACGCAGCTTTCCGTACCTGCGCCTGTCGTTGACCGAAGCCTGCAACTTCCGTTGCAGCTACTGCCTGCCCGACGGTTACCAGGCCGATGGCCGCCCGCGCTTCCTGCAGGTGGAGGAGATTGGCCGCCTGGTGCGGGCCTTTGCGGCGCTGGGGATGAGCAAGATCCGCCTGACCGGCGGTGAGCCCAGCCTGCGCAAGGACCTGGACGAGATCATCGCCACCGTGGCGGCGGTGCCGGGCATCCGCAAGGTGGCCATCACTACCAACGGCACGCTGCTGCCGCGGCGCCTGCCGGGCTGGCACCGGGCGGGCCTGACTGCGCTGAACGTGAGCATGGACAGCCTGCAGCGCGAACGCTTCAAGACCATCACCGGCCATGACCGCCTGCCGGAGATCCAGCAGGGCCTGGCCCTGGCGCAGGCGTTGGGCCTGCCGGCGATCAAGCTCAACGCGGTGCTGCTGCGTGGCCTGAACGACGACGAGCTGCCGCAGTGGATGGACTACCTGCGCAACCGCCCCTTCAGCGTGCGCTTCATCGAGCTGATGCGCACCGGCGACAACGAAGCCTATTTCCAGCGCCACCACCTGCGCGCCGATCGGGTGATCGAGCAGCTGCTGGCCGCGGGCTGGCACGAGCGCCCGCGCGCGGCCGATGCCGGCCCGGCGCGCGAGTTCGGCCACCCCGACCATCGCGGCAGCATCGGCATCATCGCGCCGTATTCGCGTGACTTCTGCAAGGGCTGCAACCGCCTGCGGGTGACCGCCAAGGGCGACCTGCGGCTGTGCCTGTTTGGCGAGTTCGGGGTGCCGCTGCGCCCGCTGCTGCAGCGCGACGAAGACCAAGACGCGCTGCTGGCACGCATCACCACCCAGCTTGGCCTGAAAGCGGCCGGGCATGGACTGCACCAGGGCCAGACCGGGCTGACCCCGCACCTGGCCTCCATCGGAGGATGAGCAACACGATGAGTGGGGAATTGAATGCGGCCTTCCATATGGCCGATGTCCGTGACAAGCGCATCACCCGCCGCCGTGCGGTGGCGGTGGGCGAGTTGCATGCCGGTCCAGTGGCCTATCCGCTGATCGTCGAGCGCCGCCTGCCCAAGGGTGATGCGCTGGTGATGGCCGAGATTGCCGGCCTGCAGGGCGCCAAGATGGCCTCGATGCTGATGCCGCTGTGCCACCCGCTGCCGCTGGAACTGGTGCAGGTGTTCTGCGCACCTGTGCCGGAAAGGCAGGCGATCCGCGTGTGGTGCGAGTGCGCCAGCGAGGCGCGCACCGGCGTGGAGATGGAGGCACTGGCCGGCGTCAACGCGGCGCTGCTGACCCTGTACGACCTGAGCAAGCCGGTGGAACCGGCGCTGCGCATCGAAGGTATCCGCCTGCTGTTCAAGGAAGGCGGCAAGCGCGGTGTCTGGCTGCACCCGGATGGCATGGACGAGGCCGAGCGCGAGCGGTTCAAGCCGCGTGCGCCGAAGGGGCTGCAGGGCGCGGCCTGCGCGGTGATTACGCTGAGCGATCGCGCCAGCGAAGGCACCTATGAGGATATCTCTGGCCCGACCCTGGTGACCGGGCTGAAGAAGCTGGGGGGCGAGGTGGTAGCCGCCGAGGTACTGCCCGATGGCATCGAGCCGTTGGCGGGCCGCCTGCAGGCCTTGGCCGCCGAGGGCGTGCGCCTGTGCCTGTGTACCGGTGGTACCGGGCTGGGCCCGCGTGACCTGACCCCGGAGGCGTTGCGTTCCTTGAACGCGCGGCCGGTGCATGGCCTGGCGCAGATGGTGCGGGCACTCAGCGCACAGCACACGCCGATGGCCTGGCTGAGCCGCGCCGAGGTGGTGCAGCTGGGCAACATGCTGGTGTTTGCATTGCCGGGCAGCCCGAAGGCGGCGGCGCAGTGCCTGGACATCCTGGCGCCGGTACTGGGCCACGCACTGGCAATGGTCGAGGGTGGTGGCCACTGATGATTGCCTATAGCGAAGCCTTGCAGCACCTGCTGGACGCGGCCACGCCGCTGCCGGCCGAACGCCTGCCGCTGCACGAGGCCGCGGGCCGCACGCTGGCGCGTGACATCCACAGCGCACAGTCGCTGCCGCCGTTCGACAATTCGGCGATGGACGGCTTCGCGCTGCGCGCCAACGGCGTGGCATTCGAAGCCGGTACCGAATTCGGGGTGCAGGGCTGGCAGGCGGCCGGCGATGCTGGCGCCGAAGGCGGCGAGGGTGCCTGGGAAATCATGACCGGTGCGCGCATGCCGGTTGGGCTGGATACGGTGGTACCGGTCGAGAACGTGGAGATCCTCGCCAGCGAGGACGGCCGCCCGACCCGCATTGCCCTGAAGGCATTGGTGAAGCCGGGCCAGAACGTGCGCCTGCGTGGCGAGGATGTGAGCGACGGCGAGCGCGTACTGCAGGCCGGCCAGGTGCTGGATATCAACGCGCGCACTCTACTGCATGCGATCGGCGTGGGCCAGGTGTCGGTGGTGGCGCAGCCAAAGGCGGCAGTGATCGCCACCGGCAAGGAGCTGGTGACCGAGGCGGCGCAGGCGCTGGAATCCGGGCAGATCCGTGACAGCAACCGGCCGTACCTGGTCAGTCGCCTGCAGGCCGCCGGTGCCGAGGTGGTCTGGCAGGGCACGGTCGGCGACGACGTGGCCGCGTTCAATGCGGTGCTGGATGAAGCGCTGGCTGCGGGCGCGCAGCTGTTGATCAGCACCGGCGCGGTGTCGGCCGGCCGCTACGATTTCGTTCCCGACGCGCTGCGCGGACGGGGTGCGCGCATCGTGTTCCACAAGGTGGCGATCCGCCCCGGCAAGCCGTTGCTGTTTGCGGTGCTGCCCAATGGCGCGCTGTATTTCGGCCTGCCGGGCAACCCGGTCTCGGCGGCCGTGGGCCAGCGTTTCTTCGTCGAGCCGGTGCTGCGCCGCCTGCTGGGGCTGGCGCCGGAGCCGGTGCTGACGCTGCCGCTGCAGGCCGACGTGCGCACGCCGCCGGGCCTGCGTTTCCATGCGCGGGCGCGGGTGGAAGTGGACGCGCAGGGGCGCCTGAGTGCGCGCGTGCTGTCCGGGCAGGAATCATTCCGTTTGAAGTCCATGCTGCAGGCCAACGCCTGGGTGGTGCTGGAAGCCGAGGGAGACCAGGCCAGCGCGGGCACCTACGTGCGGGTGCAGGGCTGGGGTCACCACGAACCGGTGCAGCTGGTGAGCCAGGAGTCATGATGAAACAGGTGAATCTGCAGTTGTTCGGTGCGTTTTCCGATCTGGATGCCAGCCGTGAAATCGCGGTGGAGGTGGCCGGTGGCACCGTGGCCGATCTGCGCCAGGCGCTGCGCGAGCTGCTGCCACTGCGTTGGCCGGGTTTCCGTGCCGGCCTGCTGGATTACTCGGCATTCGCCGATCAGCAACGCGTGCTGCGCGACCACGAGGCGCTGCCCGACGATGGCCGGGTGGCGATCCTGCCGCCGGTGAGCGGGGGCTGAGCGATGAGCGAGACGATCATTGCCAAGGTGGTGGACCGCGCGCAGGCGGCGATCGATCCGGCCGAGGGCATCGCGGCGGTCTCCGATCCGGGCTTCGGTGGCATCGATGTGTTCATCGGCAAGGTGCGCGACGTCAACATCGGCCGGCCGGTGACCGGGATCACCTACGACCTGTTCGAGCCGCTGGTGTTGAACGAGTTCAAGCGGTTGGCCGCCGAGGTCGAGGCGACGTTTGGCCCGAAGCTGAAGCTGTATGTGGCCCATGCCAAGGGCCGGTTGGGCATTGGTGATGTGGCGGTGGTAGTGGCCGCCGGCAGCCCGCATCGAGACGAGGCATTCCGGGCCTGCCGGCAATTGATCGAGGTGGTCAAGCACCAGTGCCCGATCTGGAAGCAGGAACATTACGAAGACGGCGACAGCGCGTGGAGCGAGGGCTGCAGCCTCTGCCACGCGGACAGTGAACCTGCACATGCCCATGACCATGCGCACGATCATCAACATTGATGCCGGCGCAGCCACGCATGGCGTGGCTCTACTGCGATGAGCATCACCGGCATCGTGCTGGCCGGTGGCCTGTCCACCCGGATGGGCCGCGACAAGGCGCTGCTGCCGTGGCAGGGGCGCACGCTGCTGGAACACATGCGAGGCCTGTTGATGCAGGCTGGCGCACGCGAGGTCTGGGTCAGCGGAAATTACCCGGCGTTCGGCGGCATACCGGACCGCGTGGCACGTTGCGGGCCGCTGGGCGGGCTCTACAGCGTGGCGACGCGCATGCCCGATGGCCCGGCCTGGGTGGTGCCGGTGGATACACCGCTGCTGCCGCCGCGATTGCTACAGCAATTGCGTGACGGCCATCGCGGTCCATGCACGATCTTTGCGGGCCACCCCCTGCCCATGCTGGTGGATATAGACGATGCTTGCCGCAACGTACTTGGATCGATGCTGGATGACCCGGACGGCCCGCGCTCGCTGCAGGCCCTGCAGCGCCGTCTTGGCGTGAATTCCGTGGCCCTGGCGCCGATTGACGAGGCCGGGCTGGTCAACTGCAATACCCCCGAACAATGGGAGGATGTTGCGTCATGAAAGTGCAGTTGCAGGACCAATCGGTACGGCTTCGCCTGGACGAGGCCGAACTGGCGCGCCTGCTGGCCGGTGAATCGGTCGAGAACATGACCCGCTTCGGCGGTATCGAGGGCTGGGGCATGGCGGTGTCGCTGCATGGCGGCGAGCAGCCGGTGCTGCTCGATGGCGGCACCTTCTGCCGCCTGGTACTGCCGCGCTCGGCCGTCGAGGCCTTGGCAGGACGGCTGCCGTGCCGGGATGGCCTGCCATTCGACATTGCCCTGGAAGATGGCAGCCAGCTTCAGCTGCAGTTCGATGTAGACGTGCGCGACAGCGTGCGCCAGCGCGGGGTGACCCGCCGCAGCACCGCTTCATCGGTTTGACATTTGTCAGGGGCAGGGTGGAAAGCGGCCCCTGATTGATCCAGATCAACCCCGTCGTTGTTGCTGCGCGGCCTAATGGCTGCATGACGACGGGTCACAACTTGAAACGCAGTACCCACGTCATTTCACAGCCTTGGAGCCATGTATGACCGTCGGTAGCGATCCTGTTGTCCGCAGCACTGCCCGTCCGGGTCGCGTCATCAGCGACTGGACGCCGGAGGACCCCGGCTATTGGGAGCGCACCGCCAAGCGGGTCGCTACCCGCAACCTGGTCATCTCGATCCCCTCGCTGCTGCTGGCCTTCTCGGTCTGGGTGCTGTTCTCGGCGGTGTCGATCAGCCTGCCGAAGATCGGCTTCAACTTCAGCACCGACCAGCTGTTCTGGCTGGTGGCGCTGCCCAGCCTGTCCGGCGCGACCCTGCGCATCTTCTATTCGTTCGTGATCCCGATCTTCGGCGGCCGCCGCTGGACCGCGCTGTCGACCGCCTCGCTGCTGGCGCCGACGCTCTGGCTCGGCTTTGCGGTGCAGGACCCGGCCACGCCGTACTGGGTGTTCGTGGCCATCGCGATCCTGTGCGGCTTCGGTGGCGCGAACTTCTCATCGTCGATGTCCAACATCTCCTTCTTCTATCCCAAGCAGAAGCAGGGCCTGGCGCTGGGCCTGAACGCTGGCCTGGGCAATGTGGGCGTGTCGGTGGCGCAGGCGGTGATCCCGCTGGTCATCACCGTAGGCGTGTTCGGTGCGCTGGGTGGTGCACCGCAGCCCACGGTGGAGGGTGGGGCATCACTGTTCCTGCAGAACGCCGGCTTCATCTGGGTGCCGGCCATCGCGCTGTGCGCCATCGCGGCCTGGTTCGGCATGAACGACCTGACCAGCGCCCGCTCGTCGTTCTCCGAGCAGGCGGTGATCTTCCGCCGCAAGCACAACTGGCTGATGTGCTGGTTGTACATCGGTACCTTCGGTTCCTACATCGGTTTCTCGGCCGGCTTCCCGATGCTGGTGAAGAGCCAGTTCCCGGACGTGAACCCGCTGGCCTACGCCTTCATCGGCCCGCTGCTGGGCGCACTGATGCGCTCGGTGGGTGGCAGCATGGCCGACCGCTGGGGTGGCGCACGCCTGACCTTCTGGGTGTTCGCGCTGATGATCGCCGCGGTGTTCGGTGTGTTGCACTTCCTGCCCAGCGATGGCCAGGGCGGCAACTTCCATGGCTTCCTGCTCAGCTTCATGGCGCTGTTCGTGCTCAGTGGCATCGGCAACGGCACGACCTTCCGCATGATCCCGGTGATCTTCCGCACGCTGCATGAGCGCTGGTCGGCCAACGACAACGCCGAGGGCAAGGCTACCGCCGCGCACCAGGCCAGCATCGAGTCGGCTGCGGTGGTCGGCTTTTCCGGTGCGATTGGCGCCTACGGCGGTTTCTTCATTCCCAAGAGCTACGGCTCGTCCATTACGTTGACCGGCAGCCCCGACATGGCGCTGTACGGATTCGTTGTTTTCTATGTCACCTGCCTGGCCGTGACCTGGTGGTGGTACTACCGGCGCGGTGCCGAGACACCCTGCTGACGACATGAAAACGCACCGCAGCCAGATGACACACACAGCCACGATGCCGATGTCCGCAAAGGGAGATCCCCGATGAGTTATTTCCTCGATCGCTTGCAGTTCTTCAAGCGTGACCCCCAGACCTTTGCCGATGGCCATGGATTTGCCAAGAGCGAGGGCCGCGACTGGGAAAACAGTTACCGCGCCCGCTGGCAGTACGACAAGATCGTGCGGTCCACCCATGGGGTGAACTGCACCGGCTCCTGCAGCTGGAAGATCTACGTCAAGAACGGCCTGGTCACCTGGGAAACCCAGCAGACCGATTACCCGCGCACGCGTCCGGACCTGCCCAACCATGAACCGCGTGGCTGCCCGCGTGGCGCCAGCTACTCCTGGTACCTGTACAGCGCCAACCGGCTGAAGTACCCGCTGATCCGCGGCACGCTGCTGCGCCTGTGGCGCGAAGCGCGCAGGAGCAAGGCCCCGGTCGATGCCTGGGCCAGCATTGTTGAAGACAAGGAGAAGGCGCGTTCGTACAAGACCCGCCGCGGCATGGGCGGCTTCGTGCGCCTGCAGTGGGAAGAGGCCAACGAGATCATCGCCGCTTCCAATCTGTACACGGTGAAGCAGTACGGCCCGGACCGCGTGGTCGGCTTCTCGCCGATTCCGGCGATGTCGATGGTGTCCTACGCCGCCGGCGCGCGTTACCTGTCGCTGCTGGGCGGCGCCTGCCTGTCGTTCTACGACTGGTACTGCGATCTGCCGCCGGCCTCGCCGCAGATCTGGGGCGAGCAGACCGACGTGCCCGAATCGGCCGACTGGTACAACAGCCGCTACATCATCGCCTGGGGCTCGAACGTGCCGCAGACGCGTACGCCCGATGCGCACTTCTTCACCGAAGCGCGCTACAACGGCACCAAGACGGTGGCGATCTGCCCGGACTATTCCGAGCTGGCCAAGCTGACCGACCACTGGCTGCACCCCAAGCAGGGCACCGACGCTGCGCTGGCGTTTGCGTTCGGCCATGTGATCCTGCGTGAGTTCCATGTCGATTCGCCCTCGCAGTATTTCCAGGACTACTGCCGCCAGTACTCGGACATGCCGATGCTGGTGCGCCTGGAGCGCCGCGACGATGGCCGCCTGGTGGCGGGCCGCTTCCTGCGCGCCAGTGAGCTGGGCGGGCTGGGTGAAGCCAACAACCCGGACTGGAAGACCCTGGCCTACGACGAGAACAGCGGCCAGATCGTGGTGCCCAATGGCTCGATCGGTTTCCGCTGGGGTGAAAAGGGCCGCTGGAACATCGAAGAGAAGGCCAGCAATGGCGCCGACACGCGCCTGCGCCTGAGCTTGTCCGACGCCAACGACGGCATCGAGGCGGTGAGCTTCCCGTACTTCGGTGGCATTGAAAGCGATGGCTGGACCGCCGCACCGGCCGAAGACGTACTGGACCGCAACATTCCGGTGCGCCGCCTGGCCACGGTCGACGGCGGCGAGACGCTGGTGGCCACGGTCTACGATCTGCTGCTGGCCCAGTACGGCGTGGACCGTGGCTTTGGCGGCGGCAACGTGGCATCGAGCTTCGATGACAGGGTGCCGGGCACGCCGGCGTGGCAGGAGCGCATCACCGGCGTGTCGCGCGCCGAGGTGATCGAGATCGCCCGCGAGTTCGCGCGTACCGCCGACAAGACCCACGGCCGCTCGATGATCATCGTCGGCGCGGGCATGAACCACTGGTTCCACAACGACATGAACTACCGCGGCCTGATCAACATGCTGATCATGTGTGGTTGCGTGGGCCAGACCGGCGGCGGCTGGGCGCATTACGTGGGCCAGGAGAAGCTGCGCCCGCAGACCGGCTGGCAGCCGCTCGCGTTCGGCCTGGACTGGAGCAAGCCGCCGCGCCACATGAACGGCACCTCGTTCTTCTATTTCAACACCGGGCAGTGGCGTTACGAGAAGCTGCGGGTGGACGAGCTGCTGTCGCCGCTGGCCGATGCCCGCAAGTACAGCGGCAGCCTGGCCGACCTGAACCTGCGCGCGGTGCGCATGGGCTGGCTGCCGAGCACCCCGCAGCTGGACCGCAACCCGCTGCAGCTGGTACGCGAGGCCGAAGCGGCCGGCGTGGCCCCGGCGGACTACGCGCTGGGCAAGTTCAAGGATGGCTCGCTGGACTTCGCCTTCGCCGACCCGGACGCCAGCCAGAACCACCCGCGCATGATGTTCATCTGGCGCTCGAACCTGCTCGGTTCCTCGGGCAAGGGCCACGAGTACATGCTGCGGCACCTGCTGGGTACGCGCCACGGGCTGCAGGGCAAGGACCTGGGTGAAATGGGCGCAATGAAGCCGCAGGAGGTGAAGTGGCGCGACGACGCGCCGGAAGGCAAGCTGGACCTGCTGGTCACGCTCGACTTCCGCATGTGCACCACCGCGCTGTACTCGGACATCGTGCTGCCGACGGCAACCTGGTACGAGAAGGACGACCTCAACACCTCGGACATGCACCCGTTCATCCACCCGCTGTCCAAGGCGGTGGACCCTGCGTGGGAATCGCGCAGCGACTGGGACATCTTCAAGGAGGTGGCCCGCACCGTGAGCGAGATGGCATCGGGCGTGCTGGGCGTGGAGAAGGACCTGGTGCTGGTGCCGACCCTGCACGACACCCCCAACGAGCTGGGCATGCCGTTCGGCGTAGCCGACTGGAAGAAGGGCGAGTGCGAGGCCATTCCGGGCCAGACCATGCCGTCGATGACGGTGGTGGAGCGTGACTACCCGAACCTGTACCGCAAGTTCACCTCGCTCGGCCCACTGCTGGACAAGCAGGGCAACGGCGGCAAGGGCATGAGCTGGGACACGAAGCACGAGGTCGATTTCCTCGGCAAGTTGAACCGCACCGTGCACGAAGAAGGCATAAGCCAGGGGCGCCCGGCCATCTCGACCGCGATCGACGCGGCCGAAGTAATCCTGCACCTGGCGCCGGAAACCAACGGCCACGTGGCGGTGAAGGCCTGGGAATCGCTGGGCGCCTTCACCGGTCGCGAGCATACGCATCTGGCGGTGGGCAAGGAGCACGAGGCGATCCGCTTCCGTGACATCCAGGCGCAGCCGCGCAAGATCATCTCTTCGCCGATCTGGTCGGGACTGGAAGACGACAACGTCAGCTACAACGCCGGCTATACCAACGTGCACGAGCTGATTCCGTGGCGCACGGTGACCGGTCGCCAGCAGTTCTACCAGGACCACGAATGGATGATCGACTTCGGCGAGGCCTTCATGAGCTATCGCCCGCCCGTCAACACGCGCACGGTGGAGCCGCTGCTGAACCAGCGCCCGAACGGCAACAAGGAGATCGTGCTGAACTGGATCACCCCGCACCAGAAGTGGGGCATCCACAGCACCTACAGCGACAACCTGATCATGCAGACGCTGTCGCGCGGTGGTCCGATCGTGTGGATCAGCGAGGACGACGCGCGCAGTGCCGGCATCGTCGACAACGACTGGATCGAGCTGTTCAACGTCAACGGTGCGATCGCCGCGCGTGCGGTGGTCAGCCAGCGCGTGATGCCGGGCATGGCGATGATGTACCACGCGCAGGAACGCATCATCAACGTGCCGGGCTCGGAGATTTCCGGCACCCGCGGCGGCATCCACAACTCGGTGACCCGCATCGTGCTCAAGCCGACCCACATGATCGGCGGCTACGCGCAGCTGGCCTATGGCTTCAACTACTACGGCACCTGCGGAACCAACCGCGACGAGTTCGTGATCGTGCGAAAGATGGACAAGATCGATTGGCTGGACGATGAGGCAGTACCTGCAGCTGTAAAGGAGGTGGTGTGATGAAGGTCCGTGCACAGATCGCGATGGTGCTGAACCTGGACAAGTGCATCGGCTGCCATACCTGCTCGATCACCTGCAAGAACGTCTGGACCTCGCGCGAGGGCGTCGAGTACGCCTGGTTCAACAACGTGGAAACCAAGCCGGGCATCGGCTACCCGAAGGAATGGGAGAACCAGGACAAGTGGAACGGCGGCTGGGTGCGCAGCCGCGCCGGCAAGCTGGTGCCACGCGCAGGTGGCCGCTGGCGCATGCTGGCCAAGATCTTCGCCAACCCGGACCTGCCGCAGATCGACGACTACTACGAGCCGTTCGATTTCGACTACCAGAACCTGCACACCGCCAAGGACAGCCAGCACCAGCCCACCGCACGCCCGCGTTCGCTGATCAGTGGCGAGCGCATGCAGAAGATCGAGTGGGGCCCGAACTGGGAGGAGATCCTCGGTTCGGAGTTCAGCAAGCGCTCACGCGACTACAACTTCGACCAGGTGCAGAAGGAGATCTACGGCGCCTTCGAAAAGACCTTCATGATGTACCTGCCGCGCCTGTGCGAGCACTGCCTGAACCCGGCGTGCGTCTCGGCGTGCCCCTCCGGCGCGATCTACAAGCGCGAGGAAGACGGCATCGTGCTGATCGACCAGGACAAGTGCCGCGGCTGGCGCATGTGCGTGTCGGCGTGCCCGTACAAGAAGATCTACTACAACTGGAAGAGCGGCAAGTCGGAGAAGTGCATCTTCTGCTACCCGCGCATCGAGATGGGTGAGCCAACCGTGTGCTCGGAAACCTGCGTGGGCCGCATCCGCTACCTGGGCGTGATGCTGTACGACGCCGACCGCATCGCCGAGGCCGCTTCGGTAGCCGCCGAGAAGGACCTGTACCAGGCCCACCTGGACATCTTCCTGGACCCGAACGATCCGGCAGTGATCGCCGCCGCGCGCAAGGAAGGCATCCCGGACAGCTGGCTGGATGCGGCCAAGCAGTCGCCGGTGTACAAGCTGGCGATCGACTGGAAGCTGGCGCTGCCGCTGCACCCGGAATACCGCACGCTGCCGATGGTCTGGTATGTGCCGCCGCTGTCGCCGATCCAGTCCGCCGCCGAGCGTGGCCGCGTGGGCATGAGCGGCGAGCTGCCGGACGTGGCGTCGCTGCGCATCCCGATGCGCTATTTGGCCAACCTGCTGACGGCCGGTGACGAGGCGCCGGTGGTACGCGCGCTGGAGCGGCTGATGGCGATGCGTGCCTGGCGCCGGGCCAAGAACGTGGACGGCGTGGAAGACACCGCCGTGCTGGAACAGACCGGGCTGAGCATCGCCCAGGTGGAAGAGATGTACCGCTATCTGGCCATTGCCAACTACGAGGACCGTTTCGTGATTCCGACTGGCCACCGCGAGTACGCCAACGATGCCTTCGGTGAGCGCGGCGGCTGCGGCTTCACCTTCGGAAACGGCTGCAATGGTGACAGCCCGGCGGACCTGTTCGGGCAGCGCAAGACCACCACCTTCGTGGTGGACAAGGGCCCGAACCACCGCCGCAAGGAGGTGGTGTGATGAGCGTGCTCAAGCTGGTCGGGGTGTTGCTGGACTACCCCCGCGAGGAACTGTGGGAGCACGGCGAGGAGCTGCTCGCCGCCTGTGACGACCCGGCGCTGAACCCCGCCCGCCGCCAGCAGCTGCGCAGCTTCGTGCAGCAGCTGCTGGCCACCGATGCGCTGGATGCACAGGCGGCGTGGCTGGCCAGTTTCGACCGCGGCCGTTCGATGAGCCTGTTGCTTTTCGAACACATCCATGGCGAGTCGCGCGACCGCGGCCAGGCCATGGTCGATCTGGTCGAAACCTACCGCCGCAACGGCTTCGAACTGGATGCCCGCGAGCTGCCGGATTACCTGCCGTTGCTGCTGGAGTTCCTGGCCCACCGCCCCGGTAGCGAGGCCCGCGAGTGGCTGCACCACATCGGCCATATCGCCGGGATGCTGGCCGCGCGTGCCGCCGAGCGTGAGCTGCCGCACCGGGTGCTGTTCGAGATCCTGGTCGAAGCCGGTGACGGCAAGGCCGACCTGCAGGCGCTGCGCCAGCGTGCCAGCGAGGAAGTCCGCGACGATACCGCCGAGGCCATGGACCGCTTGTGGGAGGAGGAGGCGGTGCGCTTCGGCGCCGAAGCCCCTGCCGAAGACTGCAAGCCGCCCGTGCGTTCGCCGGCCCGTCCTTCGCATCGTGAGGTACAGCCATGAGTTACTTCCTGCATCAATTCGCCTTCCAGTACTACCCGTACATCGCCGTGGCAGTGCTGCTGATCGGCAGCTGGGCCCGCTATGACAAGGCCATGTACACCTGGCGCACCGGCTCCAGTCAGATGCTGTCGGACAAGGGCATGCGGCTCGGCAGCAACTGCTTCCACATCGGCATCCTGGCCATCCTCGGCGGCCACCTGGTCGGGCTGCTGACGCCGCACGCGGTGTACGAGCACTTCATCACCTCCTCGCAGAAGCAGATGCTGGCGATGGTGGTCGGTGGTGTGTTCGGCGCACTGTGCTTCATCGGCATCAGCATCCTGCTGGTACGCCGCCTGTTCAATGCGCGTGTTCGGGCTACCGGCAGCTTCGGTGACACCCTGGTGCTGGTGCTGCTGTTCGCGCAGCTGTGCCTGGGCCTGTACAGCATCCGCGTCTCGTCCGGTCACCTGGACGGCGGGGTGATGGTGCAGCTGGCCGAGTGGGCGCAGCACATCGTGACCTTCCGTGCCGGTGCCGCTGATTACATCGAGGGCGTCAGCTGGGTCTACAAGATGCATATCTTCCTGGGCCTGACCCTGTTCCTGATCGCGCCGTTCACCCGCCTGGTGCACGTATGGAGCATTCCGATCAGTTACCTGTGGCGGCCCTACCAGGTGGTGCGCCGCCGTCAGGCCACGCTGCGCTATGGGCCGCGGGAGTAAACCATGCGCAGCCTGCCGAAATTCCTGCCGATTACCGTGATCGACTCCGCCGCACCGGTTCCCGCTGAGGCGCATTCGCACCACCATGACGCGGCGGCGCAGGGGCCGCGTTCGCTCGGGCAGCCGGCACCGTGCCGGCTGTTCGTGGACGAGACCGCGATCAGCGAGGCCGACATCGCCCGCGAGATGCAGCACCACCGGGCGATGCGCCCGCAACAGTCACGTGCCGAAGCGGCACGCGCACTGGTGGTGCGCGAACTGCTGCGCCTGGAAGCGCAGCGGCTGGGCCTGCAGGCGCCGGAGGGTAACCGGGTAAGTGACGAGGAAGTGCTGATCCAGCAGCTGCTGGAAGACGCGATCGAAGACCGCGTGCCGACCGATGAAGACTGCCGGCGCTACTTCGAGCAGAACCCGGAGCGCTTCCGCTCCCCCGACCGTGTGCGCCTGCGCCATATCCTGCTGGCCGCACCGGCCGACGACGTGGCCGGGCGCTTCGCTGCACGCACCGAGGGCGAGCGGCTGGTCGGACTGCTGAAGGAGTCGCCGCACCTGTTCGCCGATTTCGCCCTGCGTCATTCGCGCTGCCCGTCCAGCAGCGAAGGCGGTGACCTGGGCTGGCTGCAGCGTGGGCAGACCACGCCGGAGTTCGACCGACAGGTGTTCCGCCTGCGCGAAGGCCTGGCCGGTTTCCCGGTGGAATCGCGCTGGGGCTACCACGTGGTCTGCGTCGATGCCCGCGAGGAAGGCCAGCCGCAGCCGTTCGAGGCCGTGCTGCCGCAGCTGCGTGACTACCTGGAGTTGCAGGTGCGGCAGCGCGAGGTGCAGGCCTACCTGCTGCAGTTGCAGGAACGCTACCCGGTGCGCGGGCTGGATGAGATCGAAGCCGAAGCGGATATCGGCTGAACCCCTTTGAACGAGGAAAATTCATGAACCAGGCCCTTGCCCCCGCCAGTGCCGGGCAGCAGCAACGTGCGCTGTGGCTGAGCACGTTCGCCTTCACCGTGTGCTTTGCGGTGTGGATGATCTTCTCGATCATTGGTATCCAGATCAGTCAACAGCTCGGCTTGAATGACACCCAGTTCGGCCTGTTGATCGCCACGCCGGTGCTGACCGGCTCGGTCAGCCGCGTCTTCCTCGGCATCTGGTCCGACCAGTTCGGTGGCCGCAAGGTGATGGTGCTGGTGATGCTGTGTGGTGCAGTCGCTACCTGGATGCTGACCTACGCACAGACCTACAGCCAGTTCCTGGTTGCCGCGCTGTGCGTGGGTATCGCCGGCGGCAACTTCTCGGTGGGCGTGGCCTACGTCTCGAAGTGGTTCCCGGCCAGCAAGCAGGGCACTGCGCTGGGCATCTTCGGTGCCGGCAACATCGGTTCGGCGGTGACCAAGCTGCTGGCGCCGCTGGTGATGGTGGCGGCCGGCTGGACCATGGTTGCCAAGGTCTGGGCCGTCGCGCTGGCGGTCACTGCGGTGCTGTTCTTCCTCTTCAGCAAGGAAGACCCGTCTCTGGAACAGCGCCGCCGCGAAGGCGTGAAGCCGGTGCCGTTCGCCGAGCAGATGGCACCACTGAAGAACCTGCAGGTATGGCGGTTCTCGCTGTACTACTTCTTCGTCTTCGGCGGCTTCGTGGCGCTGGCGTTGTGGCTGCCGCACTACCTGGTTGGCGCCTATGGCATGGACGTGGGCCACGCCGGCATGCTGGCGGCGTGCTATTCGATCCCGGCCAGCCTGTTCCGTGTGGTCGGTGGCTGGATGTCGGACCGGATGGGCGCGCGCCGGGTGATGTACTGGACCTTCGGCGTGTCGGCCATCTGCACCTTCCTGCTGGCCTACCCGGATACCGAGTATGTGGTGAAGGGTATCCACGGCCCGCTCCATTTCCATCTGGCCATCGGCGTGGTGATGTTCACCGTGCTGGTGTTCGTGCTGGGCTTCTTCATGTCGCTGGGCAAGGCCGCGGTCTACAAGCACATTCCGGTGTATTACCCCAGGCATGTGGGGGCGGTGGGCGGCGTGGTCGGCATGATCGGCGGCCTCGGTGGCTTCGTCCTGCCGATCGTGTTTGGCGCGTTGAACGATGCGGTGGGCATCTGGAGCAGCTGCTTCATGCTGCTGTTCGTGCTGGTGGCGGCTGCACTGGCGTGGATGCATTTCGCGATCCGCCGCATGGAACGTCGCCACTTCCCGCAGATCGACCGCGAAACCGACCTGCCCGAAGCCATCGACGCGGCCGCCGCCGAGCGGGTGCGCGGCGGGTGAAGGGTGCTGCCGGCCAGCGGCCGGCACTACCAGGACGATGCGCGGCGGGTGAAGGGGTGATGCCGACCAGCGGCCGGCACGACCGAGTGGTGGGTGAAAGGGTAGTACCGGCCGCTGGCCGGCAGGAACCATCAGATGCGCCACGCTTGATTTCAATCAGGGCCACGCAAAGAGGAACGCCCGAAGATGTCTGCCATGAGCTTCCACGTTGACGAGAGCGAGGACACTGCGCTGCAGGCGGCATTGCTGCGGCAGCCACGGCACGTGCTGTTTCCGCCGGCTGACCAGTTCAGTACCGGCTTTGGCGAAAGCGGGTGGCGCGCCGCCGTGCGCGCCAGCAACGAGCACCTGATCCCGCGTGGTTTGACGCTCGGCTTCCAGGCGGGTCGTGGCGGGCGCGACGTGCCACCGCAGGCGTATCTGGACACCCTGCTGCTGGCGCTGCGCCTGCAGGCCGGCGCGCTGGCTGAAGATCGTGAGGTGGTGGCAATGGTGCTGCAGTTGGGGCTGGCCGAGACGCTGCCGCCACCGCAGCTGGGCCAGCTGCTGGATGCCGTGCCGCAGTACTTGCGCACCGTGGCGCGGCCACAGGTGGAGGTGCGGCTGGACGCAGGCAGCGCGCTGGCGCCGGCACAACTGCGTGCGGTGGGCTGCACCCGCCTGAACGTGATCGATCGCGCCGATGCACCCGGGCCGACGCTGCTGGCGCATGCGCGACAGGTGGGCTTTACCGCGCGCTACTACCAGTTGCGGGTGCCCGGCAGCGCGGATACCGGCTTCATCGAACGACTGCATGAGGTGCTGGCCGAAGCGCCCGAGCGCATCCTGCTGCCGGCGCCTTGCGCGCTGCCAGAGCATCCCTCGGCGGCACGATGGCTGCAGAGTTGGCGCCTGCTGCGCGCAGCCGGCTACGAACCGATCGGTGGTGACCACTACCAGCGCGGCGACCTGCCGATCCCGCATGGCCCGGGCGATGGCCAGCGTCATTGTGACCTGGCCGGCGTGCCACGCCGCGACCGCAGCGATTTCATCGGGCTTGGGCTGTCCGCCTGCAGCCAGATCGGCGACGTGTTCTACCGCCTGGAGGACGAACTGGGCGAATGGCGTGCGCGGCTGCAGGCCGGGCATATGGGCGTGTCTGCCGGATTGATCCTGTCCGAAGACGAGCGACTGGCGGCCGAGGTGGCGCAGAGTATCGCCTGCGATCACGCGCTCGATGCGGTTGCCTTCGAATGGCGCAACGATGAACCGTTCGAAGAATGCTTCGCCGGGCAGCTGCCAGCATTGGCACCGTTGCTGGCGCGCGGCTGGGCGCACTGGGATGCGCGCGTGCTGCGGCTGGCCGAAGAAGGGCGCCTGCTGTGGCGTATGATGGCCGCATGCTTCCGGCCGGCGGCCGCCATCGCTTGAGTCTTGCCCAGATGTCTTCGAATCCGCCTTCGCACGGCCGCCTTGGACAGGCCACCCCGAACCCCGCCGCCGCCGATGACGGCGACGCGCTGCACTTCTGCAGCACCTGCGCGTTTTCCGACGCCTGCATGTCGCAGGGCTACGACAAGACCGCACTGGGCGATCTGCACGTGCTGGTCGACCACGTCGGTCCGTTCCATGCGGGTGACTACATCTTCCGCGCTGGCGAGTCGTTTGATTCGATTGCTGCGGTGCGCGCCGGCATGGTCAAGACCTTCGTCGACGACAGCCAGGGCAACGAGCAGGTGCTGGGCTTCAGCCTGCCGGGCGAAGTGATCGGCCTGAATGCGATCCACGGTTCGCGCTTCCCCTGCAATGCGGTGGCGCTGGATACGGTGCATCTGTGCCGCATCTCGTTCCCAAAGCTGAGCTCGCTGGCCACGCGCATGCCCGGGCTGCAGGCCAAGCTGTTCAGCCTGCTCAGTGCGGAGATCGGCAAGGTCGCCACGCTGGCCGCCAACCACCGTACCGAAGAGCGCATGGCCGCATTCCTGCTGGACATGTCCGAGCGCTACGCGCGGCGCGGTTTTTCTGCCACGCGCTTCAACCTGACGATGGCGCGTACCGAGATCGCCAACTACCTGCGGATGGCGCCGGAAACCGCCAGCCGCGTGCTGCGCCGCCTGAGCGATGATGGGATCATCGCGGTGAAGCAGCGTGAGATCCTGCTGCTGCAGCCCGAGCGCCTGGCCGCGCTGGCGGTGGCCGACGAATCCGATCCGAACTGAACCTGGCCGGGAGCCGACGATGAAGCGAGCTGGACTGTTGTTGCTGGGCCTGCTGGCCACGGTGCCGGCCTGGGCGGCCACGCTGACCGTTTCGGCGGCATCGAGCCTGACCGAGAGCTTCCGCGAACTGGGCAATGCCTATGAGAAGGCACACCCGGGCACCAAGGTTGATTTCAACTTCGCCGCGTCCGGCGTGTTGCTGCAACAGATCAGCCGCGGTGCGCCGGTGGATGTGTTCGCCTCGGCCGACGAAACCACGATGGACCAGGCCCAGCAGCAGGATCTGCTGGCGGCCGGCACCCGCGAGGTGTTTGCAGTGAACGCGCTATGGGTGGTGGTGCCGCCGCAGGCCAAGGCGGCGCCGCGTACCTTGAAGGACCTGGCCGGTGCCGGTGTGCAGCGCATCGCACTGGGCAACCCGGACAGCGTGCCGGTCGGCCGCTATGCCAAGGGCGCGCTGGAAGTGGCGGGCCTGTGGTCGTCGATGCAGGGCAGGATCATCACCACGCAGAACGTGCGTCAGTCGCTGGATTACGTGGCGCGCGGTGAAGTGGATGCCGGCTTCGTCTATGCCACCGATGCGCAGGCGATGCCCGACCGGGTGCGCCGTGCGTTCGCGGTGCCGGTGTCCGGGCGCATTGCGTATCCGCTGGCGGTGACCAGGGCCAGTACGCAGCCGGCAGAGGCTCGGCGCTTCGCTGCCTTCGTGCGTTCGCCGCAGGGCCAGGCGATTCTGGCCAAGCACGGGTTCGGCAAGCCCTGAGGCATGGATCTGGACTGGACCGCGCTGGGGTTGTCGCTGAAGGTGGCCGGCTGGGCCACCGCGATCAATCTGGTGCTGGGCGTGGCGCTGGGCGCGTTGCTGGCCCGCCGTCGCTTCCCCGGGCGCGAGCTGCTGGATTCGCTGCTGACCCTGCCGATGGTGCTGCCACCGACGGTACTGGGTTATTACCTGCTGGTGCTGATCGGTCGCAACGGCCCGATCGGTGCGTGGCTGCAGTCGTGGTTCGGCATCAATCTGGTATTCACTTGGCAGGCCGCGGTGATCGCTGCGGCGGTGGCCTCGTTGCCGCTGGTGTTCAAGCCGGCACGCGCGGCGTTCGAGGAAGTGGACAGGCAGCTGGAGCAGGCCGCACGCACGCTGGGTGTGTCCGAAGTGGCGGTGTTTTTCCGCATCACGCTGCCACTGGCGTGGCGTGGCATTCTTGCCGGTCTGCTGCTGGCGTTTGCGCGCGCGATGGGCGAATTCGGCGCGACGCTGATGGTGGCGGGTAGCATTCCTGGCCGCACGCAGACGCTGTCGATCGCCATCTACGAGGCGGTGCAGGCCGGCCAGGACGGCAAGGCCAATGCGCTGGTGATCCTGACCTCGGTGGTCTGCATCGTGATCCTGTTGCTGGCCGCGCGGCTGGTGGGCGGGCGTCGCCGGGAGCTGCGCGATGTGGCTTGACCTGCAGGTACAGCGCCGCCTGCACGCGGCCGGCCAGGAATTCGTGCTGGATGTATCGCTGCAGTGCACGCAGCGCCAGGTGGTGCTGTTCGGGCCTTCGGGCGCGGGCAAGAGCCTGACCTTGAAGGCGGTGGCCGGGCTGCTGCGGCCGGGCCAGGGTCATGTGCGCGTGCAGGGGCAGACCCTGTTCGATGCGGCCACCGGTGTGGATCTGCCGCCGCAGCACCGCCAGCTGGGCTATGTGTTCCAGGATTACGCGTTGTTCCCGCACCTGAGCGTGCGCCAGAACGTGGCGTTCGGGCTGGAGAAGGGGTGGTTGAATCCGCGCGTGGGCCAGCGCTTCGATGCGGTGGAGCAGTGGCTGCACGCCTTCCGCATCGACACGGTGGGCGATCTGCTGCCCTCGCAGGTCTCCGGTGGCCAGCGCCAGCGCACTGCATTGGCGCGCGCCCTGGTGACGCAGCCGCAGGCGCTGCTGCTGGATGAGCCGTTCTCCGCACTGGACCACGACCTGCGCCAGCACCTGCGCCAGGAGCTGGAAACCGTGCTGGACCGGACCGGGATCCCGTTGTTGTTGATCAGCCACGACCCGCAGGACGTGGCCATGTTCGGCCAGCAGGTGGCGCGCGTGGTGGACGGCCGCATCGTCGGCGATTGACCCGTGATGGACGCACCGGCGATGGTTGGTCACATCTGATGGTAGTGCCGGCCGCTGGCCGGCAACCACGGAATCCTGAGCAGCCGGCCAGCGGCCGGCTCTACCGGTTCAAGGTCCGTGCGGTCCGGTGGTCATGGATCAGTACAACTCGCAGTGCGTGCGGCCTTCGCCCCGCAGTGTGTCCCAGTATCCTTCACCACCGATGGCATCGATGGCCTCGCGCACCGCGCCTTCCAGGTGGCTCTTGTTGCCGCACAGGTACAGGTGCCCACCGCGGGCCAGGACATCGCGCACTTCGGCGGCACGCTGCTGCAGCACATGCTGCACATAGACCTTTTCGGCGCCATCGCGCGAGAACGCGGTATGCAGGCCGGCCAGCACGCCTCGCGTGTGCCAGTCCTGCAGCTGGTCGCGGTACAGGTAGTCGTGCTGGCGGTGCTTCTCGCCGAACACCAGGTGCACTTCACGTTCGCAGGCGTTGGCCTGCAGTTCCTGCATCAGGCCCATCAACGGTGCGATGCCGGTGCCGGTGCCGACCAGCAGCAGCGGTGCCTGGCCGGTATCGGGCAGGTGGAAGCCGGGGTTGGAACGGCAGTACACCCGGGCGTGGTCGCCGCCGTGCAGCAGGCTGCCGGTGGCGGTGCCGAAACGCTCGCGGTCGCGCAGGGTGTAGCGCACTTCGCGCACGCACAGGCTCAGTTGGTCGTCGCAAGGGTGAGAGGCGATGGAATAAGCGCGAGGCAGCCGCGGTGACAGCAGCCCGCGCAGCCGGGCCAGAGCAACGCTGTCCGGGGTGGTGTGGTCCTGCAGCACGTCCAGCAGGTCCAGGCCGTGCAGGTAGGCGTCCAGCTCGCGCTTCTGGCTGACCTTCAACAGGCCCTTCAGTACCTCGCTACCGCCGAGCCTGGCCAGTTCGCGCAGTACGCCCTTGCTCAGCAGGCGCAGCTCGCGGTCGTGCAGGGCGGCCACGGCGGTGCTGTCGCCGTACCAGGTAGCCAATGCCTGCAGCAGGGCAGGATCGTTCTCCGGCACCACGTGCAGGGTGTCACCCGCGCGGTAGGCCATGCCACTGCCGGCAATGTCCAGCTGCAGGTGCCAGGCAGCGGGGTCGCTGCTGTTCAAGCGGCGACGTTCGAGAATGCGCGCGGCAAAGGCATTGTCTTCGCCATAGGCGGTGACCTGCAGGTGCAGGTCGTGGCCAGCGTTGAGGTCGCCCTCCAGCACCTGGCCCAGCACCGGCCGCCATTGCTGGAAGAACTGCTCGTAACCCAGGTCGGCGTCCACGCGGTGCAGCAGCGGCTGCGCCTGGCGCTCGCTCAGCGCAGCATCCAGCGCCTTGGTGAAGCCACAGAAGCTGGGGTAGCCGGTGTCACCCAGGCCGAACACCGCATAGCGCAGGCCGCTCAGCGTCGGGGTCTGGCGCAGGGTTTCGAAGAACCGCTCGCCATTGGCCGGCGGTTCTCCATCGCCGAACGAGCTGGAAATCGCCAGCAGCACATCGCCGTGGCCGAGACTGGCCACGTCGATGTCGTTGAACGGGAGCACCTGCGGCGCGTGCGGCTGCAGGTCCGCGCCCAAGCGCTGGGCCAGGGCGCGGGCATTGCCCGACTCGGACGCGAAACCCACCAGCAGGCGGCTGAAGGGCGTACTGGTCGGGAGGGCGTTCACGCGGCCTCGTAGAAGTCGTCGAACTTTTCCTTGCTGAACTCGACCAGGTCGTAGTTCTGCATCAGGTCGTTCACCACGCGGCGGATGCTGATGTAGGAGGTGATGTTGCCGTCGCCGTCGAACAGCGGTTGCACGGTGGTGTCGACTACGTAGAGCACGCCGCCCTTGCCGAGGTTGGGCACGATGCCGGTCCAGGTCTTGCCGGCCTTGATGGTGTCCCACATGTCCTTGTAGACCGCCTTGGGCACATCCGGGTGGCGCACGATGCTGTGCGGCTGGCCGATCAGTTCCTCGCGGGCGAAGCCGGTGAGCGTGCAGAACAGGTCATTGGCGTAGGTGATGTTGCCCTGCAGGTCGGTGGTGGAGATCACCATGACATTCTGCAGCGCATTCACGAGCTGGGCGTTGTCGGGGGAGTAGCTCATCGCAGGGTCCTTGTAGAGGCCGGCAGCGCCGGCGTGTTCGGGTTCTGCATAGGAATACGCCCGCGTGGCAGCGGGCGGTTTGACATTGGTCAAGCGCGTCGCTCGATGGCCTGCGACCGGGTGTCGCAGGAAGAATCTCTGTAGAGCCGAGCCCATGCTCGGCTCACGGGGCAAACGGGATTGCCAGCAGCCGGGCGCGGGCTCGGCTCTACAGGAGAGACACGGGCAGCAGGCGGGCGCACGTCATGTGTACTGAGCTCATGACGCCTTGTCACAAAGAAATCGCCATGGCTTCACGGTTGATTGATCGCATGCAGGGCTATTGTCGTCCTGAGCCTCTCGCTGGCGTCCCCCACGTCCTGCGTCGACTTCCCTCCCAGCATCAGCGCCCGTCCGGGCGCCGCTGGCGTCTGTCTGCCTGAAGCATCCGAGATCATCCCCATGGCCCGCGCCGCCCAGTCCGCTTCATCCGTTGCGATCTCTCCCGTCACGCCCGTGCCGATCGGCACCCGCCGCGGCCATTCGCAACCGTTGGATCTGCCGGAACTGGTGCAGCGCGTGTTGTTCGTTGCCACCGAGATGGCGGACTTCGTCAAGGCCGGTGGCTTGGGCGACGTCGCTGCGGCCCTGCCGCGTGCGGTGCGCGGTGCGTGTGATTCGCGCGTGCTGCTGCCCGGCTACCCGGAGGTACTGCAGCGCCTGCCACAGCTGCAGCGGGTGGGGCAGGTCAGCGCGCGGGCCGGCTTGCCGGCGTGCACGATCGGCTTGGCGGTGCAGGCCGACGGCCTTCCGATCTACGTGCTGCTGTCGCCGGAGCTGTACGAGCGTGAGGGCTCGCCCTACGTGGACGGGCAGGGGCAGGAGTGGAAGGACAACGCGGTTCGCTTCGCGACGCTTTCGCATGCGGCTGCGGAGATCGCGGCAGGGCGTGCCGGGCTGGACTGGTCGCCGCAGCTGCTGCACCTGAATGACTGGCCGGTGGCCATGGCGGCCGCCTACGTACGTTGGGACCGGACCGCCGTGCCGACCCTGCTGACCATCCACAACCTGGCTTACCAGGGGCTGTTTCCGTACGCGCTGGCACCTGTGCTGGGCGTGCCGGCTGAACACCTGGATGAGCTGCACTTCCACGGTCAGATGTCGTTCCTGCAGGGCGGCATCACCAATGCCACGCGGCTGAACACGGTCAGCCTGCGCTACGCGCAGCAGATCACCGCCCCGGATGATGGCTGCGGGTTGCATGACCTATTGGCACGGAGGGCGGCCGGCGGGCACCTGAGTGGCATCGTCAACGGTATCGATGCCAGCTGGGACCCGCGCCGCGATATCCATCTCAAGGCCCACTTCGGCATTGGTGAGTGGACCGGGCGCGCCACCAACGCGCATGCGGTGCGCAAGGCGTTCGGCCTGGCGCCGTCGACCGGCCCGCTGTTTGCGGTGGTCTCGCGGCTGGTGCACCAGAAGGGCCTGGACATTACCTGCGACGTGGCACCCCAGATCGTGGCGGCCGGCGGCCAGCTGGTCATCATCGGCGGTGGCGAGCCGCAGGTGGAAGCCCAGGTGCAGGCGCTGGCCCGCCGCTACCCGGGGCGGGTGGGCGCCTTCATCGGGTTTGAGGAAGCGCTGGCCCGCCAGATGTTTGCCGGCGCCGATTTCCTGCTGATGCCTTCACGCTTCGAACCCTGCGGGCTGAGCCAGATGTACGCGCAGCGCTTCGGCTGCCTGCCCATCGCACACGCGACCGGCGGACTGGTGGATACCGTGGAGGACGGCGTGACCGGTTTCCTGTTCCATGGCGCCAATGCCGATGGCCTGCGCCGCTGCGTGGAACGGGCGATGCGCACCTTCCGCCTGCCGGGGCTGCTGCAGGCCATGCGCCGCGCGGCCATGCTGCGGCCAGGTGGCTGGGATGCGGCGGGGCGCGCCTACCTGGCGTTGTACCAGCAGACCTGCCAGGTGGCCGCATGAGCCACGACAGCCTGCATCTGGCCGCCCTGGAGGATGAAACGATCGCGGAGACGGGATTGGATCAGCGCATCGCGCCGGCGCTGGAGGACCTCGTCCATGCGCGCCCGGCCGATGCATTCGCCTGGCTGGGCCCGCATCGCCAGCCAGAAGGCGGACGCCAGCTGCGCGTGCTGGTGCCCCAAGCGCGTCGCGTTGAGGTGATCGCAGACGACGGGCGGCGCTGGGACCTGCAACCGGGACCCTTGCCCGGCCTGTTCGAAGGTGCAGCAGGTGAAGCGCCCGTGCCGCTGCTCGCCCTGCATTTCGAGCAGGGTGTGGAGCAGGTGCACGATGCCTATGCGTTCGGTCCACTGTTGGACGAAGCCCTGCTGCAGCGGTTCCATGCCGGTGATGCCGATGCAGCGCGGCAGCTGGGGGCGGTGCCGATGCAGGTACAGGGGATCGACGGGGTGCGCTTCGCGGTGTGGGCCCCCAACGCACGGAGGGTTGCCGTGGTCGGCGATTTCAACGGGTGGGATGGCCGGCGCCATCCGATGCGGCTGCGTCACACCGCCGGCGTGTGGGAACTGTTCCTGCCGGGCGTGCAGGCCGGTGCCCGCTACAAATTCCGCATCGTCGGCGCCGACGGCCGGGTGATGCCCGACAAGTTCGACCCGATGGCGCGCTGGGCCGAGCTGCCACCGGCCACCGCCTCGCGGGTGCCTTCGGCCGCGCCGATGCAGTGGCACGATGACGCCTGGTTGGAGGCCCGGCGCCAGGCCGGAACCTGCGCACCGCTGTCCATCTACGAAGTGCATGCCGGCTCCTGGCAGCGCAGCGACGAGGGCGCGCCGCTGGACTGGGACGCCCTGGCCGACCGGTTGATTCCCTACGTGGCCGGGCTGGGCTTCACCCACATCGAGCTGCTGCCGGTCAGCGAGCATCCCTTTGGCGGCTCCTGGGGCTATCAGCCGCTGGGGATCTACGCGCCGACGGCGCGCCATGGCACGCCGCAGGCCTTCGCGCGCTTCGTGGACCGCTGCCATCAGGCCGGCATCGGGGTGATCGTGGACTGGGTGAGCGCGCACTTCCCCAACGATGCCCATGGCCTGGCCGGGTTCGATGGGACCGCGCTGTACGAGCACGCCGACCCGCGTGAAGGGGTGCACGCCGACTGGGACACGCTGATCTACAACTACGGCCGCAACGAAGTGGCTGCCTACCTGATCGGCAGTGCCTTGGAGTGGGTGGAGCGGTTCCACATAGACGGTCTGCGCGTGGATGCCGTGGCGTCGATGCTGTATCGGGATTACAGCCGTGCCGAGGGGGAGTGGATACCCAACGAGCAGGGCGGACGCGAGAATCTGCAGGCGGTCGCGTTCCTGCGGCGGATGAACCAGACGCTGCGCGAGCGCTTCCCGGACGTGCTGGTGATCGCCGAGGAATCCACCGCGTGGCCGGGCGTGACCGCGCCGGTGGAAGAGGGCGGGCTTGGCTTCACCCACAAATGGAACATGGGCTGGATGCACGACACCCTGCAGTACCTGGGGCGCGATCCGGTCCATCGCCAGCATCACCATAGTGAGATCAGCTTCGGCCTGGTCTACGCCTTCTCCGAACGGTTCGTGCTGCCGCTGTCGCATGACGAGGTGGTGCATGGCAAGGGAGCGCTGCTGGCCAAGATGGCCGGCGAGCCGGCGCAGCGGCTGGCCCAGCTCCGCGCGTACTACGGTTTCATGTGGGCGCACCCGGGCAGCAAACTGCTGTTCATGGGCGGCGAGTTCGGCCAGGGCCACGAATGGTCGCACGATGCGGCGCTGGACTGGGCACGGGCGGCCACCAGTGAGGGCCAGGGCCTGTCGCGCCTGGTGCGAGACCTCAACGGCGTGCTCCGCGCCGAACCCGCGTTGCATCGCGACGAGCGCGACGAACGCGGTTTCGATTGGAGCGTGGCCGATGACAACCGCAACAGCGTTTACGCGTTCATCCGCCGGGATCCTGCCGGCAGCGGCCGCACCCTGCTGGTGGTGAGCAACTTCACCCCGGTGCGGCGCGAGGCGTACCGGGTCGGCGTGCCGCACCCGGGGCGTTGGACCGAACGACTCAACACCGACAGCGCGTACTACGGTGGCGGCAATAGCGGCAACCTCGGAGCGGCGCTTACCGAGCCGCGGCCGATGCATGGGCACGCCCAGTCGCTGCGGCTCACGCTGCCGCCGCTGTCCACGCTGTACCTGCAGGTTGATGCATGACGGCAGTGACGCCGCGCCTGGGCGCATGGCCTGTGGCCGGTGACGGGGTGGAGTTCCGCGTGTGGGCACCGGAAGCAAGGACGATGGCGCTGAGCCTGAACGGCACGCAGCGACCGATGCAACGCGACCCGGACGGCTGCCACTGGCTGCGAACACCGGCATCGCATGGCGACCGCTACCGTTTTCGCCTTCCTTCCGGCCTGGACGTGCCCGACCCGGCCTCGCGCTGGCAGCCGGACGGCATCGACGGCGACAGCGCGGTGGTGCTGGACAAGGACATGGTGCAACCCACGTGGCGCGGGCATGCCTGGCAGGACCTGGTGATCTATGAAGTGCACATCGAGGCCGGCGGCGGGTTCGCGGCGTTGACCGCGCAGCTGCCGATGCTGGCGGCCTTGGGTATCACCGCCATTGAACTGATGCCGGTCGCGCAGTTTCCCGGTGGCCGCAACTGGGGCTACGACGGCGTGTTCCCGTATGCACCCGCGCAGGCCTATGGCGGTCCGTCCGCGCTGAAGGCCTTTGTCGACGCGGCGCACGATGCAGGTCTCTCGGTGCTGCTGGATGTGGTCTACAACCACTTCGGGCCGCAGGGGAACCGTCTGCGCGACTATGCACGGGGGTTCTTCCGTGACGACCGCACCACCCCTTGGGGCGAGGCCATCGACTTCCGCCAGCCCTGGGTGCGGCGCTTCTTCATCGACAACGCGCTGATGTGGTTGCGCGACTACGGCTTCGATGGGCTGCGCCTGGACGCGGTGCACGCCATTGACGATGACCGTTTCCTCCAGCAGCTGGCCGATGAGGTACGTGCGGTGGCCCCGCACGCGCACCTGGTGCTGGAGAACGAGCGCAACCAGGCGCGGTGGCTGCGCGGCGCCTACCAGGGGCAGTGGAACGATGACTTCCACAATGCGCTGCACGTGATGCTGACCGGCGAGCAGGAGGGCTATTACGCGGCCTATGCCGGTCGCGCCGAAGCACTGCTGGCGCGCTGCCTGGCCGAAGGATTCGCCTGGCAGGGCGAGCCGGACCTGCGCGGCGATCCTCGCGGCGAACCCAGCGCCGACCTGTCTCCCGCGCGTTTCGTGGCGTTCGCGCAGAACCACGACCAGGTAGGCAACCGTGCCTTCGGCGAGCGCTTGTCGATGCTGGTGGATCCGGCGCGGCTGCGTGCGGCGCTGGCGTTGACCCTGCTGACGCCGATGATCCCGCTGCTGTTCATGGGCGAACCGTGGCAGGCGCAATCGCCGTTCCTGTTCTTCACCGACTACGCGCCGCCGCTGGACGAGGCGGTACGCGAAGGGCGTCGCCGCGAGTTCGCTGGTTTCAGCGCCTTTGCCGACGCAGCCTCGCGCGCGCGTATTCCCGACCCGAACGACCCGGCCACCCTGCAGGCGTCCTACACGTCGCCGCCCGGCGATGATCCCTGGTCGCAGCACTGGCTGCGCTGCACGAGCGGGTTTCTGGCACTGCGCAGGCGCTATCTGCAGCCCGGGTTGCTGCAGGCTCGGTCGTTGGGTGCGCGCGTGCTGGGCGAAGGCGCGGTGCAGGCAGGCTGGCAGCTGCCGTCGGGCCAGTGGTGGATCGCGGTCAATGTCGGCCCGTCGCCGGTGGTGCATGCGATGCCAGCTGGGGAGTACGTTGTAGCGCCGGACGCTGCCACGTTGCTGCCCGCAGGCGGCGGCGTGTTTGCCTGTTGGGTCGCCGCATGAGTACCGATGCGGCGGTTCTGGAGGCGGCACGGCGCGCGGGCCTGCTGGTCCGCTGGACCGACGTGGCCGGTGTCGAGCGCGAGGTCGCACCGGACGTGCTGCGCGCGGTGCTGGAGGCGCTGCAGGGCGATGCAGCGCCCGAGCACGGTGGCCTGCGCACGGCCTGCTGTGGACAGCTGCTGGCGATGCCCCAGGCGGCAGGCGCAGCGTGCTGGGTGGATGAGCAGGGCGCAGTGCTGCCGGCACACCCCGATGCGCAAGGGCGCTGGCGCGTGCCGGACCAGCCAGGCTACTGGCAGTGGCGCCAGGGCGGACGGCAACAGGCGATTGCGGCGGCGCCACAGCGTGCCTGGTGGCCACTGGGCATGCTGCGCGGCTGGGGCCTGTCGGCGCAGGTCTACAGCCTGCGCGCTCGCAACGACGCCGGCATCGGTGACAGCGCCGGCTGTGCGCGATGGAGCGAACTGCTGCACCGTCACGGCGGCGATGCAGTGGCGTTGAGCCCGCTGCATGCCGGCTTGCCACCAGGGCCCGGTTACAGTCCCTATTCGCCCAGCGACCGGCGCTGGCTCGATCCGCTGCAGACCTCCCTGCCGCAGGTACTGCCGGAAGCAGCCGACGCCGTGCTGGCTGAAGACGAAGCACTGGCGACGGCGGTTGCAGCCGCCACCGCCGCGCGCCGCATCGACTGGCCGCACTCGGCGGCGGTGAAGTGGCGCTGGCTGCGCCAGGTGCGCCAGTGGCTGCGGCAGCAGGCGCCGGCTCAGTACGAACAGATGCAGACGTGGTGCGATGCGCAGGGCGAATCCCTGCTGCGCTATTGCCAGCACGCCGCCGACCGGTTCACTGGAAGCGCTGACGACCATTCGTTTGCGCAGTGGTTGGCGCGGCAGGGCTGGGCGCAGGTGCAGGCGGGATTGCGCGACGACGGCGCGTCGATCGGGCTGATCGCAGATCTGGCGGTGGGTTGCGCGCCGCAGGGCGTCGAGGCCCGGACCGGTGGCGACCGTCTGCTGCAGGGTCTCGAGCTGGGCGCGCCGCCGGATGCGTTCAATCCGCTGGGCCAGGCCTGGGGGATCACCAGCTGGTCACCCTCGGCGCTGCAGCGCGAGGGCTTTGAGCCGTTCATTCGCGTGCTGCGCGCCGTGATGGCCGGCCGTGGTGGGCTGCGCATCGACCATATCCTCGGCCTGCAGCGGCTGTGGGTGCTTCCCTGTGGCTCAGGCGCCGGGCAGGGCGTGTACCTGCGCTATCCGTTCGATGATCTGATCAACCTGCTGGTTCTGGAATCGTGGCGGCATCGCTGCGTGCTGATCGGTGAAGACCTGGGCGTGGTGCCGCCGGGCATTCGCCAGCGGCTGGCAGCCCGCGGCATCCTGGGCATCGAGGTGCTGCCGTTCGCCCGCAAGGGTGAGCACTTCCTGCCGGCGCCACGGTGGCGCCGCGATGCGGTGGCCATGCCCTCCACCCATGATCTGCCACCGCTGTCCGGCTGGCTGCACGGGCGCGACCTGCGCTGGCGTGCCCGCCTGGGTGAGCTGACCGGGCTTGCAGCGGCGTTGCACGCGCGCGCCAGTGAGGTGCAGGGACTGTCCGCAGTTGCGCGAGGCGAGGGCGCGACGCTGGAGGCGCGTGCGCTGTCGCTGGTCGCGCACGCGCCTTCGCGGTTGGCGCTGCTCCCGCTGGAAGATGCGCTGGGGAGCCGCGCGCAGGTGAACCTGCCGGGCACCGTCAACGGCCATCCGAACTGGCGCCGGCGGCTACCGCTGGCGTGGGAACAGGACGCGGTTGACGCGCGTATTGCCAGGTTCAGCGCCACGCGGCGGAGGGAGCGGCGATGACTCCATTGCGTGCCACCGTACGCCTGCAATTGCATGCAGGCTTCGACCTCGAGGCCGCCGCGACGCAGCTGCCGTACTACGCCGCGCTGGGCGTCAGCCATCTTTACCTGTCGCCGATCGCCGCTGCGCTGCCCGGATCTACGCATGGCTACGATGGCATCGACCCGGCCCGCATCAATCCGGAACTGGGCGGCGAAGAAGCCTTCCGGCAACTGGCCACAGCGACGCGCGCGCACGGCATGGGCCTGATCCTCGACATCGTACCCAACCATCTGGCGGCGTCCCCGCACAGCCATTGGTGGAACGATGTGCTGATGCACGGGCGTCGAAGCCCGCACGCAGAATGGTTTGACATCGACTGGGAGGCGCCGGGCTGCGAGGGCCGGCTCTGGCTGCCTGCACTGGACCGGCCGTTGCACGACGCGGTGCGCGATGGCGTAGTGCGCGTGGTGGTGGACAACGCGCGTCCCGTGCTGCGCCACCATGGTCTGGCGTTGCCCTTGTCGCCGCGCAGCCATCCACTGGACCCCGCGCAGTGGCCGGCGTGGGCCGAGCGCTGCAACCGCAGCGTTGAACGGCTGCATACGCTGCTGCAGCGGCAGCACTACCGGCTGGCCTGGTGGCGCACGGCGGGCGATCAGGTGAACTACCGGCGCTTTTTCGATATCAATGAACTGGCCGCGCTGCGGGTGGAGCGCGACGACGTGTTCGAGGCGGTGCATGCGCTGCCGCTGCGGTTGGTACGCGAGGGACGGGTGGACGGCCTGCGTATCGATCATGTGGATGGCCTGTCCTCCCCGGGCGCCTACCTGCGGCGCCTTCGTGAATCGCTCGACGCAGCCTGTGCGGCCGGCGGTCGTGATCCGCAGGCGGTGAGCCTGCATGTGGAGAAGATACTGGCCGAGGGCGAGCAGCTGCCCGACAGCTGGGCCTGCGACGGTACCACCGGCTATGACTTCATGGACCAGACCGGTGCCTGGTTGCACGATCCGGCGGCTGCCCCCGCGCTCTCGCGCACGTGGCAGGCGCTGGGCGGTGACTCGCGCAGCTTTGACCGGATTCAGCAGGACGCTCGCGGCATGATGTTGCGCCAGGGCCTTCACGCAGACTTCCAGCGGCTGCTGCGCAGTGCGCAGCAGGTCCTGCAGCCCCGGCTGGCCGAGGCCGATATCGGAGTGGCTGCGCTGGCACGCGCATTGGCTTCATTGCTGCGGCATTACCGCACCTACCGGCCCTATTCGCTGCAGGGGGCGGGTGAACGAAAGGCGCTGGTGGACGCTGCAGCTGCTGCGCGCGAGGCGCTGGACGGTGCGGCACGCGCCGCGCTGGATCTGCTGCTGCAGGCACTTCCCGGCCAGGCGCCGGCTGAAACCGAGCTGCGTGTATGGTTCGGGCAGCTGGCCGCGCCGCTGAATGCCAAGTCGGTGGAAGATACCGGGTTCTATCGCTATTTCAGGCTGCTGTCGCGCAACGAAGTCGGCAGTGATCCGCAGCGGCTGGGCATGGAAGGGCGCGAGCTGCTGGAACATGCAGCCGGGCGCCTGCGGCGCCATCCCAGAGCGCTGCTTGCGCTGGCCACCCACGATCACAAGCGCGGGGCCGACAGCCGGGCACGGCTGGCGGTTCTCAGTACCTGCACGGTCGAGTGGCGGGACGCGGTGCGGCGCTGGGGCCGGATGGCGACCCGCGCCGGCGCGCCAATGCCATTGCCGGGTGCCGAGGCCTATGCGCTATGGCAGGCGCTCGTCGCCGCGTGGCCGATGCACGGTACCCCCGGCGCAGGCTTCGCATCGAGGATGGTGCAATGGATGACCAAGGCGTTGCGCGAGGGCAAACGGGTCAGCAGCTGGTCCGATCCCGACTTGGCGGTGGAGGAGGCCACCGCGCAGTGGCTGCACGCGCTGCTGGATGGAGCGCCGTTGCAGCCGGTGCGGGAGGCGCTGGCGACGTTCGTGGCGCGCATTGCGCCGGCGGGCGCCTGCAACGGCCTGGCACAGCTGTGCCTGCAGCACTGCCTGCCCGGCGTGCCCGACCTCTACCAGGGCGGTGAAGGCTGGGACCTGAGCCTGGTGGACCCGGACAACCGGCGTGCCGTGGACTATCCAGTGCGGCAGGCGTGGCTGCGCGATACGCGCGGTTGGTCCGCCCTGCTGGAGGACTGGCGGGACGGTGGCATCAAGGCATTCCTGCTCAGGCGCTTGCTGGAGTGCCGCCGCAGGCACCCGGACCTGTTCCTGCACGGCGCGCTGCAGCCGCTGTCGGCGCCGGTGCGCTCACCGTGGCTGGCGTTCACGCGCAGGCATCAGGCGCAGATGCTGCTGGTGGTCGTGCGGCGTGGTTCGCCCACCGCCGTGCCTGGCCCAAGCCTGCATGCGCCGCGCGACGTCGGCAGCGATGTGACGCTGCGTGGGGTGCCGACAGGCCCCATGCGCAACGTCCTTGACGGGCGTATCGAACATTTCAACGCAACCACGGACGTGGCCAGGCTTCTGGCTGGCAGCCCGTTGGCGATATGGATCAACGAGGAGGCAGGTAGGGATGGACAGCAGGGAACGACGGCAGCGGATTGAGGCACTGGCCCACCAGATCTGGGAGGCAGAAGGGCGCCCGGATGATCAGCAGCAACGGCACTGGCACATGGCCGAGCGGCTGGTGGAGGCCGAGATTGCCGCCGCGCGCGAGGAGGAGGGCACCGATGGCGAGCCGTAAGTGGACGCAGACCTCGCGCGTGCGCGAAGGCCGGCCCTTCCCGCTGGGGGCGACCTGGGACGGGCTGGGCGTGAACTTCGCGCTGTACTCGCGGCATGCCACCCGGGTGGAACTCTGCCTGTTCGATGCACGCAACCGCGAAGTGGAACGCATCGCGCTGCCCGAGTACACCAACGAGATCTGGCATGGCTACCTGCCGGACGTGAGGCCCGGCCAGCGCTATGGCTACCGGGTGCATGGCCCCTATGCGCCGGAGGAAGGCCATCGCTTCAATCCCAACAAGCTGCTGCTGGACCCCTACGCCAAGCAGATTGTGGGCGAACTGAAGTGGGCCCCCCACCTGTTCGGCTACACCTTGGGCCACCGCGATGGCGACCTGAGCTTCGACCGCCGCGACAGCGCCAGCTACATGCCGCGCTGTGCCGTGATCGACCCGGCCTTCAGCTGGGGTGCCGAGCGGGCACCTGCCACGCCCTGGGACCGGACCGTGATCTACGAAGCGCACGTGCGCGGGCTGACCATGCAACACCCCGATGTTCCGCAGGCCGAGCGTGGCACCTTGTCTGCCCTGCGCCATGACGCAGTGGTCGACCACCTCAGCCATCTGGGCGTGACCGCCATCGAGCTGCTGCCGGTGCATGCCTACGTGGATGACCAGCAGCTGCTCGAGCGCGGGCTGCGCAACTACTGGGGGTACAACACCATCGGCTTCTTCGCGCCGCAGGCACGCTATCTGTCGCTGGGCACCGTAGCCGAGTTCAAGCAGATGGTCGCGCGCCTGCACAACGCGGGCATCGAGGTCATCCTGGACGTGGTCTACAACCACACGGCCGAAGGCAACGAGCTGGGCCCTACGCTGTCCTTCAAGGGCATCGACAACGCCAGCTACTACCGCCTGGCCGATGATCGCCGCTACTACATCAACGATACCGGCACCGGAAACACGTTCGACCTGACCAATGCCGGTGCGCTGCGCATGGTCATGGACTCGCTGCGCTACTGGGTGACCGAGATGCGGGTGGATGGGTTCCGCTTCGACCTGGCAACCATCCTCGGCCGCGAACGGCATGGCTTCGACGCTTCGGGCAGCTTCCTCGATGCGGTACGCCAGGACCCGATCCTGAGCCAGGTGAAGCTGATTGCCGAGCCCTGGGACATCGGCCCGGGCGGCTATCAGCTGGGCCAGTTTCCGCCGGGCTGGGCCGAATGGAACGACCGCTTCCGCGATACGGTGCGCGCGCTGTGGCGCGGCGATGGCGGGCAGCTGGCGGAGTTTGCCACGCGCTTCACCGGCTCGGCCGACCTGTTCGAACACCACGGCCGGCGTCCGTCGGCCAGCATCAATCTGGTGACGGCGCATGATGGGTTCACGCTGCATGATCTGGTGAGCTACAACGACCGCCACAACGAGGCCAACGGCGAAGACAACCGTGATGGCCATTCGCACAACCTCTCCAGCAACCACGGGGTGGAGGGTGACACCGATGATCCGGCGATCCTCTCCGTACGTGCGCGGCAGATGCGCAACCTGCTGGCCACGCTGCTGCTGGCGCAGGGCACCCCCATGCTGCTTGCTGGCGATGAGTTCGGCCATTCGCAGCAGGGCAACAATAACGCCTACTGCCAGGACAACCCGCTGAGCTGGATCGACTGGGAGCGTGCGGCGCAGCCGGCAGCCCAGGCGCAGGTGGCGTTCGTGCGGCGGGCGCTGTCGCTGCGCCGTCGTTATGGCCTGCTGCGCCGGAACCGGTTCCTGCGCGGTGAATACGATGAAGCGCTGGGTCTGCGCGATATCGACTGGCGGCATCCTGACGGCCGCAGCATGGAAGAGGCGGACTGGCATGACCCGGCACTGCGTGCGCTGCTGATCGTGCTGGACGGTCGCAGTCCGGACAGCGGCCTGCGCGAGCCCGGGCGGCATGTCAGCCTGGCCCTGCTGTTGAACGCCGGGGACCAGCCGCAGCGGTTCTGCGCATCGGATGAAGCGTTGTCGTTCCGCCGCGTACTCCTGCAGACAGAGGAAACGTCGCTGGAACCGGATGAGGAAGGCGCCTGGACGCTGCCGCCGCGCAGCCTGTGCCTGCTGGCGGCAAGCAGCAGCGCGTGATTGCACTGCGGCACCACTACAGTGCGCCGGGCGTTGCCCGGCGTACCGGTAGCTACCCCATCAGATAGCGCAGCACACCCGCCGAGACCACGCCGATCAGCACCGTCGGCAGCATCGACAGCCGCGTGGCGGCCAGCAGGGTGATCGCCAGTGCGGCCAGGTCGGCCGGCTTGTCGGCGACGAAGTCCGGGGCGATCACCGAGATCAGCACGCAGCCCGGCGCGGCTTCCATCACCGTCACGGCGCGTTTGCTCAACGTGCGGTTGCGCAGCGCGAGGAAGCCGACGATGCGGGTCAGGTAGGTGGCGGCAGCCATCAGCACGATGGTCAGCACCGAGGTCCAGTGGATCAGGCCGTTGAAGGTCATGCGGCGTCCTCCGCCAGCAGCCAGGCTGCGGCCAGGCCGGCCAGTGCGCCGCTGGCCACGTACCACGCGCCCGGGATCAGCAGGTAGGTGGCGGCGGCCACCACCAAGCTGACCAGCCACGGCCGCGCCGCCTTCATGCCTTGCCACATGCCGCGCAGCAGCACCAGGAACACGGCGGGGAAGGCCATGTCGAAGCCATAGGCGTGGATGTCGCCCAGCATCGGGCCAACGATCGCGCCGAGTGCCGTACAGGCTACCCAGACCGTGCACAGGCCTGCCGATACGCCCAGGTAGTAGGCCAGGCTGAAGCCAAGTGCGCGTCGGCGCGCATCAGCCACGCCCATCGCCCAGCTTTCGTCGCACATGAAGAACAGCGCTGGCAGCACCCGGCGGCGCGGCAGGTGTTGCAGCAGCGGGGCCAGGCTGGCGCCCATCAGCAGGTGGCGGCTGTTGACCAGCGCGGTGATCGCCACGATCAGTGCGATGTGCGGTGGCGAGGTCCACAGTTCGACGGCGGCGAACTCCGAACCGCCAGCGAAGTTGAGGCCGGTCATCAGCGGTACTTCCAGTGCGCTCAGGCCCTTCTGGGCCGCCTGCGCGCCGAGCACCAGGGCGAACGGAATGAAGCCGATCATCACCGGTACGGCGGCGCGCAGGCCGCGCAGGAATTCGGCACGCGGCGCGGTATCGCAGGTGTCGGGCAGGGGGAGGGTGGTACGGGCGTCCATGGAACGGCACGACGAGGTGGGGGTGGCCCATGCTAGCGGTCCGATCACGAAATCGGGTTGCGTTGATGCCACTGGATTCTGGATGATTGATATTCCATGCGGCCAGAGTCGACCAGGACGAAATTTCATGCAGTACCAGCTCGACAACCTTGATCGCCGCATCCTCGACGCCCTGCAGCGCGACGGCCGCCTGCAGAACCTGGAGCTGGCCCGTCTGGTCGGGCTGTCGCCGTCGGCCTGCCTGCGCCGGGTGCGGCTGCTGGAGGAGGGCGGTTACATCGACCGCTACGTGGCGCTGTTGAACGAGGCCAAGGTGGGCCGCGGCTTCACCGTGTTCGTGCGGGTGTGGCTGCGCGGGCAGGACGAGGACACCACCAATCACTTCATCAACAGCATCAAGTCTTTCCCGGAAGTGCTGGAATGCCATCTGATGGCCGGTGACTGCGATTTCCTGCTGCGGGTGGCGGTGGCCGACCTCGACGCCTACCGGCAGTTCCAGATGCAGCACCTGAACCGGATCGCCGGAGTGCAGAACACCAAGACCGAGATTCCGATGCAGCGGATCAAGCAGACGACCCAGCTGCCGCTTTGAGGGATGGGGTTTGCGGCCGGGTTGCACCCGGCACCCGCCGGTAGTGCCGGCCGCTGGCCGGCAACCTCAACAGCAACGGCAACAGCGGGCCTGCTGAGGGATGGCGGGGTGGGTCCGGTTGCGGGGGACGCTGCAAGTACGTCCATGTAAGCTCGGTCGCCGCATCCATGCGGCTCACGCCCCCGCAACCGGAC
>NZ_JBYBLQ010000015.1:0-93019 GCF_059337855.1 Stenotrophomonas maltophilia complex sp. Om-AH-Sm3 | reverse complement strand
GTGTGGGCTTGCAGGACCGTTGGCGCCATGGATGGCGCCATCGAGCCCCCATGGACGGGTTTACGGCGTGTCCCTGCAAGCCCACACCGCCCCGCCATCCTTCGGAATGCACGCTGTTGCTGCTGCTTCGGCCATTGCCCTTGCTTGAAAGCCTCTGCGGGTGCCGGGCGCCGCCCGGCCGACTTCCGCCACTTGCGGTGGCAGCGACGGCCCACTAGCCTTCGGCCGTCGTTCACCACCCAAGGACCGCCCGTGAAACACCGTCATCTCCTGCTGGCCTCGGCAATCGCCGCCGCCACGCTGGCCCTGGCCGCCTGCAAGAAGGAAGCTGCCCCAGGCACCGATACCGCCAGCAGCAGCGCTCCGGCCGGTGAAACCGCCGACCAGTTCGTGGCCCGCATCAATGCCGAATTCAAGGCCGCTTACCCGGAGATGACCTCGGCGCAGTGGCTGTCCTCCACCTACATCAACGGTGATTCGGAACGCATTGCGGCCAAAGCCAACGAGCGTTCGCTCACCCAGCTCAACAGCTGGATCGAACAGGCCGCCAAGTTCGACGGCAAGCCGATGAGCGAGGACAGCAAGCGCGCGATCCACCTGCTGAAGCTGATGTCGTCGATGCCGGCGCCGCGCGACCCGGCCAAGCTGGCCGAGCTGACCCAGATCGCCACCCGCATGGAAGGCAGCTACGGTGCCGGCAAGTACTGCACCGATGCCAATGATCCGAACTCCTGCCGCCAGCTGGGCGAGCTGGAACAGGTGCTGGCGCGCAGCCGCGACTACGACAAGCAGCTCGACGCCTGGCAGGGCTGGCACAGCACCACCAAGAGCATGCGCGGCGACTACCAGAAGTTCGTCGGCCTGGTGAACGAGGGCGCCAAGGGCATGGGCTTTACCGATGCCGGCCAGATGTGGCGCAGCGGCTATGACATGCCGCCCGAACAGATCGGCCCGGAAACCGACCGCCTCTGGGAACAGGTCAAGCCGATGTACGAGCAGCTGCACTGCTACGCACGCGGCAAGCTGGACAAGACCTACGGCAAGGACAAGGCCGAAGTGGGCAACGGCCTGATCGCCGCGCACCTGCTGGGCAACATGTGGCAGCAGGACTGGTCGAACCTGTGGGACCAGCTGGAACCGTACCCGGGTGCCGGCAGCCTGGACATCACCGCTGCACTGGAAAAGCAGTACCAGACCAACCTGAGCGCGGCGCTGGCCAAGGCCGGCAAGGACGCCAACGTAGCGGCCCAGTACAAGGCGCAGCGCGAAGCCGAACTGCGTACCGCCAAGCAGATGACTGAACGCGCACAGGACTTCTATGTGTCGCTGGGCATGCCGTCGCTGCCGCAGTCGTACTGGGAACGCACCCAGTTCATCAAGCCCGACGACCGCGATGTGGTCTGCCACGCCAGCGCCTGGGACATGAACATGGAAGGCGATGTGCGCACCAAGATGTGCATCAAGCCGAACGAAGAGAACTTCACCACCATCTACCACGAGCTGGGCCACATCTATTACGACCTGGCCTACAACCCGCTGCCGCCGCTGTTCCAGGGCGGTGCCAACGATGGCTTCCATGAGGCGATCGGCGACACCATCGTGCTGGCGATGACGCCCAAGTACCTCAGCTCGATCGGCCTGGTCGATGCACCGACCGAGAGCCGCGAAGCGGTCATCAACAACCAGATGCGCATGGCGCTGTCGGGCGTGTCGTTCCTGCCGTTCGGGCTGATGATCGACCGCTGGCGCTGGGGCGTGTTCGATGGTTCGATCACCGCCGACAACTACAACAAAGCGTGGTGGGACCTGAAGGCCAAGTACCAGGGCGTGGCCCCGGCCAGCCCCCGTGGCGAGGAATTCTTCGATCCGGGCGCGAAGTACCACGTGCCGGGCAACACCCCGTACACCCGCTACTTCCTGGCCCGCATCCTGCAGTTCCAGTTCTACAAGGGCCTGTGCGATGCAGCCGGCTACAAGGGCCCGCTGCACGAGTGCACCTTCTACGGCAACAAGGAAGCCGGCCAGAAATACTGGGCGATGCTGAGCAAGGGTGCCAGCCAGCCGTGGCAGGCCACGCTGAAGGAGCTGACCGGCACCGACAAGCTCGATGCCGGCCCGATGATCGAGTACTTCACTCCGGTCAACGAGTGGCTGAAGCAGCAGAACGAAGGCCAGATGTGTGGCTGGCAGGCCAACGCCGCCCCGGCGGCGAAATGAGAAAAGGGGCGGGTCCGCAAGGATCCGCCCCCTTCTGTAGCGCCGGCCGCTGGCCGGCAGCTTGTGAGACCACAAGGCCCTTCAATGCGCTGCCCTTGGAAACGGGACATCTTTCCAATCTCCGTGGGCCAGTTCAGCGGAGTGCATTGTTCATGGCCTCGCGCCGCGCCGGCATGAATACATGAATGCCGCAGGCATCATCCACGGGCTTCATATCCAACTGGCTCCTCCCGGGAGAGGCTTCGAACTGCCTCAGTCTTGCCACCAATCGTGCCACGCCTGAAGTCGCCACGATCGACATTGCCTCGGCAACCTCCAATTCGCGGTATACCTCCCACAACCTCGCCAAGCCGTCACTACCGACGAGAACGTGGAGCGGCCTGCTGACGCTGAAGGAGATTACCGTTGCGTTCATGGCACTCCCCGCGCTAATCGTCAGCGCACTCGTGTCCACGTTGCGTTGCTGCTGTACGCGCCTTATCCGCAGGGCCTCGAGTTTTGCGCCACAGAATCCTGATGCTGGCTTCCACGCATTGAGACAAGCGGGCTCTGCGGTAATTCGCCTGCGCATTACATCTGCCCCCAGATCGTCCTGCACAACGTTGAAGAAGCAGTCTGCATACCGATAGACCGTCATCTCCACCTGGCCATCGAATTCGCTGATTTCCACCAGGACAGCCGCAGCCACCGGCCAACTCCACTCGGCGGCGACACCCTCAGAGCGTTCATCGAACTCGCGCTTGAGCTGGTCGATGATCTGCGCCAGCACGGACGTATCAAACGCGCGTTGACTGAACTCTGCCTTCAGACCCTCCGACAAGCGTCGCGCAAACCAGCCAGAATTGGATTCACCAGAAAAAACGGTAAATGGCTGGTCACTGAGCGGAGAGCCGCCATCAATCACCCAGATCAGGAGGCTGTCCCCTCGCGACAGATAACCCACCACATCCTCGTTCGGAACGTCCACATAGGCACCGCTGCATGCCTGGTCAATCCAGAACTCGGTCATACATTGACCTCAGTCGCCTTGGACATCGCGACTTGGAGAGTGCGGAGCCCTCCAGAGACGACTCGCTCATCCATGTAGTCATGTCGCAGGGACATTTCAATCGCGTCCGCGTCGCCAGGATCGAGAATGAACTCAGCCACCAGGCGAGGCTTGAAATTCATGAACGACAGCAGCACCAGCTCCTTGTGAGCACGGGACCAGACGGTGGGCTGACTGAACCTCACTCCCCGAAGCATCGATTCACTTCCAGCGGCTATTTTCCATATTTCTGCGATGCAGTCATAGTCAAGCCCATTTACTTCGCCGAACCTTCTGATCGCGGAATTGGCGCGGGTAAATGCTGGAACACTCGGGATGCAGAAGACACTGTCCAGCGCAGGCTCCTCCAATACCAGAACTCCGGAAACACTCAAACGACTGAGCAACCCATTCACGATCCGGGCGCGTTCCTTGAGGTGCAGCAGAGTAAACCGACAAGTGATCAGATCGAACTCGTCTCCAACGCCATCCCATTCTTCGATCTCTCTGAGATCAGCCACCGTGTAGCTGACGTTCCTGATGCCCAAAAGATCGGCTTCACGGGCAGACAAGGCCACTTGCTGCTCACTCGAATCCACACCCAACACGACCGAATCCGGACGCACCTTGGCCATCCATCGGGAGATGGACCCATGCCCGGCCCCCACTTCCAGGATCCTGCCTTTCCTGTCAGGAAGGTAGGTCTCGATGAACTCTTTCGTGCTGGCATCGTAAATATCGGCCGTTATGAGAAGGCGCTTCCTATCCCGCTCCCCGGTAGCTAGCGGATACTCCAGATCGCGCGCCGGAATCTGCCCCTCGTCTACACTCGACCACTGCTCAAGCTGCAATGCAGCGGACCAGTAGTACTCAGGCACATCCTCTGGCCGGGCCCCAACCACTTCCACCCATCTGAAGTCCGCATGTTCGTCGCTTAGACGGATCGCGCCCCCAGCATGCCCGCACCTGTAGAACACGAGCAGGACGCTCTTCCCTGGAACAATCGCGCAGGAGCGGCTGCCAAGGTAAGCAGCCTCTGTCACGACCAGCCCACACTCCTCAAGCACTTCCCGCGAAAGGGTTTCTTCCAGACTTTCTCCAACGTCAGGACGCCCTCCTGGAAGCTCAAGTTCGCCTCGCGGATTCCGTAGAAACAACACCCGCCCGCTTGAGTCTGCGATGACAGCCTTGACACTCACCGGGCTCATGGCCCTACTCCCAGCGGCTCGTGTCCGCGCGCATAGGCAGGCTCAGCGACCAGCCGACGCTGCCGCTCCGTGAGAAGAGATGCATCGAATGGGATGGAAGGAGCTTCCGAGTGGTTCGGGGTGGCAGGCAGTATCGTCAACGCCGTGTGCTCAGGCGGCCGGCGGAAATACGAGTGATTGTTCATATAGCGCGCGAAAACGGCACGCCGCTGGCTTGATCCTGCCACAGCGTACGTGCCATGAACCAGCGCCTCTGAGAATACCAACGCGTCACCCGCATCAAGAGGGATGTGCCGCAACAGCTCATTGCCCTCGAGCTGCCGGCACGCGTCCGGCACCGGAAAGTTTGCGCGGTGAGAGCCGGGAATGCAGCAGAAGTGATTGTGGGAGATCCCGTTGTCAGTCAGCGCGTACTGAACACCTATGAGACCTGCGTGGACACGGCCATTCCGCACCCAGTAGTAGATGCCTTCGTCGAACATGTCTGCGTGATGGTGTAGGTTACCTGCGCTGCTCACAAATCTCTCGCTGGCACAGAACATGTGGTCCATACGGAACCGCCCCCTGAACACAGCTGTCAGGAAGCAGAAGACCGGCTCTGGGTCAACCAGCTGCCGCCACTCGTCACCCCAGTCCAGATTGACGTCATGAAGTGGCCCGTTCTCCAGGTGTTGCGACCAGTACTGCTGAAGTCTGCAAATATGCTCGGGGTCAAGGACGCCACGGAGGATGACGTAGCCGTTGAGGTCAAACTCGAAGTAGAGCTCTTCGATGGATTTCAAGGCACAGCACCTCTCGTCCATTGTGAAGGTTGGCGCGCATGAAGTTGGATTGCACGCATCCTTTTATCCACCTTTTCTCCACGGACATCACTTCTATCTCGCATGACACTTCTGTAAGGAAATTCCGGAAAATCTGCATCTGTGACCTGTCCCACGTCCAGATGCTTCGAGTTTCCAGCGATCCAGCCCGCCGTCATGAAATAGAGTTTCTGAGAACGGAGTAGTCGTTCCGTACCTTGCCAAGGTAAGCGGTCGTTGCGCTGACGCTTTCAACTCAGGACACAAGTGAAAATCGCCTCATGGCGTCTCGTCGCCGATGACCGAGTACTTCACTCCGGTCAACGAGTGGCTGAAGCAGCAGAACGGAGGCCAGATGTGTGGCTGGCAGGCCAACGCCGCCCCGGCGGCGAAATGAGAAAAGGGGCGGGTCCGCAAGGATCCGCCCCTTTCTGTAGCGCCGGCCGCTGGCCGGCAGCTACGCGATGAAGACCCAGCGGCCGGCTTTTCCGGAATGCCTGTCAGCTGTCCTTCTTCGCCGCCATCGCCGCGGCCAGTTCCGCCTTGAATTGCTCGAAGGTCTGGCCCTTCTCTTTCGCTTCGGCGTGCGCGGCGTCGCGCAGCGCATCGGAGTACATCAGGCGCACCGGCGTGCCGTTGCGCTCGTGCAGTTCACCGGCCTGCATGATCAGCGCCAGTACCTGTGCGGCGGAGTCACTGTGGCCGGCGATACGGCCGTCCATGCCCAGCACCCATTCGCCGTCGCGGCGCACGACACCGGCCAGCAGGGTGCGCTGCGCGTCGCGCAGTTCGGCATGCGGCTCCACCGGCGAGGCCTGGGCAGCGGCCTTGTTGGCGGCCTGCTTTTCCTGGCGACGGCGCTGGTCGCGGCGGGTCTTGGAGCTGGTGGACATGGTGCAATACCGCTGCGAGGGGGGCGCAAGGATAGCGCACCCCACCCGCCACGCCGCTTCACACCCCCTCAATCCAGCACTTTGCCGTGCCGCCAGTAGCCCATGAAGGTGATCGCGCGGCGGTCCAGCCCGCAGTCGCGGACCAGATGGCGACGGATCGCCATCACCGCCCCCGCTTCGCCTGCCACCCAGGCATACAGCGGCCCGGCCACGCTGGCATCGGCCTGTTCCCAGAGGATCTGCGCGTCAACGTCGATCTCTTCCAGTTCGTCGCCAGCGGCCACGCTCGAGGCGGCTGCCAGCCGCGCCTGCACCGCCTGCAACAGCGGCGCCCCGTACGCCGCGCGCCCGCGTGGCAGCCAGACCAGCTCGGCGGTAGCCGGTGCCTTCAGCGGCACCGCGTCGCCGGCCTGCGCCACTTCCAGCAAGGCCAGCGTACGCGGCGGATCCACCATGGCCGCCAGTTCCTCAAGAATGCCAGCCACCGCCGGTAACGCGGTTTCATCGGCCACCAGCAGCACCTGGCCGACGCCGGCCGGCGGCTTCCATTCCCAACCTTCACTGCTGTCGGCGCAGTCGGCATCGGGAGCCAGCAACACCACACGGTCGCCGGGGCGTGCATGGATGGCCCAGCGTGAGGCCGGCCCGGTCTCGCCATGCAGCACGAAATCAACATCGACCTCGCCCAGCTCTGCACGCAGCTGGCGGATGGTGTAGGTGCGCATCGGCGGGCGCTGATCGTCCGGCAGCGCCCGGTAGCGCGGATACCAGTCCTCGCCGCAGGGCACCTGCGGCAGGTCCTGCCCGGGCAAGGGGAAGAACACCTTGATGCGCTGGTCCGGGCCTTCGGTCTTCATCCGCGCCACGTCGGCGCCGGTGAACACCATGCGATCCAGGGAAGGGGAAAGAACGCGGCGCTCCTTCAGCGCCACCTCGAACAGGCGGTAGGTCTGCTGCGCAGCCATTTGGGGGAAACCTCATGCAACGACATCGGATCGGCTGGCTGTCGTGCATCCACGCACCGGCTGGCTGGAGTGCCCAGCCTAGTCCGGCCGTTCCCTGCCGCAAGTGTTTCGGGCATCGCGGCCCGCCCTACCCCTGCGCGCTGCTCAGTGACCCGTGCAGGCTGCCTGCGCCGCACGCTCGCGCTGGTGTTCCCAGTACCAGAACACGAAACCGGCGCCGAAGAACGCCGCCTGGCCCAGTGCCAGGTGCAGCGGGCTACCGCTCAGCAGTGGTGACACCACGCCGGCCACCACGGTGCTGATCATCAGCTGCACAAAGGCCTGCAGCGACGAGGCCAGGCCGCGCTGATGCGGGTACATGTCCAGTACCGCCAGCGCCAGGATCGGGAAGATCAGCGCCATGCCCATGCCCCCCAGGAAGATCGGCAGTACCGCCCATGGCAGTACGAACTGTGGCGACAGCACCACGTAGCCAACGTTCAACAGCACCGACAATGCGCACAGGCCGAAACCAATGGAGACCTGGCGGGTGGGCGTGGTGTGCCCGGCCATGCGCCCGGACAGGAATGAGCCGGTGGTCATGCCGCCGATGGTCGGGATGAACAACCAGGCAAACCCGCCCTCGCCCAGGTGCAGGTGCTGCATCACGAACACCGGCGCCGAGGAGATGTACAGGAAGATTCCACCAAAGCCGATGCTGCCGGCCAGCGCCAGGCGCAGGAAGCGTGGATTGAAACCGATGCGCACGTAATCACGCATCAACGCGCGCGGTGACAACGGCACGCGCGCTTCGACCGGATGGGTCTCGGGCAGGTAGCGTGCAGTGGCCGCCAGCAGGACCAGCCCGAACACCACCAGGAACCAGAAGATCAGCGGCCATCCCGCGCCACTGAGCAGGATCCAGCCACCGATGATCGGCGCGATGGCCGGGGCGATGCCGAACAGCATGGACACCTGGCTCATCAGCCGCTGCGCGTCATGGCCGTGGTACAGGTCGCGGATCACCGCGCGGCCGACGATCATGCCGACACCCGCCGACAGGCCCTGCAGCGCGCGGAAGGCCAGCAGCGTGGTCAGGTCGGTGGACAGTGCGCAGCCCACCGAGGCGCCGACGAACACCACCAGTCCACCGAGGATCACCCGCTTGCGGCCCCAGGCGTCGGACAGCGGGCCGTGCGCCAGGCTCATCAGGCCGTAGAACAGCAGGTACACGCTGATGGTCTGCTGCACCGCCACCTCGTCCACCGCCAGGCGCCGGGCCAGCTGCGGGAAGGCCGGGAAGATGGTGTCGATCGAGAACGGGCCGAACATGGCCAGGCCGGCAAGCAGCAGGGCCATGCGGCGGGTGGACGGAGCAACAGCGGCTGTCATGGGAAAGGCGTCCGGCAGGGCCATGCGCGGCACGCACGGCGGGCGCCGGTCCCCGTCTGCAGGGAGGGCGCCAGATGAATTCGGGTATCTGGCCATCATAGGTGGGGATTGCGCCTGATGCCATGCAGCGATGCACAAAACGCACGTCCGGGCCATCGGCCATTCAGGCGCAGCGGCCAGGCCCGTAGACGGCCAGCGGGCCCGCAACGGGCTATAATCGGCGGGCAACACGGTGGGAGAAGCGGAACACCGCTGCCGAAGGCGCAACGCCCGTAATCGCTCAGGCCCGATACCACCCGTAACAGAACTCTGGAGAGACCGGTTCGATCCGGCGCCGAAGGGGCACGAAGCTGCGGTCCGCCGCGCTTTTAAACTCTCAGGCAAAAGGACAGAGGGGCGCCCCGCAGACCGCCGACCGGCGGCTTGTGCCCGTGCGTGTGCCCTTTCCTGACGGATCCTTCGCCATGTCCCAGAACACCCCTTCCCTGCGTGAGCTCGAGCACCACAATGCGTTCGTCGAGCGCCACATCGGCCCCAACGATGCCGAGATCGCGCAGATGCTCGACGTCGTCGGCCACGCGTCGCTGGATGCGATGACCGATGCCATCGTGCCGGCCAAGATCAAGTCGCCGGCGCCGCTGGCGCTGCCGGAGTCGATGACCGAAGTGCAGGCACTTGCGAAGATCCGCGCGATCGCCGACAAGAACACCGTGCTGCGCAGCTTCATCGGCCAGGGCTACTACGGTACCCACACCCCGAACGTGATCCTGCGCAACATCCTGGAAAACCCGGCCTGGTACACCGCCTACACCCCGTACCAGGCCGAGATCTCGCAGGGCCGCATGGAAGCGCTGATCAACTTCCAGACCCTGTGCGCCGACCTGACCGGCATGGAGATCGCCAACGCCTCGCTGCTGGACGAAGCCACCGCCGCCGCTGAAGCGATGACCCTGGCCAAGCGTTCGGCCAAGTCGAAGTCGGACACCTTCTTCGTGCACGACGCCGTGCACCCGCAGACCCTGGAACTGCTGCGTACCCGCGCTGAACCGATGGGTATCGTGCTGCGCGTCGGCACCCCGGCCGAAGCACTGGAAGCGGAAGCCTTCGGCCTGCTGCTGCAGTACCCGGACACCTTCGGCCAGATCGGCGATTACAAGGCCCTGGTCGAGGCCGTGCACGCACGCGGCGGCCTGGTGGCCGTGGCCACCGACCTGCTGGCGCTGACCCTGCTGGCCGCACCGGGCGAATGGGGCGCGGACATCGTGGTCGGCAACAGCCAGCGTTTCGGCGTGCCGTTCGGCTTCGGCGGCCCGCACGCCGCGTTCATGGCCTGCCGTGACGCCTACAAGCGCTCGATGCCGGGCCGCCTGATCGGCGTTTCGGTCGATGCCCAGGGCAACCCGGCCTACCGCCTGACCCTGCAGACCCGCGAGCAGCACATCCGCCGCGAGAAGGCCACCTCCAACATCTGTACCGCACAGGTGCTGCTGGCGGTGATGGCCTCGATGTATGCGGTCTACCATGGTCCGGAAGGCCTGACCCGCATCGCCCGGCGCACCCACCGCCTGGCCTCGATCCTGGCTGCGGCACTGCGCAACGCCGGCGTGCAGGTCGGTGGCGACTTCTTCGACACCCTGCACATCACCGGCGTGCATGCCGATGAGATCCACGCCAAGGCACGCGCCGCCGGTTACAACCTGCGGGCGATCGACAGCGACTCGGTCGGCATCAGCCTGGACGAGACCGCCACCCGCGCCGACGTGGTCGCGCTGGCCGCCGTGTTCGGCGCGCAGGCTGACGTCGAGGCGCTGGACGCCAGCACCGCCGACGCGCTGCCGGCGGGCCTGCTGCGCCAGTCCGCGTTCCTGACCCACCCGGTGTTCAACACCCACCACAGCGAGCACGAACTGCTGCGCTACCTGCGTTCGCTGGCCGACAAGGACCTGGCGATGGACCGCACGATGATCCCGCTGGGCTCGTGCACCATGAAGCTCAACGCCACCGCCGAGATGATCCCGGTGACCTGGCCGGAGTTCTCGCAGATCCACCCGCTGGTGCCGGCCGACCAGGCGCTGGGCTACAAGGAACTGATCGACACGCTGGAAGCGATGCTGGTCGAATGCACCGGCTACGACGCGGTCAGCCTGCAGCCGAACTCCGGCGCGCAGGGCGAGTACGCCGGCCTGCTGGCGATCCGTGCCTACCACCGCTCGCGCGGCGAAGGCCACCGCGACATCTGCCTGATCCCGGACTCGGCGCACGGCACCAACCCGGCCTCGGCGCAGATGTGCGGCATGAAGGTCGTGGTGACCAAGACCGATGCCAACGGCAACGTCGACGTCGAGGACATCCGCCTCAACGCCGAGAAGTACAGCGACCGCCTGGCCGCGATCATGATGACCTACCCGTCCACGCACGGCGTGTTCGAGGAAGAGGTGGTCGAGATCTGCGAGATCATCCACAAGCACGGCGGCCAGGTGTACACCGACGGCGCCAACATGAACGCCCTGGTCGGCGTGGCCAAGCCGGGCAAGTGGGGTTCGGACGTTTCGCACCTGAACCTGCACAAGACCTTCTGCATCCCGCACGGCGGTGGTGGCCCGGGCGTGGGCCCGTGCGCGGTCAAGGAGCACCTGGCCCCGTTCCTGCCGGGCAAGCTGGGTGAAAACGGCCCGGTCGGCATGGTCAGCGCGGCCAGCTTCGGCAGTGCTTCGATCCTGCCGATCAGCTGGATGTACATCGCGATGATGGGCCGCGAAGGCCTGCGCAAGGCCACCCAGGTCGCGCAGCTCAACGCCAACTACATTGCCAAGCGCCTGGCTCCGCACTTCAAGACGCTGTACACCGGCCGTAACGGCCTGGTGGCGCACGAGTGCATCCTGGACGTGCGCCCGCTGGAGAAGACCAGCGGCATCGGTGCCGAGGACGTCGCCAAGCGCCTGATCGACTTCGGCTTCCACGCCCCGACCCTGAGCTTCCCGGTGGCCGGCACGCTGATGGTCGAGCCAACCGAGAGCGAGTCGCTGCACGAGCTGGACCGTTTCATCAACGCGATGATCCAGATCCGAGAGGAAATCAGCGCGATCGAAGACGGTCGCCTGGACCGCGAGGACAACCCGCTGAAGAACGCCCCTCACACCGCCACCGCGGTGACCGCCAGCGAGTGGACCCACGCCTATCCGCGCGAACTGGCCGCCTTCCCGCTGGCCAGCCTGAAGCAGAGCAAGTACTGGCCGCCGGTGGCACGCGTCGACAACGTGTACGGTGACAAGAACGTGATGTGCGCCTGCATCCCGGTCGATGCCTACAAGGATGATGAAGTCGAGGCTTGATTCCTCACTGCATCGATAAAGAAAACGGCCCGCGCAAGCGGGCCGTTTTCATGAGGGCGTGTGGACCAGGGTCCACACCCACAATTACCCGATCACGGGTCCGGCATCTGCCCCAGGCTCAGCTGCCACGACACCCCGAAGCGGTCCTGCACCCAGCCGTAGCGATTGCTGAAGTCGTAATCACCCACCGGCATCAGCCAATGGCCGCCCTCGCCCAGCACACGTGCCGCACGTTCGAACTGCTCGGCACCGGAACACTCGACGAACAACGAGATCGACGGCGAGAAGGTGAAATCGTGCACGTCCAGGCTGTCAAAGCACAGGTAATGCGTGCCACCGAGCAGGAAGATCGCCTGGCGGACCTGGCCGGGCACGCCGGCGCCGGCCCCCTCGGGGTGGCGTTGCAGGGCCAGCAGGCGGAAATCGGCGAAGGCTTCGGCGTACAGGGCCAGGGCGGCCTCGGCCTGGCCGGTGAACATCAGGAAGGGACGGCTGCGCAGCATGCGGTACTCCTGGTCGACGGGCCGCTGGCGGCCCACGCGATCAGGATGGCACGGCGGATGTATGCCTGCTGTAGAGCCGAGCCCGCGCTCGGCTGGCGGCTACGCGAACAGCAGCCAACCACAGGGTCGGCTCTACAGAAACCACGGCAACCGCGGCCGACCGTAGGTTGGGTTCTACAGCGGCAGTCACGCCTGGCGCATGCGCCGTGCGATGGCGCTGCCGGCGGCAATCGTGGCGGTCAACGCCACCATCGACAGGAACTGCAGGCGGGTGTGCGACTCACTCAGCAGCAGGCCGAAGATCAACGCCAGGATCGCCAGCGCGCAGCAGGTCAGCCACGGGAAACCGGCCATGCGGAACGGCAGGCGGGTACCCAGGCGATCGGCGCGGCGGCGCAGTACCAGCTGCGAAACCAGCGACAGCGTCCACACCAGCAGGCAGGTGGAACCGACGATGTTGAGCAGTACCGGCAGCACCCGGTCCGGGAACAGCAGTTCCATCACCGTCGCAGCGAAACCGAACAGCACGCTGGCCAGCACGGCGATCACCGGCACCTGGCGCGGATCGGTCCAGCCCAGCACCGCCGGCGCCTCGCGGCGCTGCGCCAGCGAATACATCATGCGCGAGGCGCCGTAGAGGTTGGCATTGAGTGCCGACAGCAGCGCGATCACCGCGATCAGGGTGATCGCAGTGCCGGCGCCCGGAATGCGCGCGATGTCCAGCACGGCGGCAAAGGGCGACTTCAGTGCTTCGCTGGTCCAGGGCACCACGGCGATGATCACGCTCAGCGAGCCGATGTAGAACACCAGGATGCGCCAGGCCACGGTACGGATGGCACGGGCGATGCTGCGTTCGGGATCTTCGGTTTCGGCCGCCGCAACGGCAACGATTTCGGTGCCACCGAAGGCAAAAACGACAACCAGCAGCGCCGCACCGATCCCGGCCAGGCCCTTCGGTGCGAAACCACCGTGTTCGGTGAAGTTGCTCAGGCCAGGTGAGGTGACCTGCGGCAGCCAGCCCATCAGCAGTGCCACGCCGATGCCAATGAAGGCCAGGATCGCCGCCACTTTCAGGATGGCGAACCAGAATTCGAACTCGCCGAAGTTCTTCACCCCGAGCAGGTTGATCGCAGTGAAGAACAGCATGAAGGCCAACGCAGCCATCGGCACCGGCACCACCGGCCAGACCGTGGCAAGCAACCCGGCCGCACCGACCGCCTCGGCGGCGATCACGATCACCAGCTGCACCCACCACAACCAGCCGACCGTGGCGCCAGCGGTGGCGCCCATGGCATCGGCGGCGTACACCGAGAACGCGCCGCTGGTCGGTTTGGCCGCCGCCATCTCGCCCAGTGCGTTCATCACGATGATCACCAGCGCGCCAGCGACCAGATACGAGACCAGAACCGCCGGACCGGCCGCCTGCACACCCACGCCCGAGCCGAGGAACAGGCCGGCGCCGATGGCACTGCCCAGGCCCATCATGATCAGCTGGCGGGGCTTGAGCGAATGTCCGAGGCGGGACGGCGAAGCGGTCGGAATCGAGTTGGGCATCGGCGGGGCTGGCGGCGGGCTACAGGGGCGACACCTTACCCTGTCCCGTGCCCACGGGGATAGGCACAGCGCAGCAGGCGGCTCAGGCCAGTGCGGGCTCGCCGACGTTGCCGCCGATACGGGCGCGATAGGCGCGCGGCGAGAAACCGGTTTCAGCCTTGAACTTGCGGGTGAAGGCACTCTGGTCGCTGAAACCGCAGGCCTGCCCGATGCAGGCAATGCTGTCGTCGCCATGCAACAGGTGCATGGCCATCTGGATCCGCAGCCGGGTCAGCACCTGCTGCGGGGTCATCTGGAACACCTTGCGGAAACTGCGTTCCAGCTTGGACAGCGAGAAGCCGGTGATGTCCAGCAGGGTCTGCATGCGCACGTTCTCGGCGTAGTGCGCGTTGAGGTGGGCCAGGGCCAGCCGCAGCTGCTCGTACTGGGCGCCCAGGCTGTCCTTCTGGCCCAGGTCGCGGGAAATGCCGATCAGGCCCTCGATGGCGCCATCGACCAGCAGCGGTCGCTTGCAGGTCAGGCACCAGCCCGGTTCGCGGTTGGCGAACAGGTGCAGCTCCATCAGGTTCTCGATCACCTCGCCGGACAGCACGCGGGCGTCCTGGTCGACATAGTCCGCGCTGAGGCCGGTCGGGTAGATCTCGGCTGCCGTGCGCCCGATCACGTCCTTGCGCGCGCGCAGGCCCAGCCGTCGCAGCATGGTCTGGTTGACGTGGGTGTACCGCCCCTGGCGGTCCTTGATGAAGAACAGCACGTCCGGGATGGCGTCGAACAGGGCTTCGATGTCGGCGGGCTCGACTCGCATGGGGCAAGCATACCCGAGCCTGCTTTTGCCTGTACGTTCACCTCTGCCGGACCTCGGTTTAACGGGGCTGGTTCCAGTGTCGTGGTTCCTTCTGATGATTCGGAGCCAACGTCAATGGCCGCCAGCAAGCCGACCGGCAAGCGCTCAATCGCCCCTGCCGAAAACCACCGCCGGGGCGACGGCGATGAACTGCACCAGCAGGCCGGGGGCACCCATCCGGTGATGACCACCGATCAGGGCATCCCGGTGGCGGACAACCAGAACTCCCTGCGGCAGGGGCCCCGAGGGCCCACGCTGCTAGAGGACTTCCTCCTGCGCGAGAAGATCACCCACTTCGATCACGAACGCATTCCCGAGCGCATCGTGCACGCACGTGGCAGCGCGGCACATGGCTACTTCGAGTTGACCCGGTCTCTGGCCGCCCACACCCGGGCGCGCATCCTGACCGAGGTAGGCGTGAAGACGCCCGTGTTCACCCGCTTCTCGACCGTGGCCGGTGGCGCAGGCTCGGTGGACACCCCGCGCGACGTGCGCGGCTTCGCGGTCAAGTTCTATACCAAGGAGGGCAACTGGGATCTGGTTGGCAACAACATCCCGGTGTTCTTCATCCAGGACGCCATGAAATTCCCGGACCTGGTGCACGCGGTGAAGATGGAACCGGACCGTGCGTTCCCACAGGCCGCCACGGCCCACGACACCTTCTGGGACTTCATTTCGCTGATGCCCGAATCAATGCATATGATCATGTGGGCAATGAGCGACCGTGCCATTCCGCGCTCGCTGCGCATGATCGAAGGCTTCGGCGTGCACAGCTTCCGCCTGCTGAACGAGGCCGGCGAGTCGACGTTCGTTAAGTTCCACTGGCGGCCGAAGCTGGGCATCCAGTCAACGGTCTGGGACGAAGCGCTGAAGCTGCAGTCAGCCGACAACGACTTCCATCGCCGTGACCTGTTCGAGGCCATCCAGCGCGGCGACTTTCCCGAGTGGGAGCTGGCGGTGCAGCTGTTCACCGAAGAAGAGGCCGACGCATTCCCGTTCGATCATCTGGACCCGACCAAGATCATCCCCGAATCGCTGGTGCCGTTGCAGGTGATCGGGCGCATGGTGCTGGACCGCTGGCCGGACAACTTCTTCGCCGAGACCGAGCAGGTAGCCTTCTGCCCGGCCAACGTGCCTCCGGGCATCGACTTCAGCAATGATCCGCTGCTCCAGGGCCGCCTGTTCTCCTACCTGGACACCCAGCTGCTGCGACTTGGCGGCCCGAACTTCCACCAGATCCCGGTGAATGCCCCGAAGTGCCCGTTCGCCAATCACCACCGCGACGGCCACATGCAGATGCAGGTGCCCAAGGGCCGCGTGGCCTACGATCCCAGCTCGCTGCAGGACGACACCCCGCGCGAGACACCGGCCGGTTTCCGCAGCCATGCCAGCGCCGACGATGGCCGCAAGGGCCGCACGCGTGCGGAGAGTTTCGCCGACCACTACAGCCAGGCCCGGATGTTCTTCCGCAGCCTTGAAAAGCCGGAGCAGGCGCACCTGGCATCGGCGCTGGTCTTCGAGTTGTCCAAGGTGGAAACGCTGAAGGTGCGGGTGCGCACCGTCAGCCACCTGCGCAACATCGACGAATCGCTGGCCCGGCGCGTGGCCGATGGTCTGGCGTTGCCTGCACTGCCCGACGCGGCGCCGACTGCTACCCCGGTGCGGGACATGCCCCCCGCTCCCGAGGTGCGCGTGATCGGGCGCAACAAGCCCATCCTGCAGGGTCGCTGCATCGGCGTCCTGTTCGATGAGGGCTCCGATGCCCGCGTGATCGCCAGCCTGAGCAAGGCCGCTCGGAAGGCAGGTGCGGAGGTGAAGCTGGTGGCACCAAAAGTGGGAGGCGCCACGCTGAGCGATGGGGCGATGCAGGCGGCGGATGGGCAACTGGCGGGCACGCCATCGGCTGTGTTCGATGCGGTGGCCGTGGTGCTCAGCCCGGAAGCCGCGAAGGCCTTGTCGAAAGAGAGTGCAGCCGTCGAATTCGTCAGCCAGGCGTGGGCGCACCTGAAGGCCATCGCCAGCGACGCAGGCGGCCAGACGCTGCTGAAGGCGGCGCGGGTCGGCAACGATGCCGGCATCGTCGAAGCGGAAGACGCCAAGGCCTTCCTGGCGGCGGCCGCCACCCGCCAATGAGCGCGTGAACCGAAGCTGCGCCTGCTGGCCTGACCACTACAACAGGAGAACCGTCATGCCCCGTGGTGACAAATCCGCATATACCGAGAAACAGAAGCGCCAGGCCGAGCACATCGAGGACAGCGAGCGCGAGCGCGGCGCAAGTGAAGGCACCGCCGAGCGCATCGCCTGGGCCACCGTGAACAAGCAGGACGGTGGCGGCAAACGTAGCGGCAGCGCACGCAAGGGTACGAAGAAGGCGGCGAGCAAAAAGGCGGCCAGCAAGGCGCCTGCCAGGAAGTCAGCCGCAAAAAAGGCCACGACCAAGGCGACGGCCGCGAAGAAGGCGCCTGCGAAGAAGGCGGCGGCAAAGAAGGCACCGGCTCGTAAGACGGCCGCCAAGAAGGCCGCAAAGAAGACAGCGGTCAAGAAGGCCGGTACAGCCACCTCGCGCAGTGCTGCAGCGAAGAAGGCGGCCAAGACCCGTGCGGCGAAGAAGACCGTGCGCAAGGTGGCGGCCAGGAAAGCGGCACGTACCCGCGCCCGCAGCTGAGCGCATCGTTCAACGCGGCAACGTCCTCATCCACGCGGCCACTTCGGCTGCAGCTGCGTCGGCACGCGCCTGCAGCAGCAGATGTGGCCCCTCCAACGACACATGGCGGGCATCGGGCAACAGGGCCTGCAGCTCGGCCACGCTGGGCGGCCACAGCAGGCGGTCGTGGCACGCGTGCAGGCACAGCGTCGGCACCTGGATTGCTGGCAGCAATGCACGCACGTCGACCCGCAGGGTCGCTGCGGCGCGTTGCCGCAACGTGCTCGTCGGAGTCCTGGCCAACGCATCGCGCAGCATCGACGTGTGCCCGCGGGTGTACCACGGCCCCAGCAACAGGCGCGCCAGCAATGCCACGGGAGGCAGCGGCCAGGCCGGCGACAGCAGGGCTGCGCTGGCTGCCGGCAGTGGCACCGGCCGACGCGCAAAGGTCGCTGCAAGCACCAGTCCGCGCAGCCCGGTGGGATGGCGCGTGGCCAGTTCAACAGCCAACGGGCCCGAGAAAGACTCGGCGAGCAGGATGAAGGGACGACTGGGCAGCTGCGACCACAGCCGTTGGGCAAGCGTGGCGTGATCCTGCGGTCCCTGCGCGGGCAGCGTGATCGCCTGCGTTGTCAGACCGTAAGCCTGGAGTGCCGACAGGAACGGGGGCGACAGCCTGCTGGAGCCATCCAGACCGGGCAGCATCAGCACGTGCTGCGGCGCGGCCGATGCAGGGAAACAGATCGGCGTTTCCTCGCTCCCGATTCCCATGCCACCTCCTTTGCTGGCAAGCATCACCCACATCGGCAGGCAACGGAACCCCTGCTCCGGCTGTCCTGCTGCTTTGCCGGCCAATGTTGGGCAATACTACCCGCTCTGCCGCGGGACGCGGCTACCCGGGAGAGCCGTTGATGCGATGGACCTGCGCGCTGGCCATGATGCTGCCACTGAACAGCTCCGCCAGCGATGGTTGGATAAATGGGGATGGCAAGGCGTTGACGGAGACCGATGCCATGAAATCCAGCGGCGGCTTCGCGGCATCGCTGCTGGTCACTTCCGATGCCGACTGGCGGGCCAAGTGGGAGACCCCGCCGGAGACCACTCCCGGCTTCAACGAGGCCAACGAAGTCCACCTGGGCGGTGAGTTGTTCCTGCTGACATTCCTCTCCAACCCGCAACTGGACGAGAACCGCGTACCCAAGGTGCACTGCGATCTGCGCATGCTGCGCCCGGACGGCAGTACCAGTATCGACGAACGCGATGTTCCCTGTTTCACCGCCGCCCTGACCGGCCCGCCAAACCTGCTGTACATGACCAACCTGCACCTGAAGTTCGTCGCCGAGGCCGGTGATCCCAAAGGCACGTGGACTGCGCAGGTGGTGGTCCGGGATCTGCTGCGGAAGGTGAGCCTGCCGCTGCAGGCCCGCTTCGACGTCCGTTGAACCGGGGCATGCGGATGAAGATGCGGCGACTCCTGAGCTGGACCGGTCTTGCGCTTTGCGTGGTCTACCTGCTGTTGACCGCATGGCTGGTTCACGGCGCGCAGTCGGAGGGGGACCCGAAGGGTACCTATATCCTGATGGCGCTCCCCATCACCCTGCAGTCTGCCGCACTCGATGCCATCGGCGCAGGCGGCCTGCTGCGTGGCAAGCCCTGGTCGACCGCATATGCAGTGCTGGTTCCGCCAACACTGCTGTTGCTGTACGCAGCCGGCTGGCTCATCGAACGCTCAGCCCGCGGGCGCTAGCCCGCGGCATCGTTCCGGTGGGTGCATCGACGCCCTGCATGCGGGACATCGCAGGCAGGGCGCCATCCAGTATCCAGTTACAGGTCGCTTACGCCGCCCGCGCCGGCATGACCGGCATGCGCGGCCCCTGCTCCAGCTGGAATACCGCCACTGACGTGGTCAGTGCATGCGCCTGTTCTTCCAGCGCGCGGCTCGCGGCAGTGGCTTCTTCCACAAGCGCGGCGTTCTGCTGGGTCACCTGGTCCATCTGCACCACCACCTGGTTGACCTGCTCGATGCCGGCGGCCTGCTCCTTGCTGGCCGCTGCGATGTCGCTCATCAGCTGGGTGGTGCGCGAACTGGCCTGCGCCACGCGTGCGATCGCGGCTTCCGATTCAACGGTCACCGCCAGGCCACTCTTCACCTTGGAAGCGGCGTCCTCGATCAGTTCCTTGATCTCCTTGGCGGCGACACCGGCACGCTGTGCGAGCGTGCGCACTTCGCTGGCGACCACGGCAAAGCCACGGCCCTGCTCGCCTGCACGCGCAGCTTCCACTGCGGCATTCAGCGCCAGGATGTTGGTCTGGAACGCGATGCCGTCGATCACCGTGGAGATTTCCGAGATGCGCGCCGAGGACTGATCAATTTCGCCCATCACCGATGCCATCTGTGCCATCGCCTGCTCGGTCTCGCGCACGGCGGCACCGGCGGCATGCGCTTCGCTGTCGGCCTGACGGGCCAGTTCGGCGTTCTGGCGTACGGTGGAGGTCAGCTCCTCCATCGACGCGGCCGCTTCTTCCAGATTCGCGGCCTGCTGCTCGGTGCGGCGCGACAGGTCGTTGTTGCCGGCGGCCAGTTCCTGGGCCGCGTTGTTGATGCTGTCGGCAGCCACCTGGATGCCGCGGACAATGCCGGTCAGCTGCGCGGTGGTGGTGTTGGCATCGTCGCGCATGCGCGCAAACACGCCGTCGTACTCGCCCTCCATGCGTGCGGTCAGGTCGCCATGCGAGATCGCGCGCAGCACGTCGGAAACATCGGCGATGCTGGCCTGCGAACTGGCCATCATGCCGTTGAGGTGCTCGACCATCGTCTTGAACTGGTACTGGAACGCAGCGGCATCGCCACGCATGCTGAAATCGCCGGCGCGTGCGGCACGGGCCAGTTCATCGATCTGCGCGTTGATCGCCATCAGGCTCTGCTTCACCGCTGCCAGGGTGCGGGTCAGCGTGCCCTTCTCGCCCGGGTAGTCCGGCAGGTCGCGGCTGAGGTCACCCATGGCGTAACGCTGCATCACCTCGGCCATCAGCAGTTCCACCTGCACGTGCGACTCCACCAGGCTGTTGGTGGCCTGCACCATGCGGCCGAAATCACCGGGGAACGCACTGGCGTCCATGCGATAGCGGATTGCACCGGCCTCGTGCTGCTCGGCCATCTGCAACTGCGCGCCGATCGCCGCCTGCACACTCTGGCGCACGCTGGCCATCGCCTCGCCCAGCTGGGTCAGCTCGTCGCGGCCACCGAGGCGGAACTCCTGGTCCAGCTGTCCCTTGGACAGGCGCTCGGCCAGGTTCACCGCGCGCGCCAGCGGACCGGTCAGGCTGCGGCCGATCATCACCGAGGCACCGATGCCCACCAGCAGCGCGACGCCGCCCAGCACCAGCAGCTGCAGCAGGCTGCGCTCGCCCAGGCGGATCGCCTCGGCGGCAGCCTCACGGCTTTCCTTCTCCTCGAAGTCCACGCCATCGGACAGCGCCTTGTTCCAGCCGTTGGCGGCTTCCTGCACCGGACCCAGGGTCAGCGCCACGGCGCCCGGGTAGTCGCCCTGCTCCATCAGTTCGCTGGTCTGCTTGTTGAGCGGGCGCGCGATGGCACGCTTGGCCGCGATGGTTTCCGCGATGGCCTTGCCCTCCGCATCGCCTGGCAGTGCCTGGTAGGCGGTCCAGCTGGCCTCATAGCGCTTGACCAGATCGGCAATGCGCTTCTCATCGCTGCCGCGGTCTTCGCCCTGACGGATCAGCATCTCGCGGCGCACCACCATCATCTGGTTGTTGGCGTCGAGCATCTGCGACAACAGGCGCACCTTGGCCACGCTGACGTCGACCACCTGCTGCATCGCGCGCTTCTGCACGACGCTGGCGGTGGCGCCGGTGGCCACTACGGCGGCAACCAGCAGCAGCAACAGGCCAAAGCCCAGCCCAAGACGCCAGGCAACCCTGACGTTCCTCAAGTAGTTCATGGGGGTATCCAAAACGGGGGGATGTGGCCTTATCGGCGGCACGGCAGGCAATCTTGATCGCCGCCCATCGACGGCGTCGGCCACCGTTCACCTTGGTGAGTCCCCGTCCCAGCGGCACCTGCCGGTGCCAGCCGGCCGCAATGACATGCCTGCTCATGCGGGTATCAGATCCCTTTCACGGCGGCTCCGCACCGTCTGCGGGCAAGGTGGCGGCGTACCTGCTGGAGATCCCAATGCGCTCATCTGTGTCCCGATCCACCCTGCTCGCAATCTCGCTGCTGGCGTCCCCGGCCTTCGCGCAGGCGCCGCCGCCCAACCTGCCCGCCCCCATTGCCGAGAAGGCTGGCCCGGACACCGCAGTGCGCTCCGCACTGCATGCCCAGGTGCTGCTGGATCGTGCGAACTTCTCTCCGGGCCAGATTGATGGTGAGGTAGGCAGCAACCAGCGGCGGGCGGTGTCAGGCTTCCAGACGGCACACGGCCTGACCGTAACGGGTGAGCTGGACGACGCCACCTGGAAGGCTCTGCAGGCCGATACGATCACGCCGCTGGCCAGCTACACGCTGACTGCTGAGGATGTCGCCGGCCCGTTCCAGCCGATACCGAAAGGACCCGCCGCCCAGGCCAAGCTGAAATCGCTGGGCTACAGCAGTGTGGAAGAAGCCTTGGGCGAGCGCTTCCACGCGTCCCCAGAGCTGATGAAGATGCTCAATCCCGGCGTGGATCTGACCAGGGCTGGCAGCCGCATCCAGGTCCCCAACATCGCCCCGGCCGCATTGCCGAAGGCCGCCAGGATCGTGGTCGACAAATCCGACTCCACGCTGCAGCTACTGGACGCGCAGGGCAAGCTGATCGCGCAGGTGCCGGTGTCATCCGGCAGCCAGCACGACCCGCTGCCGATCGGCGAATGGAAGATCCTGGGCGTTTACCGCGACCCGCCGTTCCACTACAACCCCAAGCTGTTCTGGGATGCACGCAAGGGCGAAAAGAAAGCCACGCTGCCGCCCGGCCCGAACAATCCGGTCGGCCGGGTCTGGATCGACCTGTCCAAGCCGCATTACGGCCTGCATGGCACGCCCGAGCCCGGCCATGTCGGCAAGACCGAGTCGCATGGCTGCGTACGCATGACCAACTGGGATGCGCTGCGCGTGGCCGACGCAGTGGACACCTCGGTGCCTGTCGTGATGCAGGAGTGAGTCGATGCGTCTTTCGCAACTGATCGTGCTGGGTGTTCTGCTGGGATTGGGTGCAGGTTGGTGGCTGCACCGCGATATGGATGAGCCGGTGACCGACGCGCTGCCGGAAGCGCCATCGACGGTGGCCGCCGCGCCGGTGACGGAACCGGTAGCGCCAGGCGCAACAGTCCCACCCGCCTCCACCGCGCCGCCGGCCGCGCAGACTGCGGATGCACCGCCCGGGTTACTGCTGCCGGTGCAGGGCATCCTGCCCTCGCAGCTGCGCGATACCTTCAGCGATGCACGCAGCGAGGGCCGCGTACACGATGCCATCGACATCATGGCCGATGCCGGTACGCCGGTGCTGGCGGTGGCCGATGGCACGGTGGAAAAACTGTTCGACAGCGAGCGCGGTGGCCTGACGATCTACCAGTTCGAGCCCAGCGGGCATTGGTGCTACTACTACGCGCACCTGCAGCGCTACGCCGATGGCCTGGCCGAGAAGCAGGTGATCAAGCGCGGCGAGGTGATCGGTTATGTAGGCAGCACCGGCAACGCCAATGCCGACGCGCCGCATCTGCATTTTGAGGTACACGTGCTGGGGCCGGAGAGGCAGTGGTGGAAGGGGGAATCGATCAACCCCTACCCATTGCTGCGAGCAGCCGGACGCTGACGCGTCAGCCGATCACGCTGCATGCGGCGCGCAGGCCTTCCTGCAGCCTGTTCACTTCGGCCATCCATTCGTCCAACGAGTCGGATTCCTCTTTCAATTCCCGCAGTTCACAGTCCTCGGCCTGTACACGCTGGACAGCGAGTTGTGCAAGCAACAACATCGCTGACGATGGCACCTGATTGCATGCCTTGACCCAAGCGAGTAACGCTTCTTCCTCGGCAATGGCAGCCGTCGGCTGGCCCAACAGTGCCAGCACCACCTCTGCAGCCGCGACCGCCCTGCCCGCTTCAGGTGCCTCTAGGTAATCATCGGGGTTGATAGCCGCGCGCAGCGCTTCCTCCACTATCGAGAGATCCGTGCATTCCGTCAGATCGCAGGCCAGATCGCAGGCATCGTCATTATCAAATGAACCGTGTCCCCATGCGCCCATGTGATTGCTCCTAATTGGCAGGCAGATACCGTGCAGGACCCGCACGGTAGTCATCCATCATGTTGCTGGCGACGAGTCTCCGCCAGCGCAAGCTGCATGCAAGACGCCATGCGTGGCGGCAGCCATTGGCACGCGGCGATCCCCGGCAGACTCCCGCCTGTCGTCCCGTGTTGATTTAAGGTGAAAAGCGACAAGATCCTGTTCAGACCGATGAAGCGCCGTGGTCGCGTAGAGACTGGATTCTCCGCAACCAACAGTGCCGCGCGCACTGCAGCGACGCTCCACCCGCGCATGAAGACCAACGGCAGGTCGATGCGGCTGAATTGAACCGCCCTTTGACGTCAGCGCAGAAGGACCGGCGGGTTGTTACCCGGTATGGGCATGATCCTACCCCTCTCGGGCAAGTTTCCGGTGATCCATGAGTGCCACCACACTGGGTCTGGCACTACCTCGCGGGAGTGCGGCGCTGCCAGCGCCGCAAGGTGAACGTGAACACCGCCAAGGCAGCCCCCGGAATCAGCAGCAACAGCGCCGCCATCTTCCAGAAGAAGAACGGCCACAGCCAGAGGTAGTCGAGGTCGGTCAGCTTCAGTAGATCCAAGGGTGGCTGCAGCTCGATGTCTGCCGCGCGCCCCTCGAGCGCAGGGTCCACCTCCAGCACGGTTACCCGCAGCCATGAACGGCCACATGGCAATGCATCGCCGCGGCCATAACCAAAGTAGGACGCCATGAGGCCGCTGGATTCAACCGATGCCAGTCTGCGGTTGATGCCCTGCCCGGCCACTCCCGAACGCTCTTCTGCGCGGAAGTCTCCATGATCGGTGGGAGTATCGATGCGCAGCAGCACTTCAGGGTCAGCCTCAGTACCGTCCGCGGCATACCGCAGTCGCAGCCGCAGTGGGTCATCGATGAGGCGGTAGACCGTCACCTCAGCCGTCGCGCCCGGGCTCAGCAGCAGCGGCAGGGTCTGGGTGCGCGAGGCCAGATGATTGGCGATGGCGCCCAGCGCCAGCACCACGCAGGCGACGCCCCACAGGCTCCACAACACCCACAGGGTGATCCGCACCACGGTCTCGCCTTTCACGCTGGCATCCTGGTCATCGCTTCGCTTCCTTGCCGGCACTGGACTGGCGACACAGTAACGAAAAAGCCCCGCATTCGCGGGGCTTCTTCCTTCTGCGACGCCAGGCAGGGCCCAGCGCTACCGGTCTCTCACTCAGGCAAACGGATCCTGCAGGACCATGGTGTGGTCGCGGTCCGGGCCGGTCGAAACGATGCTGATCGGGCAGCCGGCCAGTTCTTCCAGCGAACGCAGGTAGGCGCGTGCCGCCGGCGGCAGCTCGTCCCACTGGGTGATGCCGTGGGTGTTCTCGCTCCAGCCCGGGAACTCCAGGTACACCGGGGTGCACTCTTCCCAGCCCTGCGCGTCCAGCGGCGCGTACTCGGTGCGCTTGCCGTTGTATTCGTAGGCGATGCAGACCTTCAGCTTTTCCATGCCGTCCAGCACGTCCAGCTTGGTGATGCACAGGCCGCTGATGCCGTTGATGGCCACGGCACGCTTCAGCGCGACGATGTCCATCCAGCCGCAGCGACGCGGGCGGCCGGTCGATGCGCCATACTCGGCGCCACGGTCACGGATGCCCTGGCCGACTTCGTCGTCCAGTTCGGTCGGGAACGGGCCGCCGCCGACGCGGGTGGCGTAGGCCTTGGCGATGCCCAGCACGTAGTCGATCGAATCGGCGCCGACGCCGGAACCGGCCAGCGCACCACCGACGGTGGTGTTGGAGCTGGTGACATACGGGTAGGTACCGTGGTCGATGTCCAGCAGCGCACCCTGCGCGCCTTCGAACAGCACGCGCTTACCCTGCTTGCGCAGGTCGTGCAGGATGCCGGCCACGTCGGACTTCATCGGCTGCACGTATTCGCCGAAGGCCAGCGCCTCGTCGAAGGTCTTCTGGAAGTCGACCGCATCGGTGTTCAGATACTTGGTCAGCACGAAGTTGTGGTAATCCAGCGCGGTGCGCAGCAGTTCTTCCAGCTGCTTCGGGTAATGCAGGTCGGCGATGCGGATGCCGCGACGCGCCACCTTGTCTTCGTAGGCCGGGCCGATGCCACGGCCGGTGGTGCCGATCGCCTTGCCACCGGCAGCGCGTTCGCGCGCCTGGTCCAGGGCGATGTGGTACGGCATGATCAGCGGCGCGGCCGGGGAGATCTTCAGGCGCGAACGCACTTCCACGCCGGAGGCTTCCAGCTCGGCGATTTCCTTCTGCAGCGCGGCCGGCGAGATCACCACGCCGTTGCCGATCAGGCACAGCGCGTCGTCACGCAGGATGCCCGACGGGATCAGGTGCAGGACGGTCTTCTTGCCGTTGATGACCAGGGTGTGGCCGGCATTGTGGCCACCCTGGAAGCGCACGACGGCGCCGATTTCCTCAGTGAGCAGATCGACGATCTTGCCCTTGCCTTCATCGCCCCACTGGGCACCCAACACTACGACAGACTGACCCATGACGGGCTCCTCGATTTGTTGCGGCCATCGGGGCCGCGGACGGGTAAACCGTGGCGGGGCTGGCCAGCACCTGGAGGGCGGCTCCAGACGGGGAGCGGCCGGCGATGGAAGGCCCAGACACGGAAAAAGCCGAACGGGGAGGCCCGTCCGGCTTTTGTGCATTATCCGGGTTTCCGGGGTCCGCTGCCACCTTTCCGACGGACGGCTTCACCGGCCGGTCAGGGGACCGAAATGGGGTCAGATCCCTTTCCTGCGGAAAGGGATCTGACCCCTGCTAATGCCTCACCCACCACAGCAGGCTCAGGCCGGCCAGCAGCACCAGCCCGCCGAAGCTGCGCAGGGCCGGGCTGGGCAGGTCCAGCAGGCGCTCGGCCATGCGCTTCCAGGCGAACGGCGCCACGAACAGGAACAGGCCTTCCAGCACCGCGACCAGGCAGACGGCGGCGAACAGATCTTTCATGGGGGACTCCGGAAAAAGCACGGGGCCCGGCGTCTGGCCGGGCCCCGTGGGGTAGTGCCCTGCGACCTCAGCGGTCGTTCTTCAGGTACTGCAGGAACGGGTCGTTCTTGTCGAGCACGATCACGCCATTGCCGTCGGTCATGGAGCCACGGTAGGCCTCCAGGCTGCGGTAGAACGCATAGAACGACGGATCAGCCGAGCCAGCCTTGCCGTAGATGCGGGCCGCCTCGGCATCGCCTTCACCGCGCAGGCGCTGTGCATCACGCTCGGCCTCGGCGATCAGCACGGTGCTGTCGCGGTCGGCCTGGGCACGGATGGTCAGCGACTGCTCCTCGCCCTCCGCACGCAGCTTGGCCGCTTCCTGCTTGCGCTGGGCGCGCATGCGCTCGTACACGTCGTTGATCACCTGGCTGTCGGTCGGCAGGTCCACCTGCTTGATGCGCAGGTCGATCATCTGCATGCCGAGGCCGGCCACCGCCTCGTTGATCCCCTTCAGCTGCTCGGCGATCAGCTCGCTGCGGTCGCCGGACACCAGCTGCTGCAGGGTGCGCGAGTTGATCTGGTTGCGCAGCGAGTCGGTGATGATCGGTGCCAGGCGGGCATTGGCGATGCGCGGATCGCCGCCGGTGGCACGGAAGTAGTCACCTACGTTGGAGATGTAGCCGATGGCGAAGAAGTCGACGCTGACGTCCTTCTGCTCGGCGGTGAAGTAGCGCGCCGGCGCGGTGTCGAGCACCTGGAAGCGGCGGTCGAAGACCTTCACCGTTTCCACCACCGGCACCTTGAAATGCAGGCCCGGCTTGATGTCCGAACGCACCACCTTGCCCAGGTTCAGCACCATGGCGGTCTGGTCCTCACGGACCACGTACACCGAGCCGAGCAGGCCCAGCACCACCGCCACGATCACGGCGATCCAGATAGGACTCTTCATCGGCTGCCCTCCTCACGGCCGCTCGGTCGCCCGGTCGGGCGGCCCACCGGCCGGCCCGGATCACGGGAAGCTTCCACCGCTGCACCCGGCAGCGATGGCATCACCACGTCCGGGTTCGCCACTGCGGCCGGGGCCGAGGTGGTGGGACGGGTATCGCCGGTCATCGGCACGTAGATCAGCTGGCGGCCATCGCCGCCGATCACCTTGCGGTTCTCGCTCAGCACCTGCTGCACGGTCTCCAGCCACAGGCGCTTGCGGGTCACTTCCGGGGCGTCCTTGTACTGGGCCTGCAACAGGCTGAAGCGCTGCGCGTCACCCTCGGCCTTGGACACCACGGCCTGCTTGTAGCCTTCGGCGGTGGTACGGGCGCGCGAGGCCTGGCCCCGGGCTTCCGGCACGACCTTGGCAGCGTAGGCCTGGGCCTCGTTGATCAGGCGTTCCTTGACCTGCTGGGCACCGTTGACCTCGTCAAAGGCCGGCTTCACTTCTTCCGGCGGACGGGCGTCCTGCAGGGTCAGGCCGGTCACGGTCAGGCCGGTCTTGAACGCCTTCAGCAGTGCCTGCAGGCGCTCCTCGGCGGCCACGGCCAGCGGGCCACGGTTGTTCAGCACGGCGTTGAGGTCGGCACGGCCGACTTCCTCGCGCACCGCGCTCTGCGCCGACTGCTCCAGCACCTGGTTGGCATCGACGGTGCCGAACAGGTACTGCTGCGGGTCGTCGATGCGGTACTGGACGTTCAGCGAGACGTTGACGATGTTCTCGTCGCGGGTCAGCACCGGCACCTGGATCGAGAACGTCTTGATCTCGGTGGCGTTGACCTTGGTGACCGATTCGATCGGCCACGGCAGCTTGAAGTTCGGACCGGGCTGCAGGATGCGCGAGAACTGGCCGAAGCGCAGGACCACGCCACGCTGCTGTTCGCCGATCAACTGGAAGCTGGAGAACAGCACCAGCAGCACCACGGCCGCCACCACCCAACGCACGATGCCGCCGTCGAACAGGTCCTTCAGTGGCCCGGGCAAACCGCCCCAGCCACCACCATTGCCACCGCCGCGTGACCCGAACGGCCCGCGTCGATTGTCCTCGGGGCCTTGTCCGCCCTTGTTGCCGCCGGGTGTATTCCAGGCCATGCACGCTCCATCAAGATGTGGGCTGCGGCGCGGGCCCTTCCCGCGGCGCCAGCCGTGAAACCATTACCGATCATACAAGATGGGGCGGATCGGCAGGATCGAAAGGGGGGCAACGGGGTAAGGTGGCGTTTTCCTCGAAGTCAGGCAATGCCGATGGCCCCCACCACCCCGTTCACCGCCTTCCGCATCGAAAACGACGACGCCGGTTACCGCAGCGGCCTGGCCCAGCTCAAGGTCGAAGACCTCAGCCCCGGCCAGGTTCTGATCCGCGCCAACTGGTCCTCGGTCAACTACAAGGACGCCCTGGCCGGCACCGGCAAGGGAAAGATCCTGCGCCGCTTCCCGCTGGTGGGGGGCATCGACGTAGCCGGCACCGTGGTCGCCAGCACCGATCCGGAATGGCGTGAAGGCGACGCGGTGCTGGCCACCGGCTGCGGCCTCAGCGAGACCCGCGACGGCGGCTACAGCCAGTATGTGCGGCTGGAATCGCGTGCGGTGATCGCCCAGCCGGCCGGGCTGAGCCCACGCGAGGCGATGGTGCTGGGCACCGCCGGCTTCACCGCGGCGTTGGCGCTGCTGCGCATGCAGGACAACCGGCAGAGCCCGGAACTTGGACCGCTGGCGGTCACCGGCGCCAGTGGCGGCGTCGGCGCGCTGGCACTGTCGATCTTCAGCCGCGCCGGCTACACGGTGCATGCGATCAGCGGCAAAACCGACCAGACCGGTTTCCTGCACGCCATCGGCGCCACCGAGGTGCTGCCGCGTGAGGCCCTGGCCGACACCGGCCCACTGCAATCGGCGCGTTTCGGTGGGGGCCTGGACAATGCCGGCGGCGCCATGCTCGCCAGCCTGCTGGCGCAGACCGCGCCCTACGGCAGCGTGGTCAGTGCCGGCCTGGCGGCCAGCCCGGCGCTGGACATGACCGTGATGCCGTTCATCCTGCGTGGCGTGTCGCTGCTGGGCGTGTCGTCGGCCAATGCGCCACGCGGGCTGCGCGAGGATGTCTGGGCGCGGCTGGGCAACGAATGGAAACCGCAGCACCTGGACCGCATCTGTACCGCCGAGGTTGGCCTTGATGGCCTGCCGGCCGTGTTCGAGCGGATGCTGGCGGGCGGATCGCTGGGCCGCACCGTGGTGCGGATCGACTGAACGTAGCAGGCAGGCGACGGACGGCAGATGCGCCCCTCCCGCCGGTAATGAGCCCGCACTACACTGCGGGCATTACATGGGGAACAACATGGCACGCATTCTGATCGTCGACGACTCACCGTCGCAGCTGTTGGGGATACAGCGCATCGTCGAGAAGCTCGGGCACCAGATCCTGACCGCCACCGATGGCGCGGCCGGGGTCGAAACCGCCAAGGCCGAGCTGCCCGACCTGGTCCTGATGGATGTGGTGATGCCCAATCTCAACGGCTTCCAGGCCACCCGCACCCTCGCCCGCGACGAGGCGACCCGGCATATCCCGGTGATCCTGGTGACCACCAAGGACCAGGACACCGACCGCATGTGGGGCATGCGCCAGGGCGCCAAGGCCTACATCACCAAGCCGTTCTCGGAAGACGAGCTGTCCGAAGTGCTGGAGCGGGTGTTCGCCGGGCAGGGCTGAGACGCGCGCGGTAGTGCCGGCCGCTGGCCGGCAATCAAACCTCTGCCGGCCAGCGGCCGGCACTACCGGAAGGCGTCTCAGATCGTCTCGCCAAACGCCTTGGCCAGGTTCCGGTAGGCCTTCTTCTGCGCCTCGTCGGTCGCGGCCGGGGCCACGATCTCGATCTCGACGATCTGGTCGCCATCCGGATTGCCCGGCAGGCCACGCCCGCGCAGGCGCAGCTTGCGCCCGGCATCGGAGTCGGCCGGGATCTTCAGTTCCACCGCGCCGCCCAGGGTCGGCACGCTGATGCTGGTGCCCAGCGCGGCCTGCCACGGCGTGACCGGCAGGGTGTAGAGGATGTTGCGGCCATCGACCTCGAACTGCGGGTGTGCGGCGTACTCCACTTCCAGCAGCAGGTTGCCACCATGGTTGCCCTGCCCCGCCAGGCGGATCACCTGCCCCGGACGGATGCCCTTGGGCACGCGCACGTCCAGCTGCTTGCCGTTGACGGTGATGCGCAGGCTGTCGCCGCTGTAGGCCGCTTCCAGCGGGACCGACAGCTTGGCACGGGTGTCGCGGTTGGGGGCATGGCCCTGGCTGCTGAACCCCGGGCCAGGACCGGCACCGCCGCGCTGGCGCGCGAACAGGCTTTCGAAGAAGTCACTGAAGCCGCCGTTGGCGCCACCACCCCCGAACACTTCCTCGAAGTTGAAACCACCGGCGCCGCCGTAGTTCGGCGGCACGTTGAACTCCTCGCCCGGGCGATAGCCCTGCGCGCGCAGCTGGTCGTAGGCTGCACGCTTTTCCGGGTCGCGCAGCGCCTCATAGGCCTCGTTGACCGCCTTGAACTTGTCTTCGGCCCCGGCCTCCTTGCTGACGTCCGGGTGGTACTTGCGTGCCAGCCGGCGGTAGGCGGTCTTGATCTCCGCCTCGCCCGCGCTCGGTTCCACCCCCAGGGTGGCGTAGTAATCCTTGAATTCCATCCAGCTACCTCGATCTGCTTCGGCCGCGCCGGTGGCGCCGCCCCGGGTTCATTCTACGCGCCGGCGATGCTACGCCGTCGCTCGTGCGGCCCCGGTGAGGCCGACTGATCCTGCGCAATGCGGTTGCCATCGCCCTGCCCCAGGCTATGGCTGGAAGCCCGCTCCGCAAAGCCTGAAGATGGGCCCTGCACGCCGGTTTTCCAATGTCTTGACGTCCCTGTCCCATCCGGCCCACTACGCTGCCCCAGCAAGGAGTTCCCCATGACCATCCATGTCGGCGACCGCATTCCGGAAGTCACCCTCAAGCGCATCCGCGAGGGCATTGAAACGCTCGATACGCATTCGCTGTTCGACGCGCGCAAGGTGGTGCTGTTCGCTGTGCCCGGCGCGTTCACGCCGACGTGCTCGGCCCGCCACCTGCCCGGCTACGTCGAGAAATTCGAGGCCTTCCGCCAGCGCGGCATCGATGTCTACTGCATGGCCGTCAACGACCCGTTCGTGATGAAGGCCTGGGCCGCCGATCAGCACGTGCCCGACGGCCTGCTGATGCTGTCCGACGGCAATGCCGAACTGACCCGTGCGCTCGGCCTGGAGCTCGACGCCAGTGCCTCGGGCATGGGCATCCGCTCGCGCCGTTTCGCCCTGTACGTGGTCGACGGCGTGGTCCGCGCCGCCTGGGTTGAACAGCCCGGTCAATTCGAAGTGTCTTCGGCCGACTACGTGCTGGAGCACCTGCCCACCTGATCTCCCACCGCAAGAGGAAACGGCCAGCCATGTCCAGCAAGCCAGCCAAAGCCCCCAGGCCCGCCGCGCAGATTCCCGGCATCAGCGAGCGCACGGCCCTGCGCGAGCGCGCCCGGCGCAACATCGAGGATGGTGCGATCACCGACAGCTACAGCGCCGACCGCAAGGTGGTGATCAAGCTGCTCAACGACGCACTGGCCACCGAATACGTGTGCGTGTTGCGCTACTACCGGCACTACTTCATGGCCAAGGGCATGCTGGCCGACGCGGTGAAAGCCGAATTCCTTGAACATGCACAGCAGGAACAGGCGCATGCCGGCAAGCTGGCCGAGCGCATCGTGCAGCTCGGCGGCGAGCCCGACTTCAACCCGGATACGCTGACCGCGCGCTCGCATGCCGAATACAAGGAAGGCAGCGACCTGCGCGACATGGTCCGCGAGAACCTGGTGGCCGAACGCATCGCCATCGACAGCTACCGCGAGATGATCAACTTCATCGGCGACCGCGATACCACCACCAAGCGCATCCTCGAAGAGATCCTGGCGCAGGAAGAGGAACACGCCGACGAGTTCGCCGATCTGCTGGATGGGTGGATCGGGGAGTGATCCGGTAGATGCCCACCTTAGTGGGCGCCTTTGCCGCGTGCCAACCGAGGTTGGCACCTACCAGAGCACGGCGGTGTCGTTGGCGCTGGACCGCGCGCCGCGCATGGCCCGGCGCCTACCGGAGGACAGTGAACCGTACCTGCGTCCACGCGCCGTCTGCGGCCAAGGCGGTCAGGGTATGCGCACCGGGATCGGCGAACTCGCGCTGCATCAACTGCGCGCCGTGGGTCTGCGCGATCCAGCGGCCGTCCAGCAACCAGTCCACCGCCTGCTCGCTGCCCAGCGCGCGCAGCTGCAGGCGCACGCCGTGTTCCGAATTAGGCGCGCGCGCCAGCGTGGCGCCGTCATTGAGCCCGTCCACATGCAGCGCGACGCTGGCCTCGCGCCCGTCGTCGCGGCAGTCTGGCGACAGTCCCGGCAACTGCGAAGCCTCGCGCGTGGCCTTGGGCAGCCACGGTGACAGCAACGCCGGCCAGCGCGCGATCTCGCGGGCGACTTCTTCGTGCGGCAAGCGGCAATCGGCAGACACGCGCAGTCCGCTGCGGGCATCGGCCAGGTAGCGCTGCCGGCCCGGCTGCCAGCGCCGCGCCTCGCGTTCGGGGAAGGTCGGCGGTGCGGCGCCATCGAGCAGGTAGGCTGGCATCCGCCGCTGGCACAGTGCGGCCGGCAGTCCCTCGGCACGTTCGCCAGTGGGCCAGCAGATGTCTTCCTGGCTGACACTGGCCGGCATCGGCGCGGCCGCCGAATCACCACGCTGGCGCGGCAGGCTGTCCACCACTTCGAACATCAGCGGCAGCGCGGTGACCGCGCCGTACTGGCCCGGCAACGGAGTACCGTCCGGCCGGCCCACCCACACGCCCACCGTGTAGTGGCGGGTACTGCCGATCGCCCATGCATCGCGGTACCCGTAACTGGTGCCGGTCTTCCACGCCACGCGCGGGCGGCCACCGACATCGAACGTCCCGGCGCTGTATCCCGGGCGCGGGTTTGATTCGAGCATCTCGCGCACGATCCAGCTGGCGCCCGGCGAGGCCAGGCGCCGCTCGATCATCGGCTCGTCATCGGTGTAACGCACGCGGCCGGCGATACCGCTCCGGTTGAGCGCGGCGAAGGCGCCGACCAGGTCTTCCAGGCGCGCGCCGGTGCCGCCCAGGATCAGCGACAGGTTGGGCGTACTGCCCGGCGGGAAGCGCATCTGGATGCCCGCGTGCGACAGCCGGGCAGCGAAGCGCGCGGCGCCGACCCGCTGCAGCAGATCCACCGACGGCACGTTGAGCGACAGCCGCAATGCGTTGGAGGCACCGATGGGCCCATTGAAGGCCATGTCGAAGTTGCCGGGGCGGTAGCTGCCGAAACTCTGCGGTGCATCGACCAGCAGGCTTTCCGAATGGATCAGGCCATCGTCCAGCGCCATCGCGTACAGGAACGGCTTGAGCGTGGAGCCTGGCGAACGCCAGGCCTGGACCATGTCCACGTGACCCAGCCGCTGGCGGTCACCGAAGGACAATGTACCGACATAGGCGCGTGCCTGCAGGGTCCGGTTGTCGACCACCAGCAGGGCCGCCGAAGTACGCTCGGGCAGCGTCGAGAAATAGCTGGCCACGCGCTCTTCCAGCGTGCGCTGCAGGCCGATGTCGATGCTGCTCTGGATGCGTGCCTGGCCCGGATGCGCCGAGTGCAGGCGCTGCGCCAGCAGCGCGGCGTGCAAGGGAGGGCGCAGCGAACGCGCCACCACGTTCTCGACGCGCGCATCCTCCACTTCTTCCGGTGTCCACGCGCCCAGCTCGGCCATGCGTGACAGCACCTTGTCGCGCGCCTTCTGCGCAGCTTCCGGATGGCGGTCCGGGCGCAGCCGGCTGGGCGCCTGTGGCAGCACCGCCAGCAGCGCAGCCTCGGCATGCGACAGCTGCGCCGCCGGCTTGCCCAGATAGGCCCAGCTGGCCGCTTCCACGCCTTCGATGGTGCCGCCGTAGGGTGCACGCTCCAGGTACAGGGCCAGGATCTGCTGCTTGCTCAGGTGCACCTCAAGCTGCACCGCACGCAGCATCTGCTTCAGCTTGCCCCACGGGGTGCGTGAGTGCGGATCGAGAATGCGCGCGACCTGCATGGTCAGGGTCGAACCGCCGGACACGATGCGGCCGCCGCGCAGCAGCTGGCCGCTGGCCCGCAGGATCGCCAGCGGGTTGATGCCCGGATGGCGCCAGAACCAGCGGTCTTCGTAGGTCAGCAACGCTTGCAGGTACAGCGGCGAGACGCTGTCGACCGAGGCCGGATACCGCCACACGCCCTCGGCATCGGCAAACGCCCGCAATGGCGTGCCGTCGGCAGCCACCACCAGTGTGCTGGTATCACGCTGCTTCGGCAGCGGCGGCGGGAAGGCGAAATCCAGCACCAGCAGCAGCGCCAGCGCAGCGGCCATGCCCCAGCGCAGCCACGGCCACAGCGGCCGCCACCGGCGGCGCAGGGTCGCCAGCCGGGTCGTCATCGTGTTCTTCATTGCGGGTTGCCAGCAGGACGGGCCGCGCCGTCGCGGCCCGTCCGCGCGGTCACGGCTGTACCACCGTGATCGTGGTCGGGTTGCTGCGGCCGACACCGCGCAGCTGCGGCCGGTACATGTCCTCCACCAGCGGCGGCGGCACCGAGTAGGTACCCGGCGTCACCGCGCGGACCAGGTAGAACACGTTGGCCTTGCTGCCACGCGAGAGCTTCAGCGCAGCCACGTAGCGGTCGTCGCGGAACTCCTCGTGCTTGGTATCGGCGGCCTCACCCCGGTCGCTGATGGTGATGCCATCGACCACCACGTCGGCCCACTGCTTGGCATCGCCCAGGTTGAAGTTCTCGATCTCCAGGCCCGCCGGCAGCAGGTCGGTCAGCAGTGCATCGGGCATCGTGGTGTCGGCGGTGACGGTGACGCGCACGATCAGCGCTTCGCCTTCCTTCAGCGGGCGCGGCGACCACGGCTTGCCATCGGTACCGAAGTAGCTGCGTTCAATACCCACTACGCTGTTGTCCGGTGCGGGCGCACTGCGCGGGATACCGGCCACGTCGATGCTGGCGAACATCGGCGGTTGCCCCTGCGGGGTGAAGCGCACGCCACTGGCCAGCTCGCTGGCGCTGAAGTTGCGTCCGAACAGCTTGCGCTCGCCAATCGCTTCGGTGCTGCCACCGATCACCAGCTCACCCGCTACCAGTGCCTTCTGATTGGCGGCGAGCGCCTTGCCGAGGCGGGCAATCGCCACCTGCTCCTGCGTGCTCAGCCACATCCAGCCGGCATTGCGGCGCGCATCCAGGCCACGACCGAGGTCGACCGCGCGTGCGTCCCAGGCCGGCCTGGCCAGCTTGTTCTCGTGGGTCAGCGCGATCATCAGCGCGTCATCGCGGATCGCGCTGCCGTAGTCGCCGAAGTACGACGGGCGCTCGCTGCTGGACTTGGCGAAGGCCGCGGCCAGCGCGGCCTGGCCACGCTTGGCATCGCCCTGCAGTGACAACGCCACGCCCAGGTGGACCAGCGACAGGCCACCCACCGCCTTGCTGCGCTCGTTGTCGTACAGCGTACGCAGGGTACCCAGCGGCGCACGGTTGACCCGGGCCAGCACGTAGCCCGAATAGGCCTGGTTGGCGAACTTCAGCTTCTCGCGGTCATCCTGGCCGTAGAACTGATTGCCGCCGGACAGCAGATCCTCGCTGAGCCGGTTGAGCGCCTTCTGCAGCACGTTGTCGGGCACCGCAAAACCGGCGTCCTTGGCATCGAGCAGGAACTCGGTGATGTACGGCGTCAGCCACGGGTTCACGTAGCCGTCGTCACCCCACATCGAGAAGTTGCCGTTGGCCACCTGCATCGACGCCAGGCGACCGAACGCACCTTCCATGCGCTCGCGGCGGGTCTTGGCATCCAGGCCATCGGCGCCGAGCATCGACGAGGTGGCCTGGTCCAGGATCAGCGCGGCGTAACCCTTGCTGGTGGTCTGCTCGGCACAGCCATATGGATAGTTCAGCGCGCCCTGCAGTGCACTGGCGAACGGAATCGGCGGCAGCGGGCTGACCAGCAGGCGGGCATTGACCGACTCGGACATCAGGCCATCGGTCAGGCTGTTGTCGAGGCTGACCGCGGCCAGCGGATCGAGCGTGCGCACCTGCGAACGCAGCACCTGCGGCCACGCCGCACGCACCGGCAGGTCGTAGCGGCGATTGGCCTTGAAGCCGTTGCCGTCCACCCGCACCCTCACCTTGGCCACGCTGTGGCCTTCGCGTGCCGACAACGGGAAGCTCAGCGTGGTCTTGGCGTCGGCATTCAACTGCACGCTGCGGCTGCCCTCGCCCAGGTTCAACGGGCCCTGGGCTTCCACCTTCACGTTGAACTGGCCCGGCTTGCCGGTGAAGTTCTGCACGTCCAGGGTCACGGTGCTGCGGTCGCCCGGGGCCAGCACGCGCGGCATGCTGGCTTCGGCCAGGATCGGTGCGCGCACTATGGTTTCCACGTCGCGCTTGCCGTACTGGTCATCGCTGTAGACCAGCGCCGACACGCGCAGGGTGCCGTTGAAGTCCGGCACTTTCAGCCGGATGCGGGCATTGCCCTTGGCATCGAGCTGTACCGGGCCGGAGAACAGGTCCACGGTCTGCACGCGCGCGGTCGGGCGCTTGGCCTGCGGCAATGCCTGCAGCGCCATGTCGCCGCCGAACTTCAGCTTGCCGCTGCCACCATCGAAGCTCTCGATCACCCGGCTGTAGATGTCGTAGGCATCGATACCGAGGCGACGCTGGGCAAAGAAGTGTGCACCGGCATCGGGCACCGGGAAACGGGTGATGTTGAGGATGCCCACGTCCACCGCCGAAACGGTGACGTGCGCGGTCTTGCCGGCCAGCTGCGGCGCACTGACGGTTACCGGCAGGTCCTGCTCCGGCCGCATCTGCTTGGGCGCGACCAGGCCTACGGCCACCGTGCGGCTCTTGCGGTCCATCGGCACATGCACCACGCCTACCGCGCGGGCCGGGGTGATCTTGCTCGGCGCACTGCCGCCACGGAACACCAGCGCGGTGATGTAGACGTCGTGGCGCTCCCAGTCGGCGGTGACCGGGATCTTGAAGGTCGAACCCGGCTTGGCCTCGATGTCCTGCACATACAGCATGCGGTCGGTCTCGACCATCAGGATGCCCTTGCCGGCGTGCGGCGGGGTCACCGTCACCTCCAGGGTGTCACCGGCCTTGTAACCGGTCTTGTCCAGGCCCAGCTTGACCTTGTCCGGGCGCGCATCCAGGCCACGGTTGTCATCGCCCCAGCTCCAGCCGGCACGGAACGGATAGCGGCTGGTCAGGCCGGTGGACGGATCGAGCACGTCCACCCGGTACTCGCCCCACTCCACCGGGAAATCAAAGGCGACCGCGCTGTTGCCGGCATCGACGGTGCGGGTTTCCTTGTTCTCGAAACGGCGGGTGAAGTCGTAGTCCCAGCGGTTGTCGTTGAAGGTCCAGTGGTAGTCGCGCAGCTCGCGCACCAGGGTGATCTTCAGGCCCTTGGCCGGCTGCGGCGCACCGGCAGCATCCACACGCATCAGCTCGAAGCGCGCGTTGCCGTTGGAATCGGCGCCATCGTCCGGATTGAACAGCGGCCGCACGCCGACCAGCGCATTGGCCGGCCACATCACCCGCTTCAGGGTGCGGGTGACTGTGCGGCCGCCGGTTTCATACAGGCTGCCGGACAGCACCACGGCGATCGGCGCCTTGGCCTTGGCCGCCTCTTCCGGCAACGCCACATCCTCACGCAGCTGGCCATTGCCCGGCAGCGTGGTATCGATCACGTCCTTGGCCTCGCGCGGCAGCTGCAGGGTCGGGTCACCGAAGAAATAGCCCGGCAGGCCGTCCACCGGCTTCTGTTCGGCAGCCACCGCCATGCGTGCGGTGAAGCGGTTGCCATCGGCCGGTGCGCCATACAGGTAGGCACCATTGGCCTGCAGGCGCAGGTCCTCACCCGGCTTCAGCGTCTTCTGCGCACTGTCCAGGTCCAGCTTCATGCGTTCGGGCAGGAACTCCTCGATGCGCAGGGTCATGCCCTGGATCGCTTCCTTGCTGGCCGGGTCGGTGCGGAACTCGACCTGCCAGCGCCCGGTCGGCGCCTCGGCGGGGATCACCTGCTCGAAATTGATGTAGCCCTGGTCACCCGGCTGCAGCCGGGTCTCGCGGAAAGTCTTGCCATCGGGCTGCTTCAGGCGCAGGAACACGGGCTGGGCCTTGACCGGTTTGCCGTCGTTGTCACGCAGCAGCGCGGACAGCCGCACGGTCTCGCCCGGCCGGTACAGGTCGCGCCCGGACCAGGCATAGACATCGAACCAGGCGTTGTCACGGCCAGCCACGGCGAATTCGCTCAGGTCCAGCGCCGGCTGGTTGAACGGCAGGAAGCTGGTGTCCTTGCCACTGCTGGCGACCAGCACGTGGGTGGCATCCAGGGTGTAGTTCAGCAGCGCATTACCATTGCCGTCGGTGCTGCCCTTCAGCACCACCTCGCCCTTGGCGTCGAGCACGCGCAGGTCGATGCCCTTCAGTGGCGCGCCGTCCTTGAGACCGGCGGTGTGCACGAACAGCTTGTCCTTGTAGGCGCGGGTATGCAGGCCGATGTCGCTGACCGAGAAGAACGCGGTGTCGAACTCGCCTTCGTAGTCACCGGTACGCTTGAGCAGGGCGAAGTACAGGCCCGGCTCCTGCAGTTCCTTGATGTCCTGGGTGGGCAGGTAGGTCAGCACCCGCTCGTTCTGCTTGCCGCCAAGGATGAAGCGGTTGACGTAGACCGGCTCGGCCAGCTTGTTGATCGGGCTGCGCTCGTAGTCGCTGCTCAGCTCCCAGCTGCCACGGCGGCCGCCGCGCTGGTACTGGCTGAAGAAGGTCGGAAGATCCTTCTCGCGCACGCGCAGGAATTCGACGTCGACTTCCGGAACGTTCACAGAGACCACCGGCAGGCCACGGCTGTCCTTGGCAGGCAGCACGCTGCCCTGCGAGGCGAAGCCAACCACCGGCTTCAGCTCGCCGCTGAACACCTTCTGCTTCAGTTCCTTGCCCAGGCGGCTGCCATCAGCGGCCAGCAGGTCCGGCGAGACCACCAGGCTGAACTCCTTGCCGGCCTCGACAAACGGGTAGCGCAGGGTCAGGCCGTCATCGGACAGCGTCCAGCTGCTGTCTTCGGTGCCGACCTTCTCCTCGAAGCGCACCAGCGTGTCGAAATCCTGGGTGCCGACCAGCGGGCGCGAGAACTCCAGCGCCAGCGACAGGCCGTCATTCTTCTGGTCCGGGTAGGCCCGCAGCAGGGTGAATTCCTTCACCTGCTCGGCCTTGGTGGTGATCGCCTCGCCACTGGCCTTGGGCAACTGCCCGCTGTCGTTGCGGCAGCCGGCCAGGCCCAGCAACAGGCCTCCTGCCAGTACCGCCGCCGCCCATCCCCACCGCTTCCGCCGTGCCGGACCGCTCATGTCGTCACTCCTTGATCGAGGTGGCCATTATAGGCAGGCCGCGTCAAGGCGTTGGCGCCCCGGCGGTCGGAAACCCGGTTCCGCCCGGGACCCGCTAGCCGCCAACCTTGGTTGGCGCCCCCCCCACATGCCAACCAAGGTTGGCCTCTACCAGAGCGGCCTCACCCCGGCAGGTACAGGTCCACATAGTCGGTCACCGGCATTGCCGCCAGCGCCACCGGATCCAGTGATGCCGCCAGGATGCGCTGCTGCTGGACTGTCGGGAAGCGGTGGGCCAGGTGCCGGCGGAACTTGTCCATCAGCAGCGGAATGCCTTCCTCCCGGCGTCGGGCATGGCCGAGCGGGTATTCCACCAGTACCTCGGGCAGCTCAGTACCGTCGCTGAAGCGCACGCCCAGGCCGTTGGCGATGCTGCGCTTGTCCGGGTCCAGGTAGTCGGCGCTGAGTTGCGGATCCTCATGGCAGGCCATCTTCGCCCGCAGGGCATCGACGCGTGGATCAGCGGCAACGTCGTCCTCGTAATCCTCGGCCACCAGCCGCCCGTGCAGCAGCGCGATGGCGACCATGTACTGCACGCAATGGTCGCGGTCGGCCGGGTTATGCAGCGGGCCCTGCTTGTCGATGATGCGGATGCAGGCTTCCTGGGTCCGGATCGCGATATGCGCGATGTCCTCGACCCGCCGCCCCATCGCACGCAACTGCTGGTGCAGCATGATGGCCGCCTCCACTGCGGTCTGGCCATGGAACTCGGCCGGGTAGCTGATCTTGAACAGCACGTTCTCCATCACGTAGCTGCCCAGCGGTCGCCCCAGCGTCAGTGCCTTGCCATGCATCGACACCGCTTCAAAGCCCCAGGTCGGCGCGCTGAGCACGCTGGGGTAGCCCATCTCGCCACTGGCCGCCATCAGCGCCAGGCGCACGCCACGGCTGGTCGCATCGCCAGCTGCCCAGCTCTTGCGCGAGCCGGTGTTGGGTCCGTGCCGGTAGGTGCGCAGGGACTGACCATCGACCCAGGCCAGCGACAACGCATTGAGCATGCGCTCGCGATCCAGGCCGAGCAGCTGCGCAACCACGGCGGTGGTGGCCACTTTGACCAGCACCACGTGGTCCAGCCCGACCCGGTTGAAGGAATTCTCCAGCGCCAGCACGCCCTGGATCTCGTGCGCCTTGATCATTGCCAGCAGCACGTCGCGCACGGTCGGCGGTGGGCGCCGCAGAGCCTGCGCGTTGCGCCCCAGCCAATCGCAGACGGCAAGGATGCCACCCAGGTTGTCCGAAGGGTGCCCCCATTCGGCCGCCAGCCAGGTATCGTTGAAATCCAGCCAGCGCACCATCGCGCCGATGTTGAAGGCGGCCTGCACCGGGTCCAGCACGTAATGCGTACCCGGAACGCGCGCGCCGTTGACCACGCTGATGCCCGGCACCAGTGGACCAAGCAGTTTGCTGCAGGCCGGGAACGACAGCGCTTCCAGGCCGCAGCCCAGCGTGTCGAGCAGGCAGTGGTGCGCGGTCTGGAACGCCAGGGGTGAGTCGATGCGCGCGTCGCGCACGTAGTCGACGATGCCCACCAGCAGCGCATCCCACGCTGCACGCTCGTTGGATGGGGTGTGGCTGTCGGACATTATCGATCTCCTCGTTGCGGTGCACGGTTGCCCGTGCACCATGCCAACCAAGGTTGGCATCTATCAAAGCAATCGGTCTCTGCGGCCCGGTAGTCGCCAACCTTGGTTGGCGTTCACCAACGCATCACTCGACCGGTACCCGCACCTTGCCTTCCATCAGCACGCGGGCGCTGCGGCTCATGATGGCCTTGGTCACCGTCCATTGGCCGTCAACGAGACCGGCCTGCGCACCCACGCGCAACGTGCCGGAGGGATGGCCGAAGGTCACCGCTTCGCGTTCGCCGCCTCCAGCAGCGCGATTGACCAGCGTGCCCGGAATCGCTGCCGCGGTGCCGATCGCCACGGCAGCGGTACCCATCATCGCGTGGTGCAGCTTTCCCATCGACAACGCACGCGCATGCAGGTCGATCGCCGAGGCCGGAATGACCTTGCCACTGGACGACACGTAGTCCTGCGCCGGTGCCACGAAGGCCACCTTCGGCGTGTGCTGGCGGGTCGCCGCATCTTCCAGGTTCTTGATCAGCCCCATGCGCAAGGCGCCGTAGGCGCGGATCTTCTCGAAGCGCTCCAGCGCCCCCTTGTCCTCGTTGATCGCAGGCTGCAGTTCGGTGCCGGTGTAGCCCAGGTCGGCCGCATTGAGGAAGATGGTCGGAATGCCGGCGGTGATCATGGTCACCTCGAAACTGCCCACGCCCGGCACGTCCAGGGTGTCGACCAGGTTGCCGGTCGGGAACATCGCGCCCGCATCGCCGTCATCGGACGGATCGATGAACTCCAGCTGGATCTCGGCGGCCGGGAAGGTCACGCCATCCAGCTCGAAATCACCGGTCTCCTGCACTTCGCCATCGCGCATCGGCACGTGGGCGATGATGGTCTTGCCGATGTTGGCCTGCCAGATGCGCACGGTGCACAGGCCGTCGCGTGGCACGCGGGACGGATCGATCAGGCCGTTGGCGATCGCGAACGGACCCACCGCAGTGCTGAGGTTGCCGCAGTTGCCGCTCCAGTCGACGAAGGCGGTGTCGATCGAGACCTGGCCGTACAGGTAGTCCACATCGTGGTCCGGCACCGAGGCGGTGGAAATGATCACGCATTTACTGGTGCTGGAGGTGGCACCGCCCATGCCGTCGGTCTGCTTGCCATACGGATCGGGCGAGCCGATCACGCGCATCAGCAGCGCATCGCGTGCGGCGCCCGGCACCTGCGCGGCGTCGGGCAGGTCCTGCAGGCGGAAGAACACGCCCTTGCTGGTGCCACCGCGCATGTAGGTGGCGGGAATACGGAGTTGAGGGAGGAAAGTCATGGATCAGTATCCTGGGTGCGACGAACCAATATCGGGGTTGAGCTCCTCGTCTTCGAGCAGTGCTTCCATACCCCGCGAAGCATTCCAGATGCGCACGATGGAAACGTGCGCAGGTAGCTCCACGTAGTAGACCAGGTAGCCGTCGAAGCGACGAACCGGATGAAAACGCAACGGCGCTGGCAGCGAGGGCAACAGATCCGCATGCAATGTGGAACCAGCACCCGGGTGAGCCTCGATCAGCTTGACGACGGACTCCACCGCATCGATGAAGCCAACTTCCAGCACTTCTCCGCCCTGATCTGCATACCAGGCTGCTGCCTGGTCGAGATCTAGAACCGCTGCAGGAGACCAGTGCGAAGGTCTCACTTGCGGTTCCGAGCACGCTCACGGAGCTTGTCGAAGTGATCCGGCGCCAGAGGCGCCGAAGGACCAGAAGACAGCCCCTCGGCAATCAACTGCTTGAGCAGTGCTTCGGCCTTGCTGCGCTGGCGCTGGCGGATCAGGTCGCGCACATAGTCCGACGTGCTGGAGTAGCCGCCTTCGCGCACTTCTTCGTCCACGAACTGCTTGAGCGGATCAGTCAGCGAAATGTTCATGGTGGCCATGAGACTCTCCATTGGCAGTTTTTGCCAAGTCAGTGTGCGCCCTGCCCAGGTGTCGGACAAGCCCGCCCCCGGCCTCCGGGGGCAGGCATTCAGGCCGGTATCACGCCACCTTGGCGCCTTCCAGGAAGTCCTGCGCGAAGCGCTGCAACACGCCACCGGCCTCGTAGATCGCCACTTCCTCGTCGCTGTCCAGGCGGCAGGTGACCGGCACGATCACGTCCTGGCCGTCGCGGCGGTGGATGACCAGCGTCAGCTCGGCGCGCGGGGTGCGCTCGCCGACCACGTCGAAGGTCTCGGTGCCATCGATGCCCAGGGTCAGGCGGGTGGTGCCCGGCTTGAACTCCAGCGGCAGCACGCCCATGCCGATCAGGTTGGTACGGTGAATCCGCTCGAAGCCCTCGGCCACGATCGCCTCCACGCCAGCCAGGCGCACGCCCTTGGCGGCCCAGTCACGCGAGCTGCCCTGGCCGTAGTCGGCACCGGCGATGATGATCAGCGGCTGCTTGCGGTCCATGTAGGTTTCGATCGCCTCCCACATGCGCATCACCTTGCCTTCCGGCTCCACGCGCGCCAGCGAACCCTGCTTCACGCTGCCATCGTCGTTGCGCACCATCTCGTTGAACAACTTCGGGTTGGCGAAGGTGGCGCGCTGCGCGGTCAGGTGGTCGCCGCGGTGGGTCGCGTAGGAATTGAAGTCCTCTTCGGGCAGGCCCATCTTCGCCAGGTATTCACCGGCGGCACTGGAGGCCAGGATCGCGTTGGACGGCGACAGGTGGTCGGTGGTGATGTTGTCCGGCAGCACCGCCAGCGCGCGCATGCCCGACAGCGTGCGCTCACCGGCCAGTGCGCCCTCCCAGTACGGCGGACGGCGGATGTAGGTGCTCTGCGGGCGCCAGTCGTACAGGGGACTGACCGCGGCACCATGCTCCACGCGTACATTGAACATCGGGTTGTAGACGCGGCGGAACTGCTCCGGCTTCACCGAGGCCTTGACCACGGCGTCGATCTCGGCATCGCTCGGCCAGATGTCCTTCAGGCGCACCTCGTTGCCGTCGGCGTCCACGCCCAGCACGTCCTTCTCGATGTCAAAGCGCACGGTGCCGGCGATGGCATAGGCGATCACCAGCGGCGGCGAGGCCAGGAACGCCTGCTTCGCATACGGGTGGATGCGGCCATCGAAGTTGCGGTTACCCGACAGCACAGCCGTGGCGTACAGGTCCCGGTCGATGATCTCCTGCTGGATGGCCGGATCGAGCGCGCCGCTCATGCCGTTGCAGGTGGTGCAGGCGAAGGCGACGATGCCGAAGCCCAGCTTTTCCAGGTCCGGCAGCAGGCCGGCCTCTTCCAGGTACAGCTGCACCGCCTTCGAGCCGGGCGCCAGCGAGGACTTCACCCACGGCTTGCGCAGCAGGCCGCGCTCGTTGGCCTTGCGTGCCAGCAGGCCGGCAGCGATCACGTTGCGCGGGTTGGAGGTGTTGGTGCAGCTGGTGATGGCGGCGATGATCACCGCGCCATCCGGCATCAGGCCCTGCGCCTGCTCGGCCTTGCCCGCTGCCAGCTTAGCCTCGTCGGCGATGCCGCGCTCGGCCAGATCGGCGGTCGCCACGCGCTTGTGCGGGTTGGACGGGCCGGCCATGTTGCGCACCACGCTGGACAGGTCGAAGCGCAGCACGCGCTCGTACTGTGCGGTGGCCAGGTCGTCAGCCCACAGGCCGGTGGTGCGCGCATAGTTTTCCACCAGCGCCACCTGCGATTCCTCGCGCCCGGTCAGGCGCAGGTAATCGATGGTCTGCCCGTCGATGTAGAACATCGCGGCGGTGGCGCCGTATTCGGGGCACATGTTGGAGATGGTGGCGCGGTCACCGATGGTCAGTGCCGCCGCTCCCTCGCCGAAGAATTCAAGGTACGCGCCGACCACGCGCTCCTTGCGCAGGAATTCGGTCAGCGCCAGCACCACGTCGGTGGCGGTGATGCCCGGCTGCGGCCTGCCGGTCAGCTCGACGCCGATGATATCCGGCAGTCGCATCCACGAGGCACGACCGAGCATCACGTTCTCGGCTTCCAGGCCGCCCACACCAATCGCGATCACGCCCAGCGCATCCACGTGCGGGGTGTGGCTGTCGGTGCCCACGCAGGTGTCGGGGAAGGCTACGCCGTCCTGCACGTAGATCACCGGCGACATCTTCTCCAGGTTGATCTGGTGCATGATGCCGTTGCCCGGCGGAATCACGTCCACGTTCTCGAACGCCAGCTTGGTCCAGTCGATGAAGTGGAAGCGGTCTTCGTTGCGGCGATCCTCGATCGCGCGGTTCTTCTCGAACGCCTGCGGATCGAAACCACCACACTCCACCGCCAGCGAGTGATCGACGATCAGCTGCACCGGCACCACCGGATTCACCTTGGCCGGGTCGCCGCCCTTGTCGGCGATCGCATCGCGCAGGCCGGCCAGGTCGACCAGTGCGGTCTGGCCGAGGATGTCGTGGCAGACCACGCGCGCGGGGAACCATGGGAAATCGAGGTCGCGGCGGCGCTCGATCAGCTGCTTCAGCGAATCGGCGAGCGTGGCCGGATCGCAGCGGCGCACCAGGTTCTCGGCCAGCACGCGCGAGGTGTACGGCAGGGTGGCATAGGCGCCGGGCTGGATCGCATCGACGGCGGCGCGCGCGTCGAAATAGTCCAGCGCGCTGCCGGGGAGGTTCTTGCGGTAATCGGTATTCATGGGCTGGCGGAATGCTTGGGGCGGGCCGGGTGCCGGCGGTGCGGCGGCGAAAGCATCCGGCCGGCACGCGGCCGGCCGGATGGGGACAGCAGGTGGATCAGACGCGCTTGTCGATGGCGACGAAGTCGCGGTCTTCCGGACCGATGTAGTTGGCGCTCGGGCGGATGATCTTGCCGTCGATGCGCTGCTCGATGATGTGCGCGCTCCAGCCGGCGGTGCGCGCGATCACGAACAGCGGGGTGAACATCGCGGTCGGCACGCCCATCATGTGGTAGCTGACGGCGCTGAACCAGTCCAGGTTCGGGAACATCTTCTTGATGTCCCACATCACCGATTCCAGGCGCTCGGCGATGTCGTACATCTTCATGCTCGACTGTTCTTCGGACAGCTCGCGGGCCACGTCCTTGATCACCTTGTTGCGCGGATCGGAGACGGTATAGACCGGATGGCCGAAGCCGATCACCACTTCCTTGCGCTCGACGCGGGCCTTGATGTCTTCCTCGGCCTCATCCGGATTGTCGTAGCGCTTCTGCACTTCGAACGCCACTTCATTGGCGCCGCCGTGCTTCGGGCCACGCAGTGCGCCGATGCCACCGCAGATCGCGCTGTACATGTCGCTGCCGGTACCGGCGATGACACGACAGGTGAAGGTCGAGGCGTTGAACTCGTGCTCGGCGTACAGGATCAGCGAGGTGTGCATCGCCTTCACCCACGAGTCCTGCGGCTTCTCGCCGTGCAGCAGGTGCAGGAAGTGGCCACCGATCGAGTCATCGTCGGTTTCCACGTCGATGGCACGGCCGTTGTGGCTCCAGTGGTACCAGTACAGCAGCATCGAGCCGAGGCAGGCCATCAGCTTGTCGGCAATGTCGCGCGCGCCCGGATGATTGTGGTCATCCTTCTCCGGCGCCACGCAGCCGAGCACGGACACACCGGTGCGCATCACGTCCATCGGGTGTGCCGACGGCGGCAGTTCTTCCAGTGCGGCCTTCACCGCGGCCGGGATGCCACGCAGCGACTTCAGCTTGGCCTTGTACGAAACCAGCTCGGCGCGGGTTGGCAGCTTGCCGTGCACCAGCAGGTAGGCGATTTCCTCGAACTCGCTGGTGTTGGCCAGGTCCAGGATGTCGTAGCCACGGTAATGCAGGTCGTTGCCACTGCGGCCCACGCTGCACAGCGCGGTGTTGCCGGCGGCGGTGCCGGACAGGGCGACGGACTTCTTCGGCTTGAAGGTCGGGGTTGCGGTCGTATCGTTCATGTTTCCCTCCGAAACTTGATGGTGCAGGGTACTGCTTATTTCTTGGCGGCGAACAGCGCATCGAGCTGCTGCTCGAAGGCGTGGTAGCCGATGCGGTCGTAGAGTTCTTCGCGGGTCTGCATGGTTTCCACCACGTTGCGCTGGTGGCCATCGCGGCGCACCGCCTGGTAGACGTTCTCGGCCGCCTTGTTGGCCGCGCGGAACGCCGACAGCGGGAACAGCTGGATCGCAACACCGGCCGAAGCCAGTTCATCGCGGCTGAACAGCGGGGTGGCACCGAATTCGGTGATGTTGGCCAGCACCGGCACCTTCACCGCGTCGACGAAGCGACGGTAGGTGTCCAGGTCGTAGGCCGCCTCGGCGAAGATACCGTCGGCACCGGCCTCGACACAGGCAATGGCGCGCTCGATGGCCTTGTCCACGCCGTCCACCTGGATGGCGTCGGTACGCGCGATCAGGAAGAAGTCCGGATCGGTCTTGGCATCGGCGGCAGCCTTCACGCGGTCGACCATTTCACCCTGCGAGACGATCTCCTTGCCCGGACGGTGACCGCAGCGCTTGGCGCCAACCTGGTCTTCGATGTGGCAGGCGGCCGCGCCGGCCTTGATCAGCGACTTCACGGTGCGCGCGATGTTGAACGCACTCGGCCCGAAGCCGGTATCGATGTCCACCATCAGCGGCAGGTCGCAGACATCGGTGATGCGGCGCACGTCCACCAGCACGTCTTCCAGGGTGTTGATGCCCAGGTCCGGCAGGCCCAGCGAGCCCGCGGCAACACCGCCGCCGGACAGATAGATGGCGCGGAAGCCGGCGCGCTTGGCCAGCAGGGCGTGGTTGGCGTTGATGGCGCCGATCACCTGCAGCGGCGATTCGGCAGCAAGCGCCTCACGGAAGCGGGCACCGGCGGAGAAAGGGGCGGAAGCGGTCATGCGGCAATCCAGGTTGGAGAACGGATAGGTAGGCGCAAGCACCATGCCAAGCTGCAAGCCGTTGATTTCACGGGGATGACCGCCACGCAATAGTGAAACATATGAAACACTGAAACGGATGTATCATGAAACATCACGTCGACCTCCAGCCGCCATGTACCTGCCCCGCTCACCCCTGCGCCACGCCGACACCGACCCCGGTCGCCCGGTGATCTGGACGGTCAGCGTCTCGCGCCTGACCGGCCTGCTCGGCGATGTCATTCCCGAATTCGATCGACGCGCGCGCATCGAGCAGATCAACCTAGGTTTCGAGGAAGCGGTGGATGTGATCGGTCAACGCCTGCGCCGCGAGCATTGCGACGTGGTCATCGCCGGCGGCTCCAACGCGGCCTGGCTGCGCGGTCGGCTGGAGCTTCCACTGGTGCCGATCCAGGCCAATGGCTTCGACCTGATGGAAGCGTTGGCCCGTGCCCGCCGCATCGCCAGCCGCATCGGCCTGGTCACCCACGCCAGCGACGTACCGGCGTTCAGCAACTTCCAGCAGAGTTTCGGCCTGGATATCGAGCACCGCCGCTTCGTCACCCGCGAGGATGCGCGCGACTGCATCGCCGACCTGCGCGCCAACGGCATCGAGGTCATCGTCGGCACCGGCATGGCCATCGACCATGCCGAACAGGCCGGCCTGCCCGGTGTGCTGCTGTACTCGGCCGACTCGGTGCGGCAGGCGTTCGAACATGCGCTGGAACTGACCCAGGCGCTGGCCCGCTCCAGCGGCAACCGAGCCGCCCCGCGCCGGCGCCCGGCAGCGCGTGCCGACACGCATGAACTGCTCGGCGACAGCCAAGCGATGGCCCAGGTGCGCGCACAGATCGCGCTCTATGCACCGCATGACAGCACCGTACTGGTGACCGGCGAAACCGGCACCGGCAAGGAGCTGGTGGCGCGTCAACTGCACGCCGCCAGCGGCCGTCGCGGGCGCTTCGTGGCGCTGAACTGCGGCGCCATCAGCGAATCACTGCTGGAAGCCGAACTGTTTGGCTACAGCGATGGTGCCTTCACTGGTGCACGGCGCGGTGGTCGCGTGGGCCTGGTCGAGGCCGCCGATGGCGGTACGTTGTTCCTGGATGAGATCGGCGAACTGCCGCTGCCGTTGCAGACCCGCCTGCTGCGCGTGCTGGAAGAACGCGAGGTGCTGCGTGTAGGCGCTACCGAACCGACCGCAGTCGACCTGCGCGTGGTGGCCGCCACCCTGAAGTCGCTGGAACAGCACGCGGCGACCGGCGGCTTCCGTCGCGACCTGTATTACCGGCTGGCCGCACTACGCATCGCCCTGCCCCCGCTGCGTGCGCGGCGCAGTGACATCCCGCTGCTGGCACAGCACTTCTTCCGCCAGCTGCGTGGCATCGACGCGCCATTTGATCAGGAGGCACTGGCGTTGCTGAGCGCGGCCGAGTGGCCGGGAAACGTGCGCGAACTGCGCAATCTGGTGGATCGACTACGCATCCACTGGCAGCCTGGGGAAGGGTTGATCGATGCAGCGCGCCTGCTGCAGCTGGCACCCGAGCTGGTGCATGAAGGTGTCGCGGCGTTGCCGGTGGAAAGCAACGGCAAGCGGCCACCGCGTGCGCAGCTGGAAGCACTGCTGCGGGAACACCGGCATGATCGTGAGGGCATGGCGCAGGCGCTGGGGGTATCCCGCACCACGCTGTGGCGCTGGTTGCGCGCTGAAGGGTTGTAGAAGTCGAGCTTGCTCGACTGCTTCATCTAAGCCGCCCGATCATCATCGTTGATGTACCAAACGATGAAATCTACGAAATTCTTCCAACGGGCAGGAGTTTCACCCGAAAGAAACTGATCATGCCGAGCCAGGCAATAGTCATGCACATCTTCCTTTCGCACATCGTACAAATACATCCCCTCACCTTCGTCAGATGACAACGGAAGAAAATCCGCTGGGAGCTCGTAACGATCCCAAACGTACTCAGCCTGGTCTGGAATCTTCGGAATTCCAGGACCAACGATACGCAACAACTCAAGCCTACCGCTCACAGCAGGCAGCGCGCCATTGACCGCCATGTAGAAAATCCACATATCGCAGTGAGGAGCAACGCCCAAGCGACGCATGACGTCGGCCGCCGAAGCGCAATCAGGATTCCGACGATCCGGGTACGCGCGAACCACGCGCCGGATCAGATCATTCATCCGCATTCAACTGCCTCCGCATCACTCAATGTTCAACGCGCCCCGCGCGCTTCGATCGCGAACCGTCCACTCCCCACTGCGGCAATCCATAGCAGCAGTACGCCCAGCGGCACTTCGCTCAGGTAGAAGAACCAACTCAGCCAATCCGGCACGCTCAGTCCCGCAGGAATGCGCGCGATACCATCGGTCAGCGCCGCCACTGCGCAGATCGCCGCCAACAGCAGGGCCGAAGGGCGGCTCACCAGCCCCAGCACAAGCAGGCCGCCGGCGATCCATTCAACCGCACCGAGCACCGGCGCACTGAATACCGGGAGCGGGATACCCGCATCGACCAGCGTATGCACCATGCGCTCGCGCCCGGCGTCGGTGAACACCTTGTTCCAGCCGGAGACGCAGAACATCACCCCGGTCACGATGCGGGCGAGCAACGGCAGGAGCGCTTCCACGCCGCGACGCGGGGGAGGTACGGCGAACAGGCAACGCCAGGAAAGCATGGCAACTCCGGAAGTCGAGGACATCGGTTGGAGTGTGTCGGTTGGTTGCCTGCCTGCAGATGAAGCGGATGGGTCTGAATGCGACAATCCGCTCCTATAGAGTCGCGCCATGCTCGACTGCTTTACGCGCCAGAGCAACAGCAGCCGAGCATGGCTCGGCTCTACAACAGCCGTGCGTCGGCCAGCAGAAGCTCGATTTCCTCCACCTGCACCACCGGCACCCGCCACGGATGATGCGGCACGATGCCCTGTTCGAAGATGCGCTGCAACCGCTGCGGATCACGCGGCAGGCAGAACTCCAGGCGCTCGCTGGCGACCACTTCGGTGCGCCCCGCCTCACCCTGCGCGGGCGACGCACCCACGCGCGGGCGGAACTGCTCGAACCCCGGCGCCGACCACCACATGCCGTGCTCGTAGTCCCCCCCTGCCAGGGCATCCACCGCAAGGATGCCCTGCTTCACTGCGTCCAGTGCTGCCGACGGCACGAACACCACCACGCGGTACAGCGGCAGGCGTTGCATCAGTCAGCCTTACGGATACAGCAGTCGCTTGCTCCAGCGCCCTTCAGCACCGGCTTCATAGCACCAGCGCTCGTGCAGGCGGAACTGCGCGCCGTACCAGAACTCGATGCGGTCGGGCACCACACGCAGGCCACTCCAGCCCTCCGGGCGCGGCACGTCCTTGCCTTCGAAGCGCGCTTCGACCTCGGCCACGCGCGCGTCGAATTCCTCGCGCGTGGCCAGCGTCTTCGACTGCTGCGAAGCCCAGGCGCCGATCTGGCTCATCCGCGGGCGGCTGGCGAAATAGGCGTCGGCCTCGGCATCGGCCACCTGCTCGACGCGACCCTCGATGCGCACCTGGATGCCGGCCTCGCGCAGGCTGCGCCACAGGAACAGCAGTGCAGCCTGCGGATTGGCCTGCAGCTCCCGGCCCTTGTGGCTGTCCAGGTGGGTGTAGAACACGAAGCCACGCTCATCGAACGCCTTCAGCAGCACGGTGCGCGCCGACGGACGGCCGTGCGTATCGGCGGTGGCCACGGTCATGGCGTTCGGCTCGACCTCGCGGCTCTGCCTGGCCTCTTCGAACAGGCTGGCAAACGTGGACAGGGCTTCGGCGTACAGGTCGCTCATGATTGCGTTCTTCTCACACGGATTGGGCTATTGTGGCTGCATGGCCGCTGCTGCGTATATGCCCCAGGTGAAAGGATTCCCCGAAACATTGGCCGAACAGGTGCTGGACGACGCACTGGGCAGTGGCGCAGCGGTTCCAGTATTGGCGATCAGCGGCCTGCAGGGGAGCGGCAAATCGACGCTGGCCGCGCAGGTCGTGGCCCGCGCCCAGGCACGCGGCCTGAACGCCGCCACGCTGTCGATCGACGACGTCTACCTGACCCGCGTGCAGCGCCAACGGCTTGCCCGCCAGGTGCATCCACTGCTGATCACCCGGGGCCCGCCGGGCACCCACGACCTGCCGCTGGCCCACGCAGTGCTGGATGCGGTGGCCGCGCGGCAGCCCTTCGCGATGCCGCGTTTCGACAAGCTGGCCGACGAACGCCTGCCAGAAGCGCAATGGCCGCGCCTGCACCAACCGCTGGACCTGCTGGTGTTCGAAGGCTGGTTCCTGGGCACGCCCGCGCAGGATGACGACGCGCTGGACAGCCCGTTGAATGCACTGGAACGCGAGGCCGACGCCGATGGCCGCTGGCGGCGCTGGTGCAACCAGGCGCTGGCCCGCGACTACCCGGCGCTGTGGCAGCGCTGCGACCGGCTATGGTTCCTTCAGCCGCCGGATTTTTCGGTGGTACCGCGCTGGCGCTGGCAGCAGGAGCAGAACCTGCAGGCCACGCAGCCGGGCCGGCACGGTATGAGCCGGCCACAGCTGGAGCGCTTCGTGCAGTACTACGAGCGGGTCAGTCGGCAGGCACTGCACACCCTGCCCGCCCTCGCCGACCACGTGGTGGTACTGGACGGCCAGCGCCAGGTGCAGGACGTGCGCTGAGCGCGCCTATTCCACCAGGAAGGTCACCCGCAGGTTGACCCGCCACTCGGTGATCTCGCCGCTGCCATTGGTGACCACCTTGGTCTCGTTCACCCAGGCGCCCTGGATGCCCTTGACCGTCTCGGAGACCTTCTTCAGCCCGCTGCGCACGGCGTCCTCCACGCTCTTCGGCGAGGAGGCGGTGATTTCGATGACCTTGGCGACCGTCATGGCCTGTACTCCGGCTGGCGCGGGAGACCCCGCTGGAACGCCTACCCTGACGTGAAGAACGTAAAGGCCAGGGCACGGAGGTGTTAGCATCAGAGGGCATGAATCCTGCTCCGAACCTGATCCTGATCGGCCCGATGGGCGCCGGCAAAACCTGCATCGGCCGCCGCTTGGCCGAGCGCTTCACGCTGGACTTCGTCGATGTCGACCAGGCCATCGTCGATGCCGCCGGTGCCAGCATCCCGACCATCTTCGAGCACGCCGGCGAAGCCGGTTTCCGCAACCATGAACGCGAGGCCCTGGCCCGTGTGCTGGAAGGCCGCGGCCAGCTGGTCTCCACCGGCGGCGGCGCGGTGCTGGACCCCGACAACCGTGCACTGATCGCCCGCCGCGGCTTCGTGGTCTACCTGCGGGTCAGCGTGACCGCGCAGCTGGAACGCCTGGCCCGCGACAAGGGCCGGCCGCTGCTGCAACGCCCGGACCGCGAGCAGGTGCTGCACGACCTGGCCGCACACCGCGACCCGCTATACCGCGAACTGGCCGACCTCACCCTCGATACCGACCCGTACACCGCTGCCGATGCGACTGCCCAGCTGGTGGTCAAGCTGGCCACGCAATGGCAGCGCCAGGACCTGACTGTATGACTTCCCCCGCCCTGCTGCAGGTCGCCGTTGGCGGCGACCGCCCCTACACCATCACCATCGGCGCCGGTGCCCAGGCCGATGGCGCTGCACTGGCCGCGCACGTTCGCGGCCGCCACGTGCTGCTGCTCAGCGACAGCGAAGTCGCCCCGCGCTATCTGGCGCCGGTGAAGCAGACCCTGCTGGCCGCGCGTCCCGACCTGATCATCGGCGAGCACGTGCTGGCCGCCGGTGAGGCCTCCAAGACGCTGGCCGAATTCGGCCGCGCGATCGAAGCGCTTGCGGCGCTCGGCGCCACGCGCGACGCCTGTGTCTTCGCCCTCGGCGGCGGCGTGGTCGGTGACCTTGCCGGATTTGCCGCCGCCTGCTGGATGCGCGGCGTGGACTGCGTGCAGCTGCCGACCACCCTGCTGGCGATGGTCGATTCGTCGGTGGGCGGCAAGACCGCCGTCGACATCCCGGCCGGCAAGAACCTGGTCGGCGCCTTCCATCCGCCGCGTGCGGTCATCGCAGATACCCGCGTGCTGGCCACCCTGCCGCCGCGCGAACTGCGTGCAGGCCTGGCCGAAGTGGTGAAGTACGGTGCGCTGGGCGACGCGGTGTTCTTCGAATGGCTGCAGCAGCATGCCGATGCGCTGGTCGCCGGTGAAGACCACGTGCTTTCCGAAGCCATCGCGCGCAGCTGCCGGCACAAGGCCGCCATCGTCGAGCGCGATCCGTTCGAGAAGGGCGAACGTGCCCTGCTCAACCTCGGGCATACCTTCGGCCATGCCATCGAAACCGAGCAGGGCTACTCGGCTCCAGGCCGCGATGCGCTGAACCATGGCGAGGCGGTGGCGGTGGGCATGGTGCTGGCGGCGAAGCTGTCCACCGACCTCGGCCTGGCCGACGATGCCGACCGCGCTCGCCTGCAGGCACTGTTGGAACGCCTCGGCCTGCCGGTGGCGATCCCGGCCGGGCTGGACCCGCAGGCCCTGCTCGGCCGCATGCGCCTGGACAAGAAGAACGTGGCCGGCCGCCTGCGCCTGGTGCTGTGGCGCGGCATGGGCCGCGCCGAAGTGGTGCCGGACGTCGATGAGGCGGCGGTACTGAAGGTGCTGTCAGCCAGGTAGAGCCGGCCGCTGGCCGGCTCCTCCATGCATGAAGTTGCCGGCCAGCGGCCGGCACTACCACGTTGCGGCAGGGGTCACCCCTGCCCCGCTACAATCGGCGCCATGCACGTCTACCTGCAACATCCCGACGCCGGTGCGCAGGCACCGCGTTTCCTGCGCCTGAGCCTGCAGCCGGACCTGTTCGGCGGCTGGGAGCTGCTGCGCGAGAGCGGCCGCGTCGGCAGCCGCTCGCAGTTGCGGCGCGAGCTGTTCCTGCAGGCCGACGACGCCCGCCACGCCTTCGAGAAGGCCCGCGATGCCGAACTGCATCGCGGCTTCCAGATCCTTTCGCACGGCGACTGACGCCGCTGCTCCTCCCGTCCAAGGAATGCCCATCGTGACCAGCCCTCTCCGCAACGATCGCCTGCTGCGCGCCCTGCGCCGCGAACCGGTGGACTGCACCCCCGTCTGGCTGATGCGCCAGGCCGGCCGCTACCTGCCGGAATACCGCGCGACCCGGGCCAAGGCCGGTAGCTTCCTGGCCATGGCCAAGACCCCGGAGATCGCCTGCGAAGTCACTCTGCAGCCGCTGCGCCGGTTCCCCCTGGACGCAGCCATCCTGTTCTCGGACATCCTCACCATTCCCGATGCGATGGGCCTGGAGCTGTACTTCGTCGAAGGCGAAGGCCCGAAGTTCCGCCATCCGGTGCGTGATGAAGCGGCCATCGCCAAGCTGGCGGTGCCGGACATGGAGCAGGACCTGGGCTACGTGATGGATGCGGTACGCCTGATCCGCCGCGAGCTGGACGGCCAGGTGCCGCTGATCGGCTTCTCCGGCAGCCCCTGGACGCTGGCCTGCTACATGGTGGAAGGCGGCGGCAGCAAGGATTTCGCACGCATCAAGGCGATGGCGCTGAACCATCCGCAGGCGCTGCACCGCCTGCTGGAGGTCACCACCGAAGCGGTGATCGCCTACCTCGGTGCGCAACGCGCGGCCGGTGCGCAGGCGCTGCAGGTGTTCGACACCTGGGGTGGCGTGCTGTCGCCGGCGATGTACCGCGAGTTCTCGCTGCGTTACCTGCAGCGGATTGCACAGGGCCTGGATCGCGGCGAAGGCAGCGAGCGCACGCCGCTGATCCTGTTCGGCAAGGGCACCGGCCTGCACCTGGAAGCACTGTCGCAGACCGGCGCCGATGCACTTGGCCTGGACTGGACGCTGGACCTGGACGAAGCAATGCGCCGCACCGGTGGTCGCGTCGCGCTGCAGGGCAACCTCGACCCGACCACGCTGTACGCCTCGCCGGATGCGATCGCCACGGCCGCAGCGCGCGTGCTCGACACCTATGCCGCCGGCAACGGCGGCTCGCGCGAAGGCCATGTGTTCAACCTCGGCCACGGCATGTCGCCGGACATGGACCCGGCGCATGTGCAGGTCCTGGTCGACGCGGTGCACGCGCACAGCCAACGCTGAGCATTCCGCATGCCATCACGGCGCGATGTTGATCGCGCCGTGACCCGCAGTGCGCGATCATGGCGGCCCCCACGCTGCACCGGCCACACCCCATGTCCACATCGCCATCGACCTACAACCGCCAGCGTCCCCTGCTGTGGCTGGTGTCCCTGGCGATCTTCATGCAGATGCTGGACTCGACCATCGTCAACACGGCGTTGCCGGCGATGGCGGCCAGCCTGGGCGAGAGCCCGCTGCAGATGCAGTCGGTGGTGTTCAGCTATGCGCTGGCGGTCGCCACCTTCATTCCCGCCTCGGGCTGGATCGCCGACCGCTATGGCACCCGGCGCACCTTCCTGGTGGCGATCATCCTGTTCACCCTCGGCTCGCTGGCCTGCGCGTTGGCCCAGCACCTGCACCAGCTGGTCGGCGCGCGCGTGCTGCAGGGCATCGGCGGTGCGATGCTGCTGCCGGTCGGCCGGCTGGCGGTGATGCGCTCGGTGCCGCGCGAGGATTTCCTGCGCGCGATGAGCTTCATCGCCATCCCCGCGCTGGTCGGCCCGCTGATCGGCCCGACGCTGGGCGGCTGGCTGGTCGAGATCGCCTCATGGCACTGGGTGTTCCTGATCAACCTGCCGATCGGCGTGATCGGTTTCATCGCCGCGATGAAGATCATGCCCGACCATTACGCCAGCCATCGCACCCGTTTCGACCTGCGCGGCTACATCATGCTGGCCTTTGCGATGGTGGTGCTGTCGCTGGCCTTGGACGGCATCTCCGGACTCGGCACCCCACACGCGCTGGTGATGCTGATGACGGTCGCGGGCCTGGCTGCGCTGGTGGGCTACTGGCTGCATGCCGCCAATTCCACCGCACCCTTGTTCTCGCTGGCCCTGTTCCGCGTACCCAGCTACCGCATCGGCATCCTCGGCAACCTGTTCTCACGCATCGGCAGCAGTGCCATGCCGATGCTGATCCCGCTGCTGCTGCAGGTCGGCCTCGGCCTCGGCCCGATGAACGCCGGCCTGATGATGGTGCCCGTAGCGGCGGCTGGCATGGTGTCGAAGAAACTGGCAGTGAAGCTGGTCGAACGTTACGGCTACCGCCGCGTGCTGATGACCAACACCGTGCTGGTGGGGCTGGCAATGGCCAGCTTCATCCTGATGACACCTGGCCAGCACTTGGCCTGGCGCCTGGTGCAGCTTGCGTTCTTCGGCGCGGTCAATTCACTGCAGTTCACCGTGATGAACACCGTGACGCTGCGCGACCTTGACCGCGAATTCGCCAGTTCCGGCAACAGCCTGCTGTCGATGGTGATGATGCTGGCCGCCGGTTTCGGCGCCGCGGCGGCCGGCAGCCTGCTGGCCGCGTTCGGCAATCACCTGGACAGCAACAGCGCGACCGCCGCGCTGCATGCCACATTCCTGTGCGTGGGCGCGATCACGCTGACCTCGACGATGATCTTCTGGCAGCTGCCCGACACCAAGCCCGAACCGCGGCAGGTCGAGCACGTTGCGGAATGAGGGTGGTTCGGCAGGGCCTGCGGCCCTGCCCCCGCAGAGGCCGAAGCAACAGCAACAGCGAGCATTCCGTGGGTGGTGGGGCGGTGTGGGCTTGCAGGACACGCCGTAAACCCCCAGACCGGCCCAGCCGCTGGCGGCTGTGCGTTCGGGCGCTTGCGAAGCAGTGCTTCGCAAGCAAAGCGCCCTCACCCATGGTGGGCTCGATGGCGCCATCCATGGCGCCAACGGTCCTGCAAGCCCACACCACCCCACCTCTGACAGATTTTCGCGATCGGGTAGTTCCACGCCATGCGTGGATGAACGTCCATTGAAATCGAATATTTCGACTTGAAATCGAAACGCATCCACGCATGGCGTGGATCTACTGCAGATCGCAGAGTTCTGTCGAAGGCGGGGTGGGTCCGGTTGCGGGAGTGTCCGCGGCATGGATGCCGCGGCCAAGCCCCCAGGGACGGGTTTACGGCGTCTCCCGCAACCGGACCCACCCCGCCATCCCACGGAATGCAGGCTTTTGACGTTGATCCGGCGGGTGCAGGGCTGCAGGCCCTGCAGAACCTACCTACCCGTGACCCTGGCGATCGCTTCCACCAACAGCTCACCAGTCACCGGCTTGCGCAGGAAGCCGCCAATGCCGGCTGCTTCCACCTGCTGCTGCAGGTCCGGATCGGTCCGCGCGGTCACCGCCAGCAGCGGCAGCATGTAGCCCTGGTTGCGCAGGTGCTGGGCCAGCTCGAAACCGCTCAGGCCCGGCAGGTCCAGATCCAGCAGGCCGACGTCGAAATCGCCGGCACTGACCTCGCGCAGCGCCGCCAGCGCATGGCCGGCATGCACCACCTCGTGGCCGCGTGCGCTCAACAGGCCACGCACCACGTCGGCCACGGTGGCATCATCCTCGACCAGCAGCACTCGCAGCGGCGGCATGTTCGCCGCTTCGTCGCGATGCCCCTCGGCCGATGCCTCGGCATCGCTGTTCACCACCAGCGGCAACGGCAAGGTCACGCCGAAACAGGTGCCCCGACCCAGCTGGCTCTCCACCTGGATCCGCCCCTGCATCGCATGCGCCAGCTCGCGGCAGATCGCCAGACCGAGGCCACTGCCACCGTACTGCGCGGCGGTACGTGCACCATCGGCCTGCTCGAAGCGGCGGAACAGGCGCTGCTGTTGTTCCTGGCTGATGCCCGGGCCGGTATCGCGCACCTCGAAGTGCAGCGCACGCAGCTCGCCATCGCAACGTGCATGCAGGGTGATAGTGCCGCGGCTGGTGAATTTCACTGCGTTCGACAGCAGGTTGAGCAGGATCTGCCGCACGCGCATGGCATCACCGGTCGCCTGCAGGCCCGCAGGCAGCTGGTTGTCGAGGACGAAGCGCAGGCCCTTCTGTGCAGCCAGCGGGCCCATCAGCGCCGCCAGATCCTGCAACAGGCCATTCAACGCAAACGACTGCGACTGCAGTTCCAGGCGCCCGGACTCGATCCGCGCCAGGTCCAGCGCATCGTTGACCAGGTGCAGCAGGTGCTCGCCAGCATGCCGGATCGACTGCGTGTAGCCACGCTGCTGCGGGTCCAGTGGCGAGGCAAGCAGCAGCTCGCTCATGCCCAGCACGCCGGTCATCGGCGTGCGGATCTCATGGCCAAGGTTGGCCAGGAAGCGGGTCTTGGCCGCCGACGCCTGCTCGGCCAGTTCCTGCTTGTGCAGCGCCAGCTGGTAGGCGTGCCGCCGCTGCAGGCGGCGTCGGTACAGCCAGGCAAACCAGCTGGTCAGCAGCAACCCGACCGACGCCAGCACCAGCAGGCCGGACAGGCTGCGCCACCACGGCGGCTGCACGCGGAATTCCAGGCTCTGCACCCGCGACCACACATGGTCGGCCGACCGGGCCTGTACTTCCAGCCGGTAGCTGCCCGGCGCCAGGCGCGAGAACAGGCGCTCGCCGGCCGGGCCGACTTCGACCCAATCGGGGTCGTAGCCGGCCAGGCGGTAGCGGTACGTATTGGACGCCGAGTCGGCGAAGGACAGCAATCGCGCGACGATGCGCAGGTCGCGGTCGCCATCGGCGATCTGCAACGGCGCATCGTGGGTCATGTCCAGCACCTGCTCGTTGCGGCGCACTTCCACCCGCTCGATCACCAGCGGGGCGCGACGGACCGAAGGCCGTACCTGCTCCGGGTCGAACACCACCGCGCCCGCTGCCGTTCCGGCCACCAGGTGGCCATCGGCCGCTGCGATCAAGGTGTGCTCGCGGAATTCCTGGCTTGGCAGGCCGTCGTGCACGCCGTACAGGCGCACGCTCTGCCCATCGGCACTGACACGTACCAGGCCGCGTGCGCTGGTCGCCCAGGCCACGCCCTGCGCATCCACCACCAGGCCGGAGGCGGAGATCGCCGGATAGCCCTGTTCGGCACCGACCACCGCCTGCCGTTCCAGGCGTCCCTGGCTCCAGCGGTAACGGGACAGGCGACCATCCTCGGACAACCAGACCTGGCCGTCACGGCCCACATGCAACGCATGGATCGCCGTTGCCGGCGCACCCGGCACCGGCTGGAAGCGCTCGCCTTCCGGCAGCCACTGCAGCAGGCCACGGCTGCTGGCCAGCCAGATGTGGTCCTGCGGACCGCATTCCACATCGAGGTTGAGCTGGCCCTGCTGCAGGCCGCGCTGGCCATTGTCCAGCTGGCGCCGCACGTGGCCGTCGAGATCGCGCTGCTGCACGCCTGCGGGCAGCATCAACCAGAGGCTGTCGCCGTCGCAGGTCATCATCGCTTCGACCACCCCTTCCATCGCCGCATCTGCGCCGGCATCACGGCCCCAACGACGCAGTTCGCGCCGTTGCGGGTCGTAGCGCACCAGCGCATCGGTCGATCCAATCCAGACCTGGCCACGCCGGTCCTCACGCACCGAGGTCAACCAGTGCATGCCGTTGACCCAGGTGCGATGCTGCTCGATCCTGCCGGTCTTCGGATCGAAGCGGTCCAGCGCGCCATGGCTGCCCACCGTCCAGACGCCGCCGTTGCTGGAGGGGCTGGTACCCAGCACGAGCGCATTGCGCAGCGAGCTGGGGTCGTCCTCCAGGCGCGACAGCACCGAGAACTGCCACCAGCGTGGCAGCAGGTGCCACAGCCCGGCATTGGTGCTGGCCAACCAGATGCCACCTTCGCGGTCCTCGTAGGCACCGGTCCAGTTCGGCCGTACCGGACCGCGCGCGATCGCGCTGTACAGCGGCACGGTCTGGTACTGGCCATCGACCGCACGCCCCAGCCCGGTGCGTGTATCCAGCCAGTGCCCGCCCTGCTCGTCGCGCAGCATCATGCCCAGCACCTGCTCGCCCGGCGGCAGCTTCCACGGGGGGGCTTCGAAGCGGCCATCCGGGCGGCGCACGGTGGCGCCGGCCATCGTGCTGATCCACAGGCTGCCATCCGGTTCGGCGGTCAGTCCGTTGATCAGAAGGCTGGGGATGATGTCCGTACCGACACGCTCGAAGTCGGTCCCGGTCCAGCGCGCCACGCCATGCTTGGTGCCGATCCACAGGCTGCCATCGGCCAGCGTGGCCAGGTAGGGCACCGACGACGAAGGCAGGCTGCGCGGATTGTTCGGCTCGGGCAGGAAGCGCTGCAGGCGATCCTGGCTGTCCAGGCGGTACAGGCCGCCTTCGTGGGTACCGAACCAGATCGAGCCATCAGGCGTGCTGGCCAGGCTCCAGACCGTGTTGGTACCCATCAACGGCTGGCTGCTGCGGTCGTAGAAGTGCAACTGGCGGCGGTCGGCCGACATGCGCACCAGGCCGGCGTTCTCGGTGCCTATCCACAACTGGTTGCGGGCATCGACCAGCACCGTCCAGATGCGGTTGTCACGCAGTCCATCCTCGGAACGCCACACGCGGTAGGTGCGGCCGTCATAGCGGGCCAGGCCATCGTTGGTGGCGATCCACAGGTAACCGTAGCGATCCTCGGCCATGCGGTTGACGGTATTGGACGGCAGGCCATCGAACACCGTCACCTGCCGCGGGCTCGGAGGCACCGGCTGTGCCGCAGCGGGCAACGCGCAGCACAGGAGGACCAGCAGCAGCATCGCCGCCCGCAGATACACCACCGATTGCCTCCTCACGCTGGTCCTGATGATTCCCGCGCTGCGGGCGTCGGCATGGTAAACCGAAAGTCGCGCCGTTCACGCCCGGCGTCGGCGTCGTCACGCAGTCGCCTGTCGTTTCGCACGCGCCTGGGCGATGGCCGTCACCAGCAGGTCGCCGGTCACCGGCTTGCGCAGGAAGCCATCGAAGCCTGCGGCCAGCACCTGGGTTTCGGCATAGGCATCGGAACGGGCGGTCACCGCCACCAGCGGCAGTTCATAGCCCATGGTGCGCAGCTGGCGGGCGATGGCCGTACCGTCCAGCGCGGGCAGATCGAGATCGAGCAGGCCGACGTCGAAACCATCGGTGGCGATCTCCGACAGCGCGCCCAGGCCATGCAGCACGTGGACCACTTCATGCCCGCGCACGCGCAGCAGGCCGGCGATGACCTCGGCCACCGTGGCATCGTCCTCGACCAGCAGGATGCGCAGCGGCGGCAGTTCCGGCAGGGCCGCCACGTCGCCCGCTTCGCTGGCGGCCTGGCGCGTCCAGGGCAGGGGCAGGCGCACGCGGAACCGCGCGCCCTTGCCAGGCTGGCTGTCCACTTCGATGCGCCCCCCCATCGCCACCGCCAGTTCCTGGCAGATCGCCAGCCCCAGACCACTGCCGCCGTAGCGCGACGCGGTACGCGGGCCGTCGGCCTGTTCGAAACGATGGAACAGGCGCTGCTGCTGCTCGGCGTTGATGCCCGGGCCGCTGTCATGGACTTCGAAACACAGGCCGCCCTTTTCTTCCAGGCGTACGGCCAGGCCGACGTGGCCGCGCTCGGTGAATTTGATCGCGTTGCCGAGCAGATTCAGCAGGATCTGGCGCACGCGCATCTCGTCGCCACTGACACTGATCGGCCCGGGCGGGTCTTCGCCGCGCTGGAACACCAGCTGGCGTTGCTGCGCCATCGGCTGCATCAGGCCCTGCACCTGGTCCAGCAGCTCCCCCAGATCGAACGGGCGCAGGTCCAGCTCCAGCCGCCCGGCTTCGATCCGGGCCAGGTCCAGGGCATCGTTGACCAGCCGCAGCAGATGGCTGCCGGCCTGCTGGATGGACCCGGCGTAGCCGCGCTGCACCGGATCCAGCGGAGTCGCCAGCAGCAGTTCGCTCATGCCCAGCACGCCGGTCATCGGCGTGCGGACTTCGTGGCCCAGCGTAGCCAGGAAACGGCTCTTGGCCTGCGAGGCCTGCTCGGCCAACTGCTGCTTGTGCACCGTCAGCTGCCATTGCTGGCGGCGGCGCAGCCGCGCGCGGATCGACCAGACCAGAACCACCAGCAGCAACGACCCCAGCAGGATGTAGCCGAATATCGCCATGCCGCTGCGCCACCACGGCGGCAGCACCTTCACCTGCAACTGCTGGGAAGGTGTCCACGCGCCCCGGGCAGTCGCGGCCTGCACCTCGATGACATAGCGGCCGGTCGGCAGCCGCGACAGGGTGCGCTGGCCATCGCCCCCCTGCTCCACCCAGTCCTGGTCGTAACCCTGCACGCGGAAGCGATACCGGTTGCCCTGCGGGCTGGCATAGGAAAGCAGCCGCGCATCGATCTGCAGATCGCGGTCGTCCGGTCCCAGCAGCAGGGTGCCGGTGAGCGGCAGCGGTTGCCAGCCGCGTGCGTCGTCGCGCCGCACCCGCACTTCGGCAATCACCAGCGATGAAGGCGGCAGCACGGTGTCGTCGGCATTCACATCAAAGGCGACCAGGCCGGTCTGGGTAACCGCCAACACGCGGCCATCGGCACTCACCGCAGGTGGCCGACCGGTGAACTCGGCATCGGACAGGCCATCGCGTTCGTTGAACTGTTGCAGGCGCCGCGTCTTCGGGTCCCACCGCAGCAGGCCGCGCGGCGTCGTGGCCCACAGCTGGCCATTGTCGGCCAGCGCCAGCCCCCCCATGGTCACCGGCGGCACGCCCGCACTGCCGTCGATGCGCTGGATCAGGCGCAGGCTCATGCCATCCCACTGGTAGCGCTCGAAGGCGCCTTGGCGCGCCAGCCACAACTGCTGCGGATCGATCCATGCCAGATCGTAGATCGGGCCGCGCGAAACGCCGGGCACTGCCACGAAGCGTCCGGCCTGCTCACGCCAGATGCCCATGTCGCCCATCACCCAGGGCCGGCCGTGGGCGTCGAAGCGGATCTGCTCGATCGGCGCATCGGCCGTCCCGCGGAAATGTTCCAGCGGATGACTGTGCAGCAGCCGGCCCTCTGCATCGCGCTGCTGCAGGTCCAGGCCCATCACCGACACCCACACCGTGCCATCAGGGGCCTGCCGCATCAGGTCGATGCGCTGGCGCAGGTCGGCACTGCCATCGATCCGCAGATCACGCAATGCGCCGGTGGCCGGATCGTAGACGCTGATGCGGCCGCCGCGTCCCAGCCACAGGCGACCATCCGGGCGCGGCAGCACCGACCAGACCACGCCGTTGCCGAGCTGCCGGTCGCTGGCCAGCAGGCGCAGGGTGCCCTGCGCATCGAGCTGGTACACCCCTCGCGCCGAGCCGACGTAGTAGTTCTTCCCGTCGCTGGCCGCGCTCAACAGGTACTGGCTGTCCAGCGGCTTGCCGTCGAGCTGGTTCCAGATCGAGAAGCGGCGCCAGTCCGGTGGCAGATAGGCCAGGCCCTGGGTCAGCAACGCCACCCACAATCCGCCCTCGTGGTCCTGCAGCAGGTCAAGCACACCGCTGTGCGCGGTCAGGAAGCCGCTGCCGCGGTCCCCCTCCAGCCGGCGCAACGCCGCCGCATCCCCTCGCAACAGGCCATCGGAGGTACCCGCCCAGTAGCCCCCCTGGCGATCGGCCAGGACCAGGGCCGACCGCAGCTGGGCACTGTCGGCCCATCGCGGGCGACTGACCCGGTCCTGCCCATCGATGCGGTAGAGGCCATCGTTCTGGCTGCCTACCCAGATCGAACCGTCTGCATCACGGCTCAACCGGAGCACGCTCAGCCTCCCCAGTTCCCGCGCGGCCACCGGCTCGAAGCCGCTGCCGTTCCAACGCGCCACACCGGCTTCGGTGCCGACCCACAGGCGGCCCCGCGCGTCGACCAGGCTGGTGAAGATGCTGTTGCTGGGCAGGCCACCCGGGCGCGCGGGATCATGGGTGTAGAGGCGCACACTGCCATCTTCGCCGAAACGGCAGACGCCATGGTTGTTGGTCCCGATCCACAAGGCGTCGTCGACATAGGCCAGTGCCCAGAACTGCCCCTGGCAGGTGGAATTGACCGTATCGAAGGTCTGGAAGCGCTCGCGGTCGGCATCCAGGCGTGCCACGCCCTTGCCATTGATGCCCACCCAGACCCGGTCCAGCGGGTCGATCAGCAGGGTCTCGATCTCGTTGCCAGGCAACGAGCCCGGCTGTTCCGGGTCGTGCTCCCAGACCCGCAGGCTGTTGCCGTCATAGCGGGCGAGTCCACCATCGGTGGCGGCCCAGACGTGGCCCTGGCGATCCTCGGCCAGCGCCACCACCATGCGAGACGGCAAGCCTTCGGCGGCACCGAAGCGGCGCAGGCGTGGTGTTTCTGCCATGTCCAGGGTCGCAGCCGCCGTGGCCATCGCCACCAGCAGCAGCAGTCCCATACCTGCGATGCCACGGCACCACAGGCGCCAACCGCTCGTCATCCTGAACCCCCTGTCCTGCGCCGATTGTCACACAGGGCCGGGGTCATGGCTGCAACAGCCTGTTTCCAGCGGCGGCACCACCACGAACTGTTGCACCCATGCACGCAACGTTGGCAGGGGGCTGTGCGTATGATCGCAGCGTCCCCTTCCGGAGCCCGCCATCGATGCGTCCCTGCCTGGCCCTGTTGCCGATGCTGCTCGCCACCGCCCCTGCCTGGGCGGCCGCTGACACCTATCGCCTCGATCCGGTGCACACGCGGGTGCTGTTCTCGATCGACCACGCAGGCTACTCGCAGGCCATGGGCACGGTATCGGGCAGCGAGGGGCGCGTGCGGTTCGATCCCGACAACTGGCGCGACGCCACCGTGGAAGTGGATATTCCGGTGTCGCGGCTGGACCTTGGTGATGCCAAGTGGAACCAGGCCACCTTGGCCCGCAGCCTGCTCGACGGCGAGCGCTTCCCGACCGCGCGGTTCGTCTCCACCAAGGTCGAACCGATCGATGCCAGGCGCGCCCACGTGATCGGCACGCTGACCCTGCGCGGGGTCAGCCAGGAAATCACGCTGGATGTGACCCTCAACGCCATCAAGCGCTATCCGCTTCCCCCGTTCCGACGCACCGCCGGTTTTTCCGGCAGCACCACGCTGAGCCGGCGCGCGTTCGGCATCACCGCTTGGCCGGGCGTCATCGGTGATGCAGTACAGCTGAGGATCGAGGCGGAAGCCACCCTCGACCGCAGCGACGCCCCGGGAACTCCCGCTCCCCTTCCACACTCCGACCCCAAGACGGCCCGCTAGAGGACCCCTCATGACCGCCAAGAACACCCCCGCCGCCTGGGGGAGTGTCAGCCAGATCCTGCACTGGTTGATCGCACTGCTGATCCTCGCCCTGGGCGTGGTCGGCCTGACCATGGACGAACTGCCCAAGACGCCCAAGTACTTCTGGGTCTACACCGCGCACAAGTCGATCGGCATCACCGTGCTGGCGCTGGTGCTGTTCCGCCTGGGCTGGCGCCTGTACGCCGGGGCACCGAAGCCGGTGCCGGGCGTGCCAAGCTGGCAGGAACGCATCGCCAGTGCCACCCACGTGCTGCTGTATGTGCTGATGTTCGCCATCCCGCTGTCGGGCTGGCTGTACGATTCGGCCAGTGGCCTGCGCCCGTTCCGTTGGTTCGGCCTGGTCGACGTGCCCAAGCTGAGCGGCCCCGACCCGCAGGTCGTCGCGGTGTCCCATGCCCTCCACGAATACGGCTTCTGGCTGTTGATCGCGGTGGTGCTGGCCCATGCCGGCGCTGCCTTCTACCACCACCTGTTCCAGCGCGATGCAACGCTGTCCCGCATGTTGCCGCGTGGCTGGCTCGCCTCCCCTCAGAAGGACTGACCGATGAACCTGAAACTGACCACTCCGGCCGCCGTGGCCGCCGCCCTGGCCGGCATGCTGGCCACCGCTCCGGCACTCGCTGCCGATTACGCGCAGGCTCCCGGCGCCGGTTCGATCCTGGTGTTCGCCACCAAGTACGACGGCGAAGTGTTCACCGGCAGCTTCCCTGGCTTCGCGACCAAGCTCAGCTTCGACCCGGCCAACCCGGCTGCCGGTTCGCTGGATGTGGTGATTCCGCTGGCAGGCGCCAAGAGCGGCAACAGCGATCGTGACTCGACCCTGCAGGGCGCCGACTTCTTCAACGTCGGCAAGTTCGCCACCGCGCGCTACACCGCCAAGGGCTTCCGCGCCATGGGCAATGACCAGTTCGCCGCCGATGGCACCCTGGAGCTTCGTGGTGTCAGCAAGCCGGTCACGCTGACCTTCACCTGGAAGCCGGGCACCCAGCCGGTGCTGACCGGCAAGGCCACGGTCAAGCGCCTGGACTTCGGCGTCGGCGGCGGTGACTGGGCCGACACCAAGACCATCCCGGACGAAACCGCGATCAGCACGATCGTGAAGTTCGACGCGAAATAAACCGCATCTGGTAGTGCCGGCCGCTGGCCGGCATCACCCGGAACAGGGGGGTTGCCGGCCAGCGGCCGGCACTACCGATCGACGGCCAACCACGCCTGAACCGTGGCCGCGTCGAACGGCCAGTCCAGCTCGCGGTCGCCGCGCTCGTCACGCAGCACCGGCACCCGCGTGCCATAGCGCGCTTCCAGCGCCGGCTGGTCGTCCAGGAACACCGATTCGAACTCCGGCGCCCGTGCCCTGGCCAGCTCGGCCAGGGCCATGTCGCACAGGTGGCAATCGTCACGTTGGATAAGGGTCAACACCGGCCGGGCTCCCGTGGCGGAAATGCTGCGCCGCAGCCATGGAAGTGCGGCGTGAACCGCTAGAATAGCGATCTCTTCCGGTACCCGCAGTACGGCAACCATGGCTGTCAGCACGTTCGACGTTTTCAAGATCGGCATTGGCCCGAGTTCCTCGCACACCGTCGGGCCGATGAAGGCCGCCGAGCGATTCATCCATCGCTGGCTGCTCGACCCGGGCCGCCTGCACGAGGTCGCGCGCATCCGCGCCGATGTCTATGGCTCGCTGGCACTGACCGGCCGCGGCCACGGCACCGACAAGGCGATCCTGCTGGGCCTGGAAGGCCAGCGGCCGAACCTGATCGATCCAGACATCATTCCGGCCACGCTGGAGCGCATCCGCAGCAGCAAGCGCATCCAGCTGATGGGCCAGCACGAGATCGCCTTCGACGAGAAGCGCGACCTCGGCATGAACAAGCGCCAGAAGCTGCCCTACCACACCAACGGCATGCGCTTCACTGCCTACAACGCCGACGACGAAGTGATCGCCACCCGCGACTATTATTCGGTCGGCGGCGGCTTCGTGGTCAACCAGGACGACGCGGCCGATGATCGCATCGTGCCCGACGAGACCCCGCTGCCCTACCCGTTCAAGAGCGGCGACGAGCTGCTGGCGCAGACCGCGCGCAGCGGCCTGAGCATTGCCCAGCTGATGTTCGAGAACGAGAAGTGCTGGCGCAGCGAAGACGAGATCCGCGCGCGGCTGCGCGAGATCTGGAGTGCGATGCAGTCGTGCGTGGCGCGCGGCATCCGCGAGGAAGGCGTGCTGCCGGGTGGCCTGAAGGTGGGCCGTCGTGCGCCGGCGTTGTACCGCGAACTGTCGTCGAAGCCGGAAGCGGCGATGCGCGACCCGCTGACCACGCTGGACTGGGTCAACCTGTACGCACTGGCAGTGAACGAGGAGAACGCTGCCGGTGGCCGCGTAGTGACTGCGCCGACCAACGGTGCGGCCGGTGTGCTGCCGGCGGTGCTGCACTACTTCGATCGCTTCTGCCCGGGCGCGAACGAACAGCGCGTGTTCGACTTCCTGCTGACCTCGGCGGCGATCGGCATCCTCTACAAGGAAAACGCCTCGATTTCCGGCGCCGAAGTGGGCTGCCAGGGCGAGGTTGGCGTGGCCTGCTCGATGGCGGCCGGTGGCCTGGTCGCGGCACTGGGCGGCAACCCCAGCCAGATCGAGAACGCCGCGGAAATCGGCATGGAACACAACCTGGGCCTGACCTGCGACCCGATCGGTGGCCTGGTGCAGATTCCCTGCATCGAACGCAACGCGATGGGCGCGGTGAAGGCGATCAATGCCTCGCGCATGGCGATGCGTGGCGACGGCAAGCACAAGGTGTCGCTGGACAAGGTGATCAAGACCATGCGCGACACCGGCCGCGACATGCAGGACAAGTACAAGGAAACCAGCCGCGGTGGCCTGGCGGTGAACGTCATCGAGTGCTGATGACCCTGGGTAGAGTCGACCGCTGGTCGACTATCGCGTGCAGCGCGGGATTTTCGCGGTCTGATCGAAGAGCAGTCGACTGACAGTCGACTCTACCCCGTTGTCCCTGGCCGGTCGGACGACACCGTCACCGCGTTCCGGTTAGGCTCGGGGCTCCCCCACCCCGGATTGCCCCATGCGCGTGATCGCTGCCGCCCTGCTTGCCTGCCTTCCGCTGACCGCCCTGGCCGCCCCCACCTACGGGCCGCGGCTTGAGGGCTTCGACTACGGCTATCCGGTCAAGACCTTCGCGCTGGAATCGCAGCGGCAGCCGATGGAGATGGCCTACCTGGACATCGCGCCGAAGAAGGCACCCATCGGCGTGGTAGTGCTGCTGCACGGCAAGAACTTCTGTGCGGCCACCTGGAAGGAATCGATCAAGCCGCTGGTTGCCGCCGGCTATCGGGTGATCGCTCCGGACCAGGTCGGCTTCTGCAAATCCAGCAAGCCCGAGCGCTACCAGTACACGTTCGCACAGCTGGCAGCCAATACCCATGCCCTGCTGCAGCAGCTGCAACTGGGCGACGTGCCGGTGCACCTGGTCGGGCATTCGATGGGCGGCATGCTGGCCGTGCGCTACGCGCTGATGTACCCGCAGGACCTGCGCAGCCTGTCGCTGGTCAACCCGATCGGACTGGAAGACTGGAAAGCGCTGGGCGTGCCCTGGCGCAGCGTCGACGCGTGGTATGCCGGTGAAATGAACATCAGCTACGACAGCATCCGCCGCTACCAGCTGGATGTGTACTACGACGGCAAATGGAAGCCGGCCTACGAACCCTGGGCGCGGATGCAGTCAGGCATGTACGAAGGGCCCGGCAAGCAGGCCGTTACATGGAGCCAGGCGCTGGCCTCGGACATGGTGTTCAACCAGCCGGTGGTCTACGAACTGAAGAACCTGCAGGTGCCGACCACGCTGTTCATCGGCCAGAAGGACCGCACCGCGATCGGCCGCGACCTGGCGCCGGCTTCGGTGAAGGCGACGCTGGGCAACTATCCAGCGCTCGGCAAGGCGGCGGCCGCAGCGATTCCCGGCGCGACGCTGGTCGAGTTCGCCGAACTGGGCCATTCGCCGCAGGTGCAGGACCCGAAGCAGTTCAACAGCGCCTTGTTGAAGGCGTTGAAATCCCGCTGATCAGCTAGCGTGCTCGTGTAGAGCCGAGCCCATGCTCGGCTGCTCCTGGCGAGATCCCCTCCTGCTGGATAAGCCGAGCATGGGCTCGGCTCTACAAGAACTGTGCGATCAGCCGACGATCCGCAGCACGTCATCCAGCAACGCGGCGGCGGTGACTTCCGCGCCCGCACCCGGGCCCTGGATCAACAGCGGCTGGCGACGGTAGCGATCACTGTGGATGGCGACGCGATTGTCGGTCCCCGCACCCTGCGCCAACGGGTGACCCGCCGGCAGCTCGCGCAGGCCCACCTGCGCACCCCCACCGTCAACACGGCCGACGAAACGCAACACGCGGCCGTTTTCGCGTGCCCGCTGCCAACGCGCCTGCAGCGGCGCATCCAGCTGCTCCAGCGCAGCCACTGCGCCCTCCAGCGGCAACGCGGCCAGCGTTTCAGGTACCAGTGAGTCCACCTGCACCTGCGAAGCATCCAGCGCCAGCCCGCTGCTGCGGGCCAGGATCAGCAGCTTGCGGCGCACGTCCTCGCCGGACAGGTCAAGTCGCGGATCCGGCTCGGTGTAGCCGGCCGCCAGCGCCTCGCGCACCGCCGCCGAGAACGGCGACTTGCCGTCATAGCGATGGAACAGCCACGCCAGCGAACCGGACAGCACGCCCTCGATGGCATGGATGTGATCACCACCGGCCACCAGTGCGCGCAGGCTGCTCAGCAGCGGCAGCCCGGCACCGACGGTGGCGCTGTCACCATAGCGCGCACCACTGTCGGCACAGCTGTCTGCAATGGCCTGCGCGCGTGACAGCTGCGCACCACGGCCCAGCTTGTTGGCTGTCACCACATGCACGCCGCGCGCCAGCCACTGCACGTGGCGTGCGGCCACGTCTTCGCTGGCGGTGGCATCGACCACCACATCGCCACGCTCCAGCCCTTCGGTGCTGGCCCACGCCGGCGAACTCTGGCCATCGCGTGGCGCACGTCGCGCCAGTTCCAGCGGCAACGCCAGGTCACGATCGATCTCCAGCGCAGTGCGCGAGTTGGCCAGCCATTGCACGCTCGGCAGTTCCAGCCCGCGAGCCCGCAGCGTCTGGTAGCGCTGCACGAAGGCCGAGCCGACTGTGCCAGTACCGAGCAGCGCCAGGCGTCCCGCGCCCAGCGCCGGAATTTCAGCAGCGAGTGCGCTCATGCATCCACCACCTGTTTGCGGCGTGCGGCCGCATCGATCACGACTTCGGCGCGCTGCAGCGCGGCACCGAGATCGGCCAGCAGGTCGCGCTCGGCCTCGATGCCGACCGACAGACGCAGCAGCCCTTCGCTGATACCGGCCGCTGCGCGTGCTTCGGCGGTCATCGCCGCATGGGTCATGGTCGCCGGATGCGCGATCAGGCTTTCGACGCCGCCCAGCGATTCGGCCAGGGTGAAGCAGCGCAGGCCATCCACGAATGCGCGCACTGCCGCGTGCGGATCTTCACCGGCGCAGTGCGCAAGCTCGAACGACAGCATCGCGCCGAAACCGCTCTGCTGGCGCGCCGCGATGGCATGGCCGGGGTGTTCGGCCAGGCCCGGGTAGTACACCCTGCCGACGGCCGGATGCTGGTCCAGCAGGGCAACGATCGAGGCGGTATTTTCCTGATGCACGCGCAGGCGCGCATCCAGCGTGCGCAGGCCACGCAGGGTCAGGAAGGCATCGAACGGTGAACCCGTCAGGCCCAGCGCGTTGCCCCACCACACCAGCTGCTCGTGCACTGCCGGATCACGCGCGACCACTGCCCCGCCCACCACATCGCTGTGGCCGTTGATGTACTTCGTGGTGGAATGCAGCACCAGGTCCGCACCGAACGACAGCGGTTGCTGCAGCGCTGGTGACAGGAACGTGTTGTCGACCACCACGAGTGCGCCGGCCTTGTGCGCGGCATCGATGACGAAGCGCAGGTCGGTGATGCGCAGCAGCGGGTTGGACGGCGTTTCCACCAGCACCAGCTTCGGCTGGGTGGCCAACGCCTGTGCCAGTGCGCGCGGATCGGTCAGGTCGGCGGTGACCAGTTCAAAGTGGCCCTTCCGGGCCAGCGCATTGAACAGGCGCCAGCTGCCACCGTACGCATCGTGCGGCACCACCAGGGTATCGCCCGGCTGCAGCAGTGCGTTCAGCACCAGGTTGATCGCGCCCATGCCGGTGGCGGTGACCACACCACCGACGCCGCCTTCCAGTTCCGCCAGCGCCTCACCCAGCAGGTCGCGGGTCGGGTTGCCACTGCGCGTGTAGTCGTACTGGCGCTTGTTGCCGAAGCCTTCGAAGCTGAAGTTCGACGACAGCACGATCGGCGGCGTGACCGCGCCATGCGCGGTGTCCCGATCGATGCCCGCACGGACGGCGGCAGTGGTGCGACTACAGGACGGCTCGTTGGCGTGCAGGCTCATGCGGACTCTCCAGAGGTGCGGAAGGCGGTGGCGAGGATCGCGTCAATGCGATCGGTTTCTTTGAGGAAGGCGTCGTGGCCATAGGGCGAACGCAGCACGCGAAGGCTGCCGCGCGGGCCCAGCCCTTCGACCAGGCCGACCAGGTCGGCCAGCGGCACCAGGCGGTCGCCCTCCACGGCCACTACCACGGTCGGCGGCAGGATCGCGGCGGGGTCGACACGGTGCAGGTCGATCGATTCGGACAGGCGCAGGTAGGCGGTCACCGGCGTGCGCGCGACGTACTGCGCGCCGGCGGCGTCGAGGTAGTCTTCGGCGGCCACGCGCACGCGGCCATTGATGACCTCCGGGGCAGCGTCGAAGCGCTCGCCGAATTCTTCCGGGGTGCGGTAGCTGAGCATGGCGAACTGCCGGGCCAGGGCCAGGCCGTGGTCTTCGCCGCACTGCAGCTGGCCCAGCGCAACCGCGCGGCGCTGCAGCGCGCGCCACGCGGCGGCATAGGGATGCGGGCGGTGCGCGCCGCTGGCCAGCACCAGTTGGCGCACGCGGGCGCGGTGACGGATCGCGAACTGCTGGCCGACCAGCGCGCCATACGAATAGCCGACGAAGGCCTTCAGCGTGCGGATGCCGAGATGGTCCAGCAGCAGCGCCAGCGCATCGGCCTGGTCGGCAGTATCGATCGGCACATCCAGTGCACCGTCGGCACCGATGAAATCGAAGGCCAGCACGCGCAGCTGCTGCGGGTCGAGCGCGCGGCCGGTACCCACAAGCGCTTCGGCCCAGCCCTTCTCGCTGAACTGTGCGTTGGACGCCACGTGGCGATGGGCGGAAATGCCACCGGCCAGCACCACCACCGGCGCGTTGGCCGGGCCCACCCACTCATAGCGCAGGCGCACCGGGCTGGGGCCTGCATGGCGCATCGACAGCACCGCGGCGAACTCACCGCGCTCGGCGTGCACGCGGTCTGCGACCGGCACGCTGACGGGGACGAAGGGCTCGGGGCGAATGGCGGTACTGGCAGCGAAGCTCATGGCGGGATCCGGTTGGGGAATCGGCCATCGAGCCTTCGCGGGCCCGCGTTCGAGATGCACGTGGGGTGCATGGTTCGAACCATCTTTCGGTGGACGCCACGGTCCCCGCAGGATTTGGCACCTACGCAGACGCTTGCGCGCCTGCGGGCTGCCCCGGCTTCAAAGGGCCTGTCCCTCTGCCGGTCTCGATGGTGGAGCCACGATGCCAGCCCTTTCCGGCACTGTCAATCCCTTCATGCGGATAAAGCGATAGATATTTCCAGAATCAGTCTGCGAGGGCCGTCCCGGTCGCCCCGTTCAGGATCGGGTACAGTCCCGGCGGTCCTCTCGCTGGAAACGCCGATGCCGCGCCTGCCCCTGTCCTGCCTGCTGTTGCCTCTGCTGGCGAGCGCGACCGCACACGCCGGCGACTGGCGCCAGGGCTGGGGACTGGCTCCCTCTTCCGCCCCTGCCACCCGCGCAGGCAGTGCCGAGGGCGCCGCCCCCATGGCCCGGTTGCGCCTGCAGCCGGTCGGTACGCAATGGCAGGCGCGGATCGACAACGGGTTGGCAGGGCCGCTGCAGATCCAGCTGCGCGCCGGCCCTGGACACCCGGTCGAAGGCCTCCCGGTCGAGTCGCTGATCCAGGGCGACAGCAGCCTGGTGGTCGGCCACCTGCCCGCCCCGATCGATGGCCGCATGCTGGATCTGCGCCTGCAGTCGGTGCCGGGCAACCCTGCCGCACAGGCCGAAGATGTCGGCTATCGCCTGCCGTTCGATGCGGCCCGCCTGCGTGTGGACCAGGCGCCGCAGGGGCGATTCAGCCATGACGACGAGGAGAACCGCGACGCGGTCGACTTCGCACTGCCGGAGGGCACCCTGGTGCTGGCCGCGCGCGAGGGCACGGTGATGCAGATCCAGGATGGCTTCCGTGGCAACGGCCAGGACCGCGAGCGCGATGGTGCCCGTGCCAATTTCGTCCGCGTGCTGCACAGCGACGGCAGCATGGCCCTGTACGGCCACCTCCAGGCCGGCGGCATGCGCGTGCGCCGCGGCCAGGCGGTGGGAGCCGGGCAACCGATCGGCCTGTCCGGCAACAGCGGCTACAGCACTGCGCCGCACCTGCACTTCGTGGTGCAGGTCAACCGCGGCATGGGCCTGCGCTCGGTGCCGGTGCGCATCTTCGCCGGGCAGGGCCAGCTGCAGTTCGCCCGCCACGGCGAGGCCGACGGCGGTATCGGGCGCTGACCGGCCCCGGCCGGTATAATCGGGCGCTTATCTCTTTGAAAAGCGCCCCGGGCGGGCGCCACTGCCATGTCCGAAGTCGCCATCGAAGCGTCGCGTCGCCGCACCTTCGCCATCATTTCCCACCCTGACGCCGGCAAGACCACGCTGACCGAAAAGCTGCTGCTGTTCGGAGGCGCGATCCAGATGGCCGGTTCGGTCAAGGGCCGCAAGGCCGCCCGCCACGCCACCTCCGACTGGATGGCGCTGGAAAAGGAACGCGGCATCTCCGTCACCTCCTCGGTGATGCAGTTCCCGTACGAAGGCAAGATCGTCAACCTGCTCGACACCCCTGGCCACGCCGACTTCGGCGAGGACACCTACCGCGTGCTGACCGCAGTGGACTCGGCGCTGATGGTGATCGACGTAGCCAAGGGCGTGGAAGAGCGCACCATCAAGCTGATGGAGGTGTGCCGCCTGCGCGACACCCCGATCATGACCTTCATCAACAAGCTCGACCGCGAGGGCAAGGACCCGATCGAGCTGCTGGATGAAGTGGAGACCGTGCTCGGCATCCAGTGCGCGCCGGTCACCTGGCCGATCGGCATGGGCCAGCGCCTGAAGGGCGTGGTTCACCTGCTGACCGGCGAAGTGCACCTGTACGAACCGGGTCGCAACTTCACCCGCCAGGACTCGACCATCTTCCCGTCCATCGATGCGCCCGGCCTGGCCGAGAAGATCGGTGCACAGATGCTGGCCGACCTGCGCGACGAACTGGAACTGGTGCAGGGCGCCAGCCATCCGTTCGATCTGGACGCTTACCGCGCCGGCAAGCAGACCCCGGTGTTCTTCGGCTCGGGCGTGAACAACTTCGGCGTGCAGCCGCTGCTGGACTTTTTCGTCGAGCATGCACCGTCGCCGCAGGCGCGAACCACCACCGGCCGCGAAATCGCACCGGAAGAGAACAAGCTGACCGGCTTCGTGTTCAAGATCCAGGCCAACATGGACCCGCAGCACCGTGACCGCGTGGCATTCATGCGGGTCTGTTCGGGCCGTTTCAGCGCCGGCATGAAGACCTTCCACGTGCGCACCGGCAAGGAAATGAAGCTGGCCAACGCGCTGACCTTCATGGCCAGCGACCGCGAGATCGCGGCCGAAGCGTGGCCCGGCGATGTGATCGGCATCCACAACCACGGCACCATCTCCATCGGCGATACCTTCACCGAAGGCGAAGCGGTGACCTTCACCGGCATTCCCAACTTCGCCCCGGAACTGTTCCGCCGCGCACGCCTGCGTGATCCGCTCAAGCTCAAGCAGCTGCAGAAGGGCCTGGCCCAGCTGTCCGAGGAAGGCGCGACCCAGTTCTTCCGCCCGCTGACCAGCAACGACCTGATCCTGGGTGCCGTCGGCGTGCTGCAGTTCGACGTGGCCGCCTACCGCCTGAAGGACGAGTACGGTGTGGAAGCCACCTTCGAGCCGGTCAGCGTGACCACTGCGCGCTGGGTCCACTGCAGCAACGAGAAGAAGCTGGAAGAGTTCCGCGAGAAGAACGCGCTCAACCTGGCGCTGGATGCGGCCGGCCACCTGGTCTACCTCGCTCCGACCCGGGTCAACCTGCAGCTGGCCCAGGAACGCTCGCCGGATGTGCGTTTCTCGGCCACACGCGAAGCGGCGCACACCGTTTCGGCAGGCTGATGCCACGGGGTCGGATCCCTTTCCGCAAGGAAAGGGCTCTGACCCCGCCGGCGCAACCCAGGGATTCACCCACCATACGGTGACGGGCGTGCACGTGCCGCCCATCGCGGCGATGATAGGGGGGTGCGGGTCCCCCTCCCCGCGAACGATGCCTACGCCATGTCCACGACTTCCGTTGCTTCGATCCGCGAAGAAATCGCCAGCGCCCTGACCCATGGCCTCGGTGCCGTGCTCGCCCTGGGCGCCGGCGCGGTGCTGATCACCCTGGCCGCAATCTACAGCGATGGCTGGCAGCTGGCTGGCGCCATCGTGTTCGGCATCGCGCTGCTGCTGCTGTACACCGCGTCCACCCTGTACCACGCCATCCAGCACCCGGTCGCCAAGGGCCGGCTCAAAGTGTTCGACCACTGTGCGATCTACGTATTGATCGCCGGCACCTATACCCCATTCACCCTGATCGGCCTGCGCGGCCCGTGGGGCTGGGGCCTGTTCGCCGCGATCTGGACCCTGGCCCTGGCCGGCGTGGTGTTCAAGCTGTTCTACACCGGTCGCTTCAAGCGCCTGTCCACTGCCATCTACGTGGCCATGGGCTGGCTGGTGATCGTGGCGGTCAAGCCGATGCTGGCCTCGATCGACGGCTGGACGCTGGGCTGGCTGCTGGCCGGCGGCCTGTCCTACACGCTGGGCACCTATTTCTACCACCGCGAATCGATTCCCTATTCGCATGCGATCTGGCACCTGTTCGTCATCGGTGGCAGCGTCTGCCACTTCGTCGCGGTCACCATGCAGGTGCTGTAGCACTGGCCCGTGCGCGGCGCGTGCACGCCGCGCACATGGACGCTTCGCGCCCCGTCCACGATGAGGGGGCAACCATGGCAGCGTGAATGCCGCCGCCTCCCCTGCCGCAAAGCGCACGAACCGCTGGCGCCTCCGCCGCCCCGGCCCGCGAGGCCGGCGCTGGTTGACGCTGCTGATCTTCCTGCTCGCGGCGATCCTGGTACTGATCGCACTGTGGGACTGGAACTGGTTCAAGGGGCCGGTCGAGCGCGCGGTGCAGGCGCGTACCGGCCGTGTACTGCACATCGGGAACCTGGATGTCGATCTCGGCCGGACCAGCACCATCCGCGCCGATGCGATCACCTTCGCCAATGCCGGTTGGGCCAAGCAGCCGAACATGGCCACGGCCGACCGCGTCGAAATCGACGTGCGCGTGTGGCCCCTGCTGCGCGGCAGCGTGCAACTGCCGGAAGTGCGCCTGACCCGGCCGGACGTGCTGCTGGAAACCGCCCCACGCCAGGGCGAGCCGGGCAACTGGGACTTCCTCGGTGACAGCGCTGGCGGCACCAGCCCGCAGCTCAAGCGCCTGCGCATCGACGACGGCCGACTGCAGTTCCTCGACGCACCGGGCCGTACCGACATCCGCGTGGGCGTGCGCAGCGGCCAGCCGAAGCAGGCAGATGCCTCGCCGCCGCTGCTGGTGCAGGGCAAGGGCCACTGGCAGGGCAACGCGTTCACCCTGCAGGGCGGAACCGAATCACCGCTGGAACTGACCAACAGCGACCACCCGTTCCGCATCCACCTCGACGGACGCGCCGGCGCCACCCACGCGGTGGCAAGCGGCACGCTGACCAATCCGTTCCAGCTGCGCGTGTTCGACCTGCAGTTCGCACTGAGTGGCCAGGACCTGGCCGATCTCTACCCATTGCTCGGCATCGCCATTCCGCCGTCCCCGCCCTACGCGCTGAATGGACGCCTGAAGCGCGACCACGACGTCTGGCGTTACGACGGTTTCACCGGCAAGGTGGGCGACAGCGACCTCGGTGGCAATCTTCAGTTCGAGGTGGGCCGCGACCGTCCACGGCTGACCGCGACGCTGGAATCCAAGCGCCTGGACTTCGATGACCTGGCCGGCTTCGTCGGCGCGCCACCGAAGACCGGCGGCGGCGAAACCGCCAATGCGGAGCAGAAGGCCGAGGCCGCACGGGTGGCCGCGCGCGCGCGCGTGCTTCCGGACACGCCCTACAACCTCGGCAAGCTGCGTGCGATGGATGCCGATGTGCGCTGGAAGGCCCACCGCATCAACGCACCGTCATTGCCATTGGACGACATGGACGCCCATCTGCTGCTGGATGACGGGGTGCTGCGGCTGGCCCCGCTGAACTTCGGCGTCGCCGGCGGCGATATCCGCAGCACCATCCGCATGGACGCACGCCAGCCGCAGATCAGCACTGCGCTGAAGGCGAGCGTGCGCGGCGTTCAGCTGGGCCAGCTGTTCCCCGATGCCAAGCTGGCCGAACAGGCCAAGGGCGGCATCGGCGGTGAGGTGGACCTGAGTGGCCGCGGCAATTCGATCGCCGCAATGCTCGGCAGCAGCAGCGGCGAGGTCGGCCTGGCGATGGGCCGTGGCCATGTCGGCAACCTGGTGATGGAGCTGGCCGGCCTGGATATCACCGAATCGCTGAAGTTCCTGGTGACCGGCGACAAGCAGATTCCTCTGCGCTGCGCCTTCGCCGACTTCGGTGTGCGCGACGGCCTGATGACCAGCCAGGCGCTGGCGGTGGACACCACCGACACGATCCTCATCGGCGAAGGCACCGTCAGCCTGCGCGACGAAACCCTGGACCTGCTGTTGAAGCCGCGCCCGAAGGACAGGAGCATCCTGGTACTGCGCTCGCCGCTGCACATTGCCGGCACGTTCAAGGACCCGTCGTTCCGCCCGGACTTCAAGGCGCTGGGCATCCGCGGTGCGGTGGCCCTGGCGCTGGGCAGCATCGCCCCGCCGGCGGCCTTGCTGGCGACGATCGAGCTGGGGCCGGGCAAGGACGCCGACTGCGGCGGGCAGTATGCGAAGTAGGGTTACAGCGTTGTTCGCGGCACCTCTTTTCCCGCGCGTAGAGCCGGAGCAAGGCGACAGGCAGGACACGCCGTAAATACGTCCCTGTAGGCTCGGTCGGCGCATCCATGCGCCTCACGGTCCTGCCTGCCGCCTTGCTCCGGCTCCGGACAGTTTCCCGCGCGCGGAACGAGAGCGAAATTCAAAGTCAAAAAGAAAAAAGCCAAGTCAAAAGCTGTTGCCAACCAAGGTTGGCGGCTACCAAAGACGAGGCACAGCGCATGTACGCACCGCGCTCGCGGAAATGTTCCAGAGGCGGAGGGCATGGGCGTGCAGGACCGTTGGCGCCATGGATGGCGCCATCGAGCCTACAGGGACGTACTTGCGGCGTGTCCTGCACGCCCATGCCCTCCGTCTCCCAACGTGTCAGGAAGGCGCTGCTTTGGCTTTGGCTGTGGCTTTCAGCTTCGAAAAGCGGGCCGGCGGGCCGCAGGCCCGCCAGCGACACCCTCACCCGGCGACGATGTACTGCTGCAGTTGATCCAGCTCCCGCCGCTGCGCATCGATCACCGACTTCACCAAGTCGCCGATGGAGATCACCCCCAGCACCTGCGCGCCCTCCACGACCGGCAGATGGCGGATGCGATAATCGGTCACCAACTGCAGGCAATGCTCCACCTGCTCGCCCGGCGACACCGTCACCACCTGCGACGTCATGATCTCTGCCACCGCCGTATCGCGCGAAGAGCGATCACGCAACACGATCTTGCGCGCGTAATCACGCTCGGACAGGATTCCCACCAGCCGCGGGCCGTCCATCACCAGCACCGCACCGATGCCCTTTTCCGCCATCAACCGGATCGCATCGATCACCGCCGCATTCGGCGCGACCGCATGTACTTCAGGAGACTTGCCGTCCAACAGTTGCCGTACCGTGGTCATCTGCCTGCCCTCCCAGGGTGGGTTGCGGGACCGAGTCTGCCACGGACGATGCTAGCCAGGCGTCAACCAGGTACAACGGCCGCTGCTTGGACTCCTCGTACAGCCGCCCCAGGTACTCGCCGATCAGGCCAAGCGCGATCAGCTGCACGCCGCCCAGGAACAGGATCACCGCCATCATCGTCGGCCAACCCGCCACCCGGTCGCCATACAGCGCCGCCTTCACGATCACCCACAGGCCGAACAGGAAAGCGACGGCCGCGGTTGCCAGCCCGAGGTAGGTCGCCGCCCGCAACGGCACGGTCGAGAACCCGGTAATGCCTTCGAGGGCGAAATTCCACAGCCGCCACAGGCTGAACTTGCTGGTGCCGGCCACGCGCGCGTGGCGGTGGTAGGGCACGGCGATCCGCTTGAATCCCACCCAGCTGAAAAGCCCCTTCATGAAACGGTGGCGCTCGCGCATCCCGCGCAGGGCGTTCAGCGCGCGCGGTGACAGCAGGCGGAAGTCCCCGGTATCGGCCGGAATCGGTGTCCGCGAGAGGCGGCCCATCACCCGATAGAACATCGCTGCCGTGGCGCGCTTGATCCAGGCCTCGCCATCGCGGGCCATGCGCGTCCCGTAGACGTTGTCATGACCTTCGCGCCAGCGCGCGACGAACTCCGGCACCAGCTCCGGCGGGTCCTGGCCGTCGGCATCGAGGATCATCGCCGCACCCTCGTGCACCAGATCCAGGCCGGCGGTCAGCGCCGCTTCCTTGCCGAAGTTGCGCGACAGCTTCAGCGCCGATACGCGTGCATCGGCCTGGGCCAGCCCGGCGATCACTTCCCAGGTGCGGTCATGGCTGCCGTCGTCCACATAGAGGATGTGACCGTCGATGTCGGGCATGCCGTCGAGCACCGCGCACAGCCGTGGATGCAGCAGCGGCAGTGCCAGGGCCTCGTTGTAGGCGGCGATGACGAAGGTAAGCCGTTCGCGGGTCATGCCCGGATTGTACGTTGCCGGCACGCGCCCGGCCCGTCGTTCGCCAATTGCAGCGCCGGGCTCAGTCCTCCGACAGATAGGACGCACCACCCAGCTGGCGCGCCTGGCGTTGGATCCACGCGGCCCGCCGCTGCACATACGGCCCAGGCTTTGCCGCGTTGTAGCGACGCGGTGCCGGCAACACCGCGGCCAGGCGCGCGCTCTCGGCCGGGCTCAGCCGGGCAGCATCCTTGCCCCAGAATTTCTGCGCTGCCGCTTGCGCGCCATACACACCATCACCGAATTCGGCAATGTTGGCGTACATCTCCAGGATCCGCTCCTTTGGCCACAGCGCCTCGATCAGCACCGTGTACCAGACTTCCAGGCCCTTGCGGATCCAGCTGCGGCCCTGCCACAGGAACAGGTTCTTGGCCACCTGCTGGCTGATCGTGCTTGCGCCGCGCAGGCGCCCGCCCCTGGCGTTGTGGTCGCGCGCCTTTTCGATGGCCTGCAGGTCGAAGCCGTTGTGGTCGGGGAAGCGCTGGTCTTCGGCCGCCACCAGCGAGATCGGCAGGCTCGGCGCCATCTGGTCGAGGTCGCGCCACTGGTAATGCAGCCGATAGGACCAGTCGGCCTCGCTCAGCGCCTCGCCATAGCGCCACAGCATCACCATGGACACCGGCGGGTCGATGAACCGCAACACCAGCACCTGCAGGCAGCTTAACGCGGCCAGCAGCACCGGCAGCCACAGCAGCCGCTTCCAGCGCCAGCGTCGCCGGCGCGGCGCGGCCACCACCGCCTCTACCTTGTGCTGCTCTCCCGCTGCCCCCATTACTGGTGCATCCTTCTTCTGTCTGGTTGTCGGCGCATTATCCGGCAACCGCCCCCGTTTACGCGCGATGTGAGCCGATGACCGCCAATCCCGATTCCCTGATCCGTTTCCTGCTCCCCGACGCCGGCGTGCGTGGCGTGCATGTGCACCTGCAGGCCACCTGGCAGGAAATCCTGTCCCATGCCGCTTACCCGGACGCCGCTGCCGAACTGCTTGGCGAGGCCTGCGTCGCCTCGGCGCTGTTCACCGGCCACACCAAGATCGACGGGCGCCTGTCGGTGCAGTTGCGCAGCAGCACCGCGCTGCGCACCCTGTTCGCCGAATGCACCGCCGCCGGCACCCTGCGCGGTATCGCCCAGCTCAGCGAGGGTGGCGACGCACCGCGTGACCTGTCCCGCCTCGGCGATGACGCAATCCTCGCCATCACCATCGAGAACCCCGGCCTGGACCCGCGCGAGCCGCAGCGCTACCAGAGCCTGGTCGCGCTGACTGCGCCGGAACTGGACGAGGCCTTCGAGGACTACTTCCGCCAGTCGGAGCAGCTGCCGACCCGCCTGCTGCTGGCCGCCGACCGCAACGGTGCCGCCGGCCTGCTGCTGCAGAAGCTGCCGGGCGACGAAGGCGACGAGGATGGCTGGGCCCGCGCCAGCGCCTTGTTCGAAACCCTGGGCAAGGCCGAACTGCTGGCGACCCCGGCCGAGCAGCTGCTGCACCGCCTGTTCCACGAGGAGCGGCCGGAACTGCTGGGCGGCAAGCCGCTGTCCTTTGCCTGCTCCTGCTCGCGCGAGCGGGTGGCCGGCATGCTGCAGTCGCTGGGGGAAGAGGAGGCCCGCGCGGCCGCCGAGGCCACCGGCGCCGTCGAGGTGCGTTGCGAATTCTGCGGGCGTGAGTATCACTTTCCATTGACGGAGTTCGGCATACTGTTCCACGGCGCCCAGGGGGCTGTAGCGGCGCCTGAACGACTTCAGTAAACGGCAGTCTTGTACCTGGGGAGGATCAAGGCTTGTTAAGAATTCATAAACACCCTAGGATCGAGTTCCCGTCCCCACGGGAACTTCCGTTGTCCGTCCCTGTCTGAACTGGTCCGATGCGTACCTTCCTGCGTCTACCGCTGGCCCTGCTGATCGCCCTTGGCGCGATCACGGGCGTGCATGCGCAGAGCAAGGACACCCGCACCGTGCTGCCGGTATGGAACAAGGGCAGCGGCAAGGTCGAGGCGCTGCTGTACCTGGAGCCGACCGGCGAACAGGCAGCCGGCGCCCGCTGGCATTTCGGCCGCAATTCGCTGGACGCGGCCTTTGGCCTGTCCTCCGGCGATTCGCTGGGCCTGCTCTGCAACAGCAGCAGCGGCACCAGCATCAGCGGCCTGGCCAGCCATTGCATGCTGGCCAGCCTGGGCGACGAGGATGATCTGAACAGCCGTCGTTTCAGTGGTACCGCCGCGCTGAACCGCGGCAACAGCCGCCTGGGCATCACCGCCGGCACCGGCCGTGAAACCCTGCCCGCCTGGTTGGCGGGCCCGAACAAGACGCCCTCGCTGCGCGCCGAGCAGAACGATCTGACCGTGTTCGCGCAGAAGAACATTGGCCGCGAAGGCTTCGTCTCCATCGCCGGTACCTACGCCAAGGCACGCCTGGTACCGCTGGCCGACGCTTCGCCGGCCATCGTCGATCGCTGGGACAGCAAGAGCCTGAGCATCGGTGCCGGTTACGGCAACTTCACCGGCAGCATCATCGGCCGCGTGGTCGACGTGCCGGGCAAGCCCGGCAAGTTCGAAGGCCTGGGCATCGGCCTGACCTGGCGTACCCCGTGGTCCGGCCAGCTGACCGTCGGCGCCGAGAACGTGATCAGCCGCGGCAAGAATCCATTCTCCCCGCGCAACGAAAGCAACGACGACGGCACCGTGCCGTACGTGCGTTACGAACAGGATCTCTGATCCCCTCAATCAGCTTCAGCAACGATATTCCCGAAGGCGCCGAAAGGCGCCTTTTTGCATCTGCGTGCCTGCCTCGCACTCGCATGAGCGGTATCGACCGTAGAGCGTATCGACATATTGGGATACATATCAGTCGAAACTTTTTTCATCATTCTGTGTTAACAAACGAGGCAGATCAGCATGACCATACCGGCAACCCGTTGATTGGGCTGGGAAAAGCGCTTTTTTACCAAAATCACAGACTTCATTAACACAGCTTTAATTCTTGGCGAACGCCCGTTACTATCGGGTCAGCCTCGCGATTTGGGAGCGCTTTTTCGCTCCCCCGCCGGGCACTAACCCCAGCCAAGATTTCTTGGAGAGAGAGAGCCAATGAAACTCAAGTCCAGCCAGCTGCGTGACGCAGTTGTGATCGCGCTTGTCGCCGGTGCCACCACCGCGACGGCCCACGCCCAGGAAGCGACCAACCTCGACCGCATCGAGGTCACCGGTTCGCGCATCCGTCAGGTCGATACCGAAACCGCCCAGCCCGTTCTGAGCATCAGCCGTGCTTCGATCGAGAAGAGCGGCTTCAAGACGGTTGCCGACGTCCTGCAGAACATCGCAGCCGCCGGCAGCCCGGCCATCAGCCGTTCCGAGCCGCTGTCCTCCGGCGAAGCCGTCGGTGGCTTCTACATCGACCTGCGCAACCTCGGTGCCGAGCGCACCCTGGTGCTGGTCGACGGCAAGCGCCTCGGCGCCAGCGTCAGCGGCCTGCAGGACGTGTCGCAGATTCCGTCGGCCATCGTCGAGCGCATCGACGTACTGAAGGACGGCGCGTCGTCGATCTACGGCTCCGACGCGATCGCCGGCGTGATCAACATCATCACCCGCAAGAACTTCCAGGGCCTGGAAGCCAACGCCTACGTCGGCCAGTACGGCGAAGGCGACGGCCAGAAGACCAGCTACGACTTCGTGGCCGGCTTCACCGGTGACCGTGGCTCGATCACCATCGGCGCCGAGTACGCCGAAGAAAAGGAAGTGTGGGCCAAGGACCGCTGGTTCAGCCGTTACCCGCGCACCACCTTCCACCCGGCCCAGAACTGGAGCCCGGTCAGCCAGTGGGGCACCATCATCGATCCGGATACCGATGACTGGCTGGTGCTGAACCGCGGTGGCGACTATCGCGACGTCAACCAGTACCACGACCAGGACTTCGCCGGCATCACCGGTGATACCAGCAACTCCAACACGCAGATGCACCTGCTGACGCCGACCAAGCGTCGCTCGGTGTTCGCCAACGTCCAGTACGACCTGACCGACAACATCCGCTTCGTCTCCGACCTGCTGTATACCCGTCGTGAGTCGCAGGCCCAGGTCGCAGGCTATCCGTTGCAGTCCGCGTCGTATGAGCGCCTGGGTGCCAAGTGGGATGCCGACAGCTACTACAACCCCTTCGGCAAGGACATGGGCTTCATGCGCCGTGGCTGGGAAGTGCCGCGCCTGTCGACCAACAAGCTGACCACCTTCCGCTTCACCGGCGCCCTGCAGGGCAGCTTCCAGTTCAATGACAAGTACTTCGACTGGGAAGCCGGCTACATCTACCAGAACTCGGAGAACCAGCAGAGCCAGACCGGCAACTACAACGTGCTGGCGGTCAATGCCGCCACCGGTCCGTCGTTCTTCAACCCGGCCACCGGCCGCGTCGAGTGCGGTACGGCCGCTGGCCTGGTTGACGGTTCCAATCCGATCTATGGCCCGGGCGCTGGCGGCTGCCTGCCGTGGAACCCGGCCATTCCGTTCGGCCGTACCGGTGACGGTGGCCTGACCGGCAACCCGGATCTGCAGCAGTTCCTGTTCCCGACCACCAAGAACACCGGTGAAGTCACCACCAAGACCTACTACGCGAACATCGCCGGCAGCCTGTTCACCCTGCCCGCCGGCGACCTGGGCTTCGCGCTGGGTTACGAGTACCGCGAAGACAAGGGTTCGTACAATCCGGACGCGCTGTCGCAGACCGGCTACTCGACCGATCTGGCCGCCGGCCCGACCGGTGGTGGTTACGACGTCAACGAAGTCTATCTGGAGTTGAATGTTCCGATCCTGGCCGACCTGCCGGGTGCCAAGGAACTGAGCTTCAACGCCGCCACCCGTTACTCGAAGTACAGCACCTTCGGCGACACCACCAACAACAAGTTCGGCCTGAAGTGGAAGCCGATCGACCAGCTGCTGGTGCGTGCGACCTACGCCGAAGGCTTCCGTGCGCCGACCATCGACAATCTGTACGGTGGCAGCTCGCAGACCTTCGCATACTTCACCGATCCGTGCGACACCACGTTCGGCTCGACTGATCAGCCGGGCGTCGCCGCCCGTTGTGCCGCGGCCATCGGCCCGACCGCCAGCACCTTCCGCCAGCTGCGCCAGGGTTATGTGCCGGCCAGCGGTCCGGATGAGCAGACGCCGGATCCGTTCAACGCCGTCTCCAATCCGAACCTGACTCCGGAAAAGTCCAAGTCCAAGACCGTTGGCCTGGTGTGGAGCCCGACCTTCGCCCAGGGCCTGAACATGAGCCTGGACTGGTGGAACATCAAGATCACCAACACCATCGTCACCGACAGTCCGGATGACCAGCTGAACGACTGCTACGTGCTTGGCATCGCCGAGCGCTGCAACTCGTTCACCCGTGATCCGAACCGTCACAACGTGATCAACCTGACCTACGCACCGCGTAATGCCGGTTACCAGGAAACCGAAGGCTTCGATTTCGACGTGGCGTACCGCTTCGAGACCGACAGCTGGGGTACCTTCAGCGCCAACCTGCAGAACAGCTACGTCACCAAGAACGTGCTGAAGACCACCAACGCGCAGCAGGTGCCGGTGTCGATCCTCAACGGCTTCGGCAGCAACTTCCGCCTGCGTTCGAACCTGGTGCTGGGCTGGGAGCGTGGCGACTGGGGCGTGACCTGGGGCACCCGCTACTTCTCCAGCGTCAAGGAGCGTTGCTACTACAGCGACGAGTGCAGCCTGCCGGACTTCGGTTCGCCGGATCCGGTGCGCGACCAGCCGATGAACAAGCGTGGCTCGACCATGTTCCACGACGTCCAGGTCTCCTGGAACGCACCGTGGAATGCGACCATCGCCGTCGGTGCGCGCAACGTGTTCGACCACTACGGCCCGCAGATGTACTCGGCCCCGAACTCGCAGTTCTCCTACTACGGTGGCTACGACATCGGTCGCTTCATGTACATGCAGTACAAGCAGAAGTTCTGATCGGGAACCTGATCAGCTTCAGCTGATGCAGCAACGGCCCCGAAAGGGGCCGTTGTTCTTTGTGCGCCATGGACGGGCGCTGGCCAGCGCACAACAAAAAGGCCGCAGCATCGCTGCGGCCTTCCTTCGAGATCATGTCCGGGCGCTCATCCGTTCGGAATCAGCGTCTCGATCAGATGCTCGACGTACGCTTCGAAATCCTCGCGCGCCTGCTTGGGCTGCTGCAGCTGCAGCGACAACTGCAGGAAGCCGACATAAGCGGCGTACGCAAGGCGTGCGCGATGACGCGCATCGGTCGAGCTGAGGCCGGCCTGGCGGAACGAGGCGACCAGATAGTCGAGGCGACGCTGCGAGACCCGGTCGATCACCGGCCGCACCATCGGATGATCCAGTGCCTTCAGCAGCTCGCTGTAGATGATGTGCGGCTGCACTTCATGCGCCACCATCTGGAACAGCTGGCGCAGGCGCACGCGCGGATCCGGTACGTCTTCCAGGCTGCCGAACACCTGTTCCTGTTCGAACAGTTCCCAGCGTTCCAGCGCCGCCTGCAGCAATGCATCGCGTGAAGGGAAATGCCAGTAGAAACTGCCCTTGGTAACGCCGAGCCGCCGTGCCAGCGGCTCTACCGCGACGGCGCCGACACCTTGTTCAGCAATCAGATCGAGGGCCGCCTGGGCCCAGTCTTCGGCACTCAGGCGGCTGTTGCGGCCGGCGCGCGGTTCGCCGGCGGAAGCGTCAGGTTGATTCATGGACTGATTTAACCATACGCCGGGGTTCGTTGCAGTACGCGGTTGCGGTCGAAACCGTCGCAGGCCCGTCGGAAGGGTCCCTCCACGCGCGTTCTGCAACGCACCATACCGTGCAGTATTGACTTCCCCTCGAAGCTCTCCATACTAGCAAGTATGGTTATGTCCCCCACTCCCGCTGCGTTCCATGACCTGCGCCTGGACGCCGCCCATGGCGCCCGCCTGGCGGCGACCGTCAGCGACCATGGCCGGCGCGGCCGGGTCCTGTTTGCCCATGGCTTCGGCCAGACCCGCCACGCCTGGAATGCCACTGCCCGCGCACTGAACGCGGCCGGCCTGCAGACGCTGGCCTACGACGCCCGCGGCCATGGCGATTCCGACTGGAATGGCGCCGATCTGCCCTATCACGGCGAACAGTTCGCCGACGACCTGATCGTGTTGGCCGGCGAACAGCCGCGCCCGCCGGTACTGGTTGCCGCTTCGATGGGTGGCCTGTTCGGCCTGCTGGCCGAATCGCGCTGGCCGGGCCTGTTCTCGGCCATGGTGCTGGTCGACATCACCCCGCGCTGGGATACCGCCGGTGTCGAGCGCATCCTCGCCTTCATGACCGCCCATCCCGACGGCTTCGCCTCGCTGACCCAGGCCGCCGACGTGATCTCGGCCTACATGCCGCACCGGCCGCGCAAATCCGAGCAGTCGCTGCGTGCGCTGCTGCGCGAGGACGGCCACGGGCGCTGGCGCTGGCATTGGGACCCGCGCCTGGTGGCCGAGCTGGCCCGCGACAGCGAACAGCACCAGGACGCACTGGCCGAGGCCGCACGCCAGGTGAAGTGCCCGCTGCTGCTGGTCAGCGGGGGCCGCAGCGACCTGGTCACGCCGCAGACCGTGGCCGAATTCCTGGCGCTGGCGCCGCATGCGCGCCATGTACAGCTGCCGCAAGCGACCCACATGGTCGCCGGCGATGACAACGACGCCTTTACCGCTACTGTGTTGGACTATCTGGACGTGTTGCCCGCAGCGGACGCTGCGGCTTCGTCCGCCACAAACGAGCACGTCACCGGAGCACGCTCATGAGCATCGTTCTTCCCTTCCTCGCCCTGCTGCTGGCAGGCGCCTTCGTCGCCTACCACCGCATGCGGCTGGTTACCTGGACGCTGATCAGCGTGGCCCTGCTGGCCGCCTGCTGGTTCATTCCCTACGTCAACCAGACCGCCACCATCGTCGCTGCGGCGGTGCTGGCGGTGATCGCCGTGCCGCTGCTGCTGCCGTTCATCCGCAAGCCGCTGCTGACCAGCCCGATGATGAAGGTGTTCCGCAAGGTGCTGCCGCCGCTGTCGCAGACCGAGCGCATCGCGCTGGAAACCGGTTCGGTCGGTTTCGAGGGCGAACTGTTCACCGGTGATCCGGACTGGAACATCCTGCTCAACTACCCCAAGCCGCAGCTGACCGCTGAAGAACAGGCCTTCCTCGATGGCCCGGTGGAAGAGCTGTGCACGATGGTCAACGACTGGGAAATCACCCACGTCCACGCCGACCTGCCGCCGGAGCTGTGGGCCTTCATCAAGAAGAACAAGTTCTTCGGCATGATCATCCCGAAGGAGTACGGCGGCCTGGGCTTCTCCGCGCTGGCCCACCACAAGGTGATCCAGAAGCTGGCCTCGGTGTCCTCGGTGGTCAGCTCCACCGTCGGCGTGCCCAACTCGCTGGGCCCGGGTGAACTGCTGGTGCATTACGGCACCCAGGAACAGAAGGACCAGTACCTGCCGCGCCTGGCCGATGGCCGCGAAGTGCCCTGCTTCGGCCTGACCGGTCCGTTCGCCGGCTCCGACGCCACTTCGATCCCGGACTACGGCATCGTCTGCAAGGGCGAGTGGAACGGCGAGCAGGTGCTCGGCGTCAAGCTGACCTTCGACAAGCGCTACATCACCCTGGCCCCGGTCGCTTCGCTGATCGGCCTGGCCTTCCGCATGTACGACCCGGATGGCCTGATCGGCGATACCCGCGACATCGGCATCACCCTGGGCCTGCTGCCGCGTGATACCGCCGGCGTCGAAATCGGCCGTCGCCACTTCCCGCTGAACTCGACGTTCCAGAACGGTCCGATCCGCGGCAAGGACGTGTTCATTCCGCTGACCCAGCTGATCGGCGGCGCAGCCATGGCCGGCAAGGGCTGGAACATGCTCAACGAGTGCCTGGCCGTGGGCCGCTCGATCACCCTGCCGTCCACCGCCAGCGGCGGTGCCAAGGCCGGTGCCGCCGTGACCGGCGCCTATGCGCGCATCCGCAAGCAGTTCGGCCTGTCGGTCGGCCGCTTCGAGGGCGTGGAAGAAGCGCTGGCCCGCATCGGCGGCAAGGCGTACAAGATCAGTGCGCTGTCGCAGGCCACCGCCGCTGCGGTTGACCGTGGCGATGTGCCGTCGGTGCCGTCGGCCATCGCCAAGTACCACTGCACCACCATGAGCCGTGAAGTGATCTCGGACATGATGGACGTGATCGGCGGCAAGGGCATCATCCTGGGGCCGCGCAACTTCGCCGGCCGCAGCTGGCAGGCCGCGCCGATCGCGATCACCGTGGAAGGCGCCAACATCATGACCCGCAGCCTGCTGATCTTCGGCCAGGGTGCGATCCTGTGCCACCCTTGGGTGCTGAAGGAAATGAAGGCCGCGCAGGATCCGGATACCCGTGCCGGCCTGCAGGAGTTCGACCGCAGCCTGTTCGGCCACATCCGCTTCGGCATCTCCAATGCCGTGCGTTCGTTCTGGTTCGGCCTGACCGGCGCGCGCTTCGGCGCCGCCCCGGGCGACGCCTACACCCGCCGCTACTTCCGCAAGCTGGACCGTTACTCGGCCAACCTGGCGCTGATGGCCGACATCTCGATGATGACCCTGGGCGGCAAGCTGAAGTTCAAGGAATCGCTGTCCGGCCGCCTGGGCGACGTGCTGAGCCATGTCTACATGACCAGCGCCATGCTCAAGCGCTACCACGACGAAGGTGCACCGCAGGCCGACCAGCCGCTGCTGGCCTGGGCCTTCCATGACAGCGTGCACAAGATCGAAGAGTCGCTGTCGGCCGCGCTGCGCAACTTCCCGATCCGTCCGATCGGCTGGCTGATGTGGGCGCTCATCTTCCCGTTGGGCCGTCGTGCCGAGGCTCCGGGTGATCGCCTGAGCCGCCGCGTCGCCGCCCTGCTGATGGCGCCGAATGAAGCCCGCGACCGTCTCGCCAATGGCGTGTTCCTGACCCCGTGCGAGAACAACCCGGGTGGCCGCATCAACAGTTACCTGAGCAAGGCGATCATGGCCGAGCCGGTGGAGCGCAAGTTCCTCAAGGCGCTGAAGAGCAAGGGCATCGAGGCGCTGGACTTCAAGGCGCAGCTGGACGAAGCCGTGGCCGAGGGCGTGATCACCCAGGACGAGCGCAGCCTGCTGGAAGAGCTGCGCACGCTGACCCTGGACACCATCACCGTGGACGACTTCGACACCCACGAACTGCGCGCGGCCAGCTACTACGACCGCCAGCACAAGGACCCGCATTCGCAGGCAGCCTGATCGCCCGCGACACGCGTTGCTTCGACGGCGGGCCTCGGCCCGCCGTCGCTTTATCCGCCGACCGGAATACCCACCATGTCCACGCCCCTGCTCTCGCTTTACCACCGGCTGCAGCGCTGGCCCGCCGGCACCTGGCTGTTCTCGCGCGCGGTGTGCTTCAAGGCGCCCTACTTCGCCAGCATCGCGCCACGCATCACCCGCCTGGAACACGGCCGCTGCGAAGGCACGCTGGCCGATCGCCGCAGGGTGCGCAACCACATCGGCACGGTGCACGCGATCGCGATGTGCAACCTGGCCGAACTGACCGCCGGGTTGATGGTCGATGCATCGCTGCCGAAGGGCATGCGCTGGATCCCGAAGGGGATGCAGGTGCAGTACCTGGCCAAGGCCCGCGGCACGCTGCAGGCGGTGGCGCTGCCGGCACAGCCCATTGTGGTCGCGGCCGAGGGCTATGCGCTGCCGGTGACGGTCAGCGTGCGCGACCGCGCGGGGACGGAAGTGTTCAGCGCGGTCATCGACATGTGGATGTCGCCGGCGAAGTAAGTTCCCGCGAACGGCGCAGCCCCTCGTGGGTGGGTCGCGGAAAGCGGTTTATCGGTGGGGCCGGAGGGGCGGGGCCAGGCGGGGACGCCGCAAGTACGTCCCTGTAGGCTTAGCCGCGCCATCCATGGCGCGGATACCCCGCCCGGCCCCACCCCTCCGGCCTCGGACAGATCTCTGCGGCGTCCACCCACGCAAGAGAAAAAAGAAGAGCAGAAGCAGAAGCGGCCCAATGGCCGCTTTTCTCATGCGCACAGAACCCAACGAGCGCAGCGACCCGCTGTTGCCCTTGATCTTCTTTTTCTTCTCCGTGAGCTGGCCGCGCCCTGAAACTGTCAGGGGCCGGGCGGGTTGGGTTCGCGGGGGACGCCGCAAGTACGTCCGTGTAGGCTTGGCCGCGGCATCCATGCCGCGGACACC